>JBCKNM010000023.1:0-21041 GCA_038902775.1 Polaromonas sp.
ATGACTGTTTTCTCGATCACGCGGTCGTCACCCAGCACGATCAGGGCAAACAGCAACTCGTCCAGATTGCCCGCCTGTGCGGTGCGGCGCTCTAGCAGCGGCGTGGCCTTGGGATTCAGCACCACAAAGTCGGCCTCGCAGCCGGGCAGCAGGTTGCCGATCACGCCTTCTAAGCTAAGGGCTTTGGCAGCGCCTGCGGTATGTTGCCACCACAAATTCTGCGGGCTCAAAGACACGCCGGTTTTGGTCTGACCCTCACGACCAACGTAGTAGGCGGCCAGCATGGTGTGGAACGGGCTGAACGAGGTGCCGCCGCCCACATCGCTGGCCAGGCCGTACAAGGTACCCGCGCGATCGGCGCTGGCATAGTCGAAAAAACCGCTGCCCAAAAACAGGTTGCTGGTGGGCGAAACCGCCGCCGCCGTGCAGGTAGCGCGCATCAGTGCGCGGTCAACATCGTCGATATGAATGCAGTGGGCGTAAACGGCGCGCGGCCTCAAAAGACCGAACTGTTCATACACGCTGAGATAGCTGCGCGCCTGGGGGTAGAGGCGTTTGACCGAGGCGATTTCGTCAAGGTTCTCGGCAACGTGGGATTGAATCCACACGTCCTGGTACTTCGCGGCCAGCTCACCCGCACCGCCAAGCTGCGCCGCGCTGCAACTGGGCACAAAGCGTGGCGTGATGGCGTAGCCGAGGCGGTCAACGCCGTGCCATTGGTTGATAAGCGCTTCGGTATCTAACAGACTTTGTTCAGTGTTGTCGCGCACGCCGTCGGGCGAGTTCTGGTCCATCAAGACCTTGCCGGCAATCATGCGCAGTTGCTGGCTTTGCGCCTGGCCCAGCAGCGCATGAACCGACTCGGGGTGCGAGGTGGCAAAAACCAGCGCCGTCGTTACGCCATTACGCAGCAGTTCTTCAATAAAAAACTTGGCCGCTGGTATGTTGTATTCAGTTGAAGCAAAACGAGTTTCATGCGGGAAGGTGTAGCTCTCAAGCCAGGGCAACAAGCCTGCGGCGGGCGAACCCATCACATCGAGCTGCGGGTAATGCACGTGCATGTCGATAAAACCTGGCGCGATGATGCGGCCAGGGAAGTGCTGGACATCAACCCCCGGATAGCTTGCCGAGAGTTGCTGGTAACTGCCAATGGCCTGAACAAGCTGTAGACCATCGGTATCAGGACCAACCACCAGCAGACCGTCTTCTTCGTATACCGCGCGGGCCTTCCCCCCGCTCTCCCCGTTTAAGCGAGGGTCAGCAAAGTACAGCAACGATGCGCGGTAGGCTTTCATGCGCGCAGCGTGCAGCTGTCACCCACCGACTCGCGCCAGATACGCACGGCAGAAATGCCCGGTACGCTGGCGGCCAACTCACGCCAGACAAAGGCACACAGGTTTTCCAGCGTGGCCGGGCCAAGGCCTTCAATGTCGTCGAGCATGTGGTGATCCAGCTTGATGCGCACTTGCGCAATCGCCTCGCGCACCAGGCCTAGGTCCATCACCATGCCGCATAGCGGGTCGGGCTGGCCCGACAGCATGACCTCGGCGTTGTAGCTGTGGCCGTGGATGCGCAGGCTGCTGTCACGCTCGATTTCGCGCTTCAGCGTGTGGGCTGCATCAAAGAAGAAGCGTTGGGAAATTTCGTAAATCATCTAGCGGATTCCAGTGATCTTGTGGGTTTGCAGACTGAGGCGCCAGGCCGGGCGTTGCATGCACAGGCTGATGCAGCGCTGCGTGTTCTCAAGCCGCAGCTCGTTGTCCATGGGTTGCAGGTAACGATGCGTGAAGTTGGCAGACTCCAGCTCGGCAAGGTCAAACGACGGCTGCGGCCAGACCACTTTCAGCTCCTGTCCCTCGCGCTGCACCCACGCTGCACCAGCCTTGGGGCTGACGCAAATCCAGTCTATGCCTTTGGGTGCAGCAATCGTGCCGTTGGTTTCAACTGCAATTTTGAAGCTGCGTTCATGCAGGGCGGCGATCAACGCATCGTCAACTTGCAGCAGCGGCTCGCCACCCGTCAACACTACAAAGCGATGTGCTGCATCACCTGCGGGCCATTGCGCTTGAATCTGGCTGGCCAGTGCGTTGGCATCCAGGTACTTGCCACCCAGCGTGCCGTCGGTGCCGACAAAATCGGTATCGCAAAACTGGCATACCGCAGTGGCGCGGTCTTTCTCACGACCGGTCCACAGGTTGCAACCCGCAAAGCGGCAGAACACCGCTGGCTGGCCAGCGTTGGCACCTTCGCCTTGCAGGGTGTAAAAAATTTCTTTGACCTGGTAGCTCATGCGATGCCTCGTAATGCACCGCAAGCGGCCAGCAAAACGCCAGTCGAGATAGCGAGGTTTTTATACATGGTAGTCCTCTACATGGCCCGAAAAATAAGGTTTGCAGCACGTCGGGGCGGCGCGTTGCAACTTAGCATTTTAACGGCTCAGGTAAAAGCCGCAAAAACTCCATCCAGCCTGTCGATATAAGCGCGCTTGGCAGATGCGTCGATAAAGCTCGCCTCAAAGCTGTTGCGCCCCAGGGTGTAGGCATGCTGCGCCGTCATGCCGGTGGCGGCAAAAGTCTGGGTGAAGTTGTCGTTCATGTAGCCGCCAAAGTAGGCCGGGTCATCAGAATTGACAGTCGCCATCAGGCCTGCATCAAGCAGCACCTTCAGGTTGTGGCTGGCCAAGTCAGGAAACACGCAGAGCTTGAGGTTGGACAGCGGGCACACCGTGAGCGCAATGCGGTCTTTGGCCAGGCGCTGCATCAGGGCTGCGTCCTTGATGGCCTGCACGCCGTGGTCTATGCGCTCGACCTTGAGCAGGTCCAGCGCCGTCCAGATATACGCTGGCGGGCCTTCTTCGCCCGCGTGCGCCACCAAGTGAAAACCAAGCGCTTTGCAACGGGCAAACACGCGTGCAAATTTTTCCGGCGGGTTGCCAACTTCGCCCGAATCAAGGCCTATGCCAATGATCTTGTCGCGGTAGGGCAGCGCCTGCTCCAGCGTTTCAAAGGCTTCTGCTTCACTCAGGTGGCGCAGAAAGCACATGATGAGCGAGGCCGTGATAGCAAACTCTTTTTGCGCATCCACACAGGCGCGGTGCAGGCCATTGATGACGGCACCCATGCTGACACCACGTACCGTGTGCGTCTGCGGATCAAAAAACAGCTCGGCGTGGACAACATTGTCTTGCGCCGCTTTTACAAAATAGGCGCGCGCCATGTCGTAAAAATCCACCTCTTTCAAAAGTACGCTGGCACCAGCGTAATAAATGTCCAGAAAGCTTTGCAGGTTGGTGAAGGCGTAAGCGCTGCGAAGCTCTTCAATGCTGGCATACGGGATCGCCACAGCATTGCGCTTGGCGAGCGCAAAAATCAGCTCAGGCTCAAGTGAACCTTCAATATGAATGTGCAGCTCGGCCTTGGGCATGTGCCGCAGCAAATCGGGCAGGCGGTCGGGCGTAACAGCTTGGAATTTCATTAGGGAGTTGGCAATTGCGAAAGTACCACCCACTCGTCATTGCGAGCGAAGCGCGGCAATCCATGAACCCCTAGATTGCCGCGCTGGCCGTCACTGCGAGGAACAACGCGACGCGGCAGTCGCAATGACGGGAAAGGATTGCCGCGCTGGCCCCTTCTCCCTCTGGGAGAGGGAGTAAAAACTCATTTGCCGGGGACTTTGCCTTCCACACCCTTGACGTAGGTTTTCAGGCCACCGAGAAACTTGTCGTCGGCCACCACATCCTTGGCGATCAGCTCTTTGCCGGTGTTGTCCATGATCGGGCCTTTCCAGATCTGGAAAGTACCGGCTTTCAAACCGGACCTGATCTCGTCAATGCGTTTTTTGGTGTCGTCCGGCACGTCGGCGGCAATCGACACCATGTCGATGGCGCCTTCTTTCACGCCCCACCAGACCTGCCCCGTCGCCCACTTGCCGTCCAGCGCGTCTTTCACGGCCTTGATGTAGTACGGACCCCAGTTAATCACGGCCGAGCCCAGGTGCGCCTTGGGGCCGTAGGCGGTCATGTCGCTATCCCAGCCGAAGGCGCGTTTGCCCATTTTTTCAGCGGTCTGCAGCACGGCTGACGAATCGGTGTTCTGGAACAACACGTCGGCGCCGCCGTTGATCAGCGCGGTGGCGGCTTCGGTTTCTTTCGGCGGGTTGAACCACTCGTTGACCCACACCACCTTGGTCGTGACCTTGGGGTTGACCGACTGCGCGCCGAGTGTAAAGGCGTTGATGTTGCGCACCACCTCGGGGATGGGAATCGAGCCAACCACGCCCAGCTTCCCGTTTTTGCTCATCTTGCCGGCGATCACACCGGCCATGTAGGCACCTTCGTAGGTGCGGCTGTCGTAAGTGCGCAGGTTGTCGGCGGTCTTGTAGCCGGTGGCGTGCTCGAACTTGACGTTTTTGAAGTCTGCAGCCACTTTGAGCATGGGTTCCATGTAGCCGAAGGTGGTGCCGAAGATCAGCGTGTTGCCCTGGCCCGCCATATCGCGGAGTACGCGCTCGGCGTCGGCCGACTCGGGGACTTTTTCGACGAAGCTGGTGACGACCTTGTCGCCAAACTCTTTTTCAATCGCCTTGCGGCCGTTGTCGTGCGCGAAAGTCCAGCCGCCGTCGCCGACCGGGCCGACGTAAGCAAAGGCAATTTTCAAGGGTGCCGGCTTGGCCGGCGCGGCTGCCACGGGGGCAGCAGCCTTGACGGGCTCTTCCTTTTTGCCGCAGCCGACCAGCGCGACGGAAGCGATGGCTGAAAGTGCAGCCAGCTTGATCAATGAACGTTTTTGCAAGTCAGTCATGTCGTCTCCAGTAGCGACGGTTAAGCCAAGGTTGGCGAAAAAACTCGATTATGAGCCGGAAAAATCATCCGCCCGGATAGAAGGGCTTGCCAATCGATGTTGGCATGTTCAGCCGTATCCAGCGCGGATTGCGCGAGATCAGCACCAGCACCACGATGGTCGCCAGGTAGGGCAACATCGTCAGGAACTGGGGCGGCACATCAACTCCCAGCCCCTGCAGGTGAAACTGCAGCATGGTCACGCCGCCAAACAGGTAAGCCCCAAGCAAGACCCGTGCCGGACGCCAGGTCGCAAAGGTGGTCAGCGCCAGCGCAATCCAGCCTTTGCCGGCAATCATGCCCTCGACCCACAGCGGCGTATAAACCACCGAGACATAGGCGCCAGCCAGGCCGCACAGCGCGCCGCCAGCCACCACGGCGCCTAAGCGGATGCGCCGCACCGGGTAACCCAGGGCGTGCGCCGATTCCGGGCTTTCGCCGACCGAGCGCAACACCAAACCGGCGCGCGTGCGGTACAAAAACCAGATCAAACCCACGCTCAGCCCGATGGCGATATAGACCATGGGGTGCTGGCGAAACAGCGCCGGCCCGACAAAAGGCAGCTCGCCCAGCCAAGGCAAGGCGTACTGGCTCTGCTCGGGCAGTTTTTCCTGCACATACTTGATGCCAGCAAAGGCTGAGAAGCCCGCACCAAACAGGCTCAGCGCCAGGCCGGTGGCGTACTGGTTGGTATTGAGCCAGATCACCAGCACACCGAAGATGGCGGCCAGCACGGCACCGGCCGCCATGCCGGCCAGAAAACCGAGCCAGATGTTGCCGCTGTGCACCACGGCGGCAAAACCGGCGATGGCGGCGCACAGCATCATGCCCTCAGCGCCAAGGTTGACGATGCCGGCTTTTTCGTTGATCAAGAGGCCCAGCGAGGCGATCGCCAGCACGGTGCCTGCGCTCAGGGTAGCCGCCAGCAGCAGTGCGATGGCGTCCATCAGCGGGCTCCTTTCGTCAATGGTGTTGCGCGGCGCGTCCAGCGCACGCGGTAGGCAATTAGCGTGTCGCAAGCCAACAGGCTGAACAGCAGCAGGCCCTGGAACACCCCGGTCAGCGACTTGGGCAGGCCCAGGCGCGACTGCGCCAGCTCACCGCCGATGTAAAACATGCTCATCAAAATCGCCGAAAACACCATGCCTGCCGGGTGTAGGCGCCCGACAAAGGCGACGATGATCGCGGCAAAACCATAACCGGCCGGTACGTAGGGCGTGAGTTGGCCAATCGGGCCGGCCACCTCCAGCGCACCAGCCAGGCCGGCTGCGCCGCCCGAGGTCAAGAGGGCCACCCACAAGGCTTTGCGCGAGGAAAACCCCGCATAACGCGCCGCCGCCGGCGCTAAGCCACCGACCTGCTGGGCAAACCCGGCGTAGGTGCGAAACAGGAAAAGCCACAAAGCCACCGCGCCGACCAGCGCAAGCAGGATGCCGATGTTCACGCGCGAGCCCTGCAGCAGGCGCGGGATCTGCGTCACCGCCTCAAAGGTTTTGGACTGCGGAAAGTTATAGCCATCCGGGTCTTTCCAGGGGCCAAACACTAGGTAGCTCAGCACCATGTCGGCGACATAGACCAGCATCAGGCTGACCAGGATTTCGTTGGCATTGAAGCGGTCGCGCAGCAGCGCGGTGATGCCGGCCCAGGCCATGCCGCCCAGCACCCCGGCAAGGATGATGGCCGGCACAATCCACGGGCCGGTGCTCTTATCGGCCAGCAGGGCCACGCCGCCCGCGGCCACGGCGCCAATGACAAACTGGCCCTCGGCACCGATGTTCCAGACGTTGGAGCGAAAGCACACGGCCAGGCCCAACGCAATGATCAAGAGCGGCGTCGCCTTGACCATCAACTCGCCCAGCGCATACGGGGACTTGATCGGCTCCCAGAAAAAAACCTGTAGACCGCGCACCGGGTCTTTGCCCAGTGCCATAAACAGCAGCACGCCTATGAGCACCGTGATCAGCAGCGCCAGCAGCGGCGAGCCGAAGCTCCACCACGTCGAAGGCTGCGGACGGGCTTCAAGCTTGAACATGCTCTGCTTCTCCGGAAGCACTGCTCCACAGCCCACTCATCCACTGCCCGACCAGTTCCAGCGTGGCGTCCACACGCGGCAGCGACGGCGAGATCTGTCCCCTGGCCATGACGTACAGGCGGTCGCAGATGTCAAACAGCTCTTCAATCTCTTCACTGACCACCAGCACCGCGCAGCCGCTGCCCCGTAGCTTCAACAGTTCGCCGCGGATTTGCGCCGAGGCGCCGACATCCACCCCCCAGGTCGGCTGCGACACGATGAGCAGCATCGGGCGCGCCTCGATCTCGCGGCCGATGATGAATTTCTGTAGGTTGCCGCCCGACAGCGACTGCGCCGCCGCCTGCGGGCCGCCGGCCTTGACCTGGTAGCGGGCAATGATGCCAGCCGCCTGCGCCTGCAGTGCGCGCAGCCTGAGCCAGCCGCCGCGGCCCACCGCCTCGCGGCGCGTCAGTAGCAGGTTGTGCGCCAGGCTCAGCGTCGGCACCGCACCGCGCCCCAGCCGCTCTTCCGGCAGAAAATGCAGGCCCAGCGCGCGGCGCTGCATGGGGCCGAGCCGGCCCACGCTCTGCCCTGCGACCTGAATCGATGCCGCCGCGGCGCGCGTGTCTTCACCCGACAGTGCATACAGCAGCTCTTTTTGCCCGTTGCCCGAGACGCCGGCGATGCCGACCACCTCGCCGGCACGCACCGTCAGCGCAATGTGCTGCAGGTCCACGCCAAACTGGTCTTCCCGGTCCAGGCTCAAATCGCGCACCTCCAGCACGGTGGCGCCCGCTGCCTGCTCACGGTGCTCCAGCGCCGGCGGCTCGGTGCCAATCATCAGGCGGCTCAGCGAGGCGTTGGACTCCTCGCGCGGGTCGCACACGCCGGTGACCTTGCCACCGCGCAGCACCGTGCAGGCGCTGCACAGCGCACGGATTTCATGCAGCTTGTGGCTGATGTACAAAATGCTGCAGCCGCGCTCGGCCAGCAGGCGCAGCGTTTCAAACAGCTTTTCAACCGCCTGCGGTGTCAGCACCGAGGTCGGCTCGTCAAGAATTAGAATTTTGGGGTTTGTCAACAGCGCACGAATAATTTCAACCCGTTGCATTTGCCCCACGCTGAGTGAATGCACGGGCCGCGCCGGGTCAATGTCCAAGCCATAAGCTTGGGCGGTGTCCGCCACGCGCTTGGACATGCTGGCAAGATTTTCAGTTTTGTCCAGCCCCAGCCAGACGTTTTCAGCCACGGTCAGCGTGTCGAACAGGCTGAAGTGCTGGAACACCATGGCGATGCCCAGCGCGCGCGCTTGCTGCGGGTTGCGGATCACGACGCTGCGGCCATCGACCTGGATCGTGCCGGCGTCGGGTCTGACCGCGCCATAGATGATTTTCATCAGCGTCGATTTGCCGGCACCGTTTTCGCCGAGCACGGCGTGGATCTCGCCGGGCTGCACGGTCAGCGAGACATCGCTGTTGGCGACCACCGCCGAGTAGGCCTTGGTGATCCCGGTGAGATGGAGTCTTGGAACCACTGCGTTGTCTCTCTTGTCTGTCATCCCGGACTCGATCCGGAATCCACGGCTGCACGCTGTAGCGCCGCAGCTACCACCTTGACGCGCTCGCGCAGCCATTTTGCCGAAGCCGAGGCATGCGTGCGCTCATGCCAGAGCTGGTAATACATCAGGCGCGGGAAGGCTATCGGACACGGCAGGATTTTCACCGGCAAGACGCCGGTGTAACGTTCGCAGTACTGGCGTCCTGTCGTCAACACCAGCAGACTGGACGCCACCATGGCCGGAATCAGGCCGAAATGCGGGCAGCGCACCGTGATGTTGCGCTGCAGGCCCAGCGTATCCAGGTGCTGGTCGATCACGCCCTTGGCGCCGGGGTGTGTGGGCGTAGGTGCAATGTGTTCGGTGGCCAGCCAGCTCGCGCTGTCCCAGCCACGGCGTGTAGCAGGGTGGTCGGCCGCCACCAGGCAAACCACCTCGTCGCCAAACAGGCGTGCCATGTGCAGGTCGTCGGGCGGTGCCGGCCAGTTGCCCACCACGATATCGAACTCGCCCTGCGCCAGGCGCCTGCGGTAGTCCGACTCGCTGGAGAGCGGGTGTATATCTACATGGCACAGCGGCGCCTGGTGCTTGATCTGTGCGACGAGCTGCGGCAGAAACAACGGGTCCAGGTAGTCACTGGCCGCCAGGCTGAAGGTCGTTGTTGCGGTGGTGGGCTCAAAACCGCGGGCATCGCTGAACAGCACCTCGGCCGCCCGCAGGATACGCGCCGAGGGCTCGATCATGCGCAGGCCGGCATCGGTGGGCACCATGCCGGCACCCGAGTGCACCAACAGCGGGTCGCCCGCCAGCTCGCGCAGGCGCTTGAGCGCCGCGCTGACAGCGGGTTGGTACATTCCAAGGCGGATGGCGGCGCGCGAAACGCTGCGCTCGGTTAGGACGATGTTCAAGACCCTTATGAGATGAAGGTCTATCTTGCCGAATAAGGCCTGGTCTTTCATACATTTTTGTGCATAGCACTGATATGACGATCGGTATATCTGCTTCGTACAAATAGGCTTACCCTAGAAATTATGGACATGTCATCGCCTCTTAAAAACATTCACTTCATCAGGGGGGGTAAATTGGTCTCGCTCGCCAATGTACCACCCAGCCGCACGCTGCTGGAGGTGCTGCGCGAGGACCTCGGCTGCACGGGCACCAAAGAAGGCTGCGGCGAAGGCGATTGCGGCGCGTGTACGGTGGTGGTCGGCGAGGCCGAGGGTGGACGCATCCGCTACAAGGCCGTCAACAGTTGCATCAAGCTCGCGCATTCAATGGACGGCATGGCGCTGTGGACGGTGGAGGACATTGTTAGCGCAGACGGCGGCCTGCACCCGGCCCAGCAAAGCATGGTCGACTACCACGGCTCGCAGTGCGGTTTTTGCACCCCGGGTTTTGTCATGAGCCTGTTCGGCATGTACCAAAACCACGTTAACAAGGGCCTGGCCATCACCCGCGAGATGGCGCAAGAAGAGCTGTCGGGTAACCTCTGCCGCTGCACCGGCTACAAGCCGATCTTTGATGCCGCGCAACAGATGGCATCGCTGCCGGCGATGTGGGTCGATGAAGCTGCCTTGCTATCAAAACTGAATCTGTTGGTGCCCGCCAATCAAGGGCGTGAGGCCGATTTAACTCAACCATCCGGGTACGTGTCCCCCACCACCCTGCCCGCCTTGCTGGCCGCTCGCGCCGCCCACCCCGAGGCGCAACTCGTGGCCGGCTGCACCGACGTCGGCCTGTGGGTCACCAAAATGCACATGCAGTTCAGTCAGGTGCTGGACATCACCAAAGTGCAGGAACTGCGGCGTGTTGAAACCTACCAGCACCACATCGCCATCGGTGCGGCCGTCACGCTGAGCGACGCCTTTGCCGCGCTGGTCGCCGAGCGCCCGCAACTGCAGACCTTTGCCAACCGCTTTGCTGGCCTGCCGACGCGCAACGCCGGTACGCTGGGCGGCAACGTGGCCAATGGCTCGCCGATCGGCGACGCCATGCCGCTGCTGATTGCACTCGGTGCGAATGTCGTGCTGATGAGCCGGCGCGCTGGACAACAAGTTTCGCGCGAGCTGCCGCTGGAGGCGCTGTACACCGGTTACCGCAAAAACCTGATGGCACCCGACGAAGTGCTGGCGTGGATCAAGGTGCCGCGGCCCCACGTCAACGAAATGCTCAAGGCCTACAAGATCAGCAAGCGTTATGACGACGACATCTCGGCCGTCTGCCTGGTGATCAACATGCAGCTCGACAGCGGCAAGGTCGCAAGCATCGGTATAGGCGCCGGCGGCGTCGCTGCCACACCGGCCCGCGCCGCCAAAACCGAAGCCTTTCTGCGCGGCAAGGCGTGGACGCAGGCCACGGTGCGTGAAGCCATGCAAACGCTGCGCGGCGAGTTTGCGCCGCTGAGCGACATGCGCGCATCAAGCGCCTACCGCAGCGAAGTACTCGGTAATTTGCTGCAACGCTTCTGGCTGGAAAGCCAGGGCATGCAGCAGATCAATCTGGAATCGTTTAGGGAGGTGGATGATACCGATGTGCCTTTTCCCGTCATTGCGAGCGAAGCGCGGCAATCCATGAACCCCTGGATTGCCGCGCTTCGCTCGCAATGACGAGTGGGTGGTACTTTCACTCCCTTAGCTTGAAGGACAGCGCATGATGAGCCCCGCCTCCGGCCAGTCGAAGTTTCACGAAAGCGCACGCGCCCATGTAGCGGGCGCAGCCACCTATGTCGATGACATTCCTGAAATAAAAGGCACGCTCTACGCCGCGCCCATTTTGTCAACGCTGGCGCATGGCCTGCTGCTGGGTGTTGATGCGGCGGTGGCACTTGCGATGCCCGGCGTACGCGATGTGATTCTGGCACTAGACATTCCAGGCCACGGCATGCTCGCCAGCTTTGCGCACGACGAGCCGATATTTGCAACCGACAGCGTTCAACATGTCGGTCAGGTCATAGGGTTGGTGGTTGCAGAGTCCGTCATGCAGGCGCGCCGGGCCGCGCGCAAGGTGGTTTGCAACATCGAGGCGCTGCATCCCGTGCTGACAGTCCATGACGCGCTCAGCGCCAAAAGCTATGTGCTACCGCCGGTGTACTTGAAACGAGGGGACGCCAGCGCCGCGCTGCATGACGCGGTGCATACGCTGCGCGGCGAAATGGAAGTTGGCGGCCAGGAGCATTTTTACCTTGAAGGCCAGGTCGCTTACGCGCTGCCACAAGAGCAAAACCAGTGGCTGGTGTACTCCAGCACCCAACACCCCGGCGAGGTGCAGCACTGGGTAGCGCACGCGCTAAACATTGACAGCCACGCGGTGCGGGTTGAATGCCGCCGCATGGGTGGCGGCTTTGGCGGCAAGGAGACGCAGGCTGGCCACTTGGCCGTATGGTCGGCGATTGCTGCCAACAAGCTCAAATGCCCGGTCAAGCTGCGGCTGGACCGCGACGACGACTTCATGGTCACCGGCAAGCGGCATCCGTTTTACTACGAATACAGCGTGGGCTTTGATGACAGCGGGCGCATCACCGGCCTCAAACTGATGATGGCGGTGAACTGCGGTTTCAGTGCCGACCTGTCTGGCCCGGTGGCTGATCGCGCCATCTTCCACGCTGACAATGCCTACTTTTTGCAGGACGTGGAGATCTCGTCCTATCGCCTTAAAACCAACATGCAAAGCCACACCGCTTTTCGCGGCTTCGGCGGGCCACAGGGCATGATCGTGACGGAAGCCATCATGGGCGATATTGCCCGCACGTTGGGGCTGGACGCGCTCGATGTGCGCAGGCAAAACCTGTATGGCATCCATGAACGCAACGTCACCCACTACGGCATGACGGTTGAGGACAACATCCTGGAGCCACTGCTGTCAAAGCTGGAGCTGACGTCACAATACCGCCACCGGAGGCAAGCCATTTCGAAATGGAACGCCAATAGCCCGGTCATCAAACGCGGCATCGCCATCACACCCGTCAAGTTTGGCATTTCATTTACCGCCACTTTTTTCAACCAGGCCGGTGCACTGGTGCATGTGTACACCGACGGCAGTGTGCAGGTGAATCACGGCGGCACCGAAATGGGCCAGGGCCTGAATACCAAGGTTTGCCAGATCGTGGCCGACGAACTGGGCGTGCCGTTTGAGCGCGTGCTGGCCACGGCCAGCGACACCAGCAAAGTGCCCAATGCATCCGCCACCGCTGCATCTGCAGGCACTGACCTGAATGCCCGTGCCGCACAATACGCCGCTAGACAGGTACGTGACAACCTGGCGCAGTTTGTCTCTGGCCTTGACCAGTGTGGCGCTGGCGCTGTGCAATTTGCCGGTGGCCACATCGTCACCCCAAACAGCACGCGGCTATTTGTCGACGTGGTTAAGCTGGCCTACGCCAACCGCATACAGCTATGGAGCGACGGCTTTTACCGCACACCCAAAATCCATTACGACAAAGCCACGCTCAGTGGCCGGCCTTTCTACTACTTCGCCTACGGTGCGGCCTGCACTGAAGTGGCGATTGACACACTTACCGGCGAAAGCCGTGTGCTCAAAGTTGACATCCTGCACGACGTGGGATGCAGCATCAACCCGGCGATTGACATCGGCCAAATCGAAGGCGGTTTTGTACAGGGCATGGGCTGGCTGACGACCGAACAACTGGTGTGGAACGATAAAGGGGTCTTGAGCACCCACGCGCCCAGCACCTACAAAATTCCCGCCACAGGCGACATCCCTGAGCACTTCAAAGTCGATCTGTGGCCAGCGCCAAACGTTGAAGACAACGTGTTCGGCAGCAAGGCCGTCGGCGAGCCGCCTCTCATGCTGGCCATCAGTGTGTATGAGGCATTGCGCGATGCGGTGGCTTCTGCACAGACAGGCAGTGAGCCAGTACACATGATGGCACCCGCTACCGCAGAGAACGTCTTAAAAGCACTTCAAGCTACAAAATCAATAGCACCCGAAAGTCATTGACGTTGGTGTGGGTGGGGCCAGTGACGACCAGGTCCCCCAGCGCGTCGAAGTAGCCATAGGCGTCGTTGCGATCCAGGTACTGGTCAATCTTCATGCCTTTGGCCACTGCGCGTTGCAGCGTGTCTGGCGCAACGTAAGCACCTGCGTTGTCTGCACCACCATCAATGCCGTCGGTGTCGGCGGCCAGTGCATACACGCCGCTCTGGCCTTGTAGCGCCAGCGCCAGACCCATGCAGAACTCGCCGGCTCTACCGCCCCGCCCTTTGGCTGCACCCTCGGGCCGGATGCTGACCGTCGTTTCACCACCGCTCAGTATCACGCAGGGTTTTTCAAATGGTTGCCCCTTGAGTGCCACGCTACGCCCCAGCGCCGCGTGTACCTTGCCGACTTCACGCGACTCGCCTTCCATCTCATCGCTCAGGATGTAGGCGGTCAGCCCGGCAGCGCGGGCCGCGCTTGCTGCGGCCTCCAGGCTTTGCTGTGGCGTGGCCATCATGTGAACTTCATGGCCCTTGAAGGCAGCAGCACCGGGCTTGGGGGTTTCAAGCACGCCACTTTCAAGATCAGCCAGCACCGCAGCCGGCACATCAATGCCGTAGCGCTGCAAAATCGCCAGCGCTTGGGCGCAGGTAGTCACGTCCGCTACGGTTGGCCCGCTGGCGATGATGGACGGGTCATCACCCGGCACATCGCTGATGGTCAGCGTAACGACCCGTGCTGGTGCACAGGCTGCCGCCAGCCGCCCACCCTTGATACGCGACAAGTGCTTGCGCACGCAGTTCATCTCGGCAATGTTGGCACCGCTGTCCAGCAGCGCCTGGTTGATGCGCTGTTTATCCTCCAGCGTCAAGCCGTCGGCGGGCAAGGTCAAAAGCGCAGAACCACCACCAGAAATCAGACACAGCACCAGATCATTTTTGGTTAACCCTTGCACCATTGCCAGGATGCGCTGGGCTGCTGCAAGACCAGCCGCATCGGGCACCGGGTGCCCAGCTTCGATAATTTCAATGCGCTGCGGCACCCCCGGCGGGCGCGGTGGTATGTGGTGGTAGCGCGTAACGACCAGGCCTTCGAGCGGTGCGTCAAGAGGCCACAGCGCTTCAACCGCCTGCGCCATCGACGCGCCAGCCTTGCCAGCCCCGATGACGATGGTGCGACCTTTGCCTGGCTTGGGAGGTGTTGGCAAGTAGGCGGCCGTGTTGTGCAGTGGCAGTGCGCGTTTGACGGCAGCGTTGAACAAGTACTCAAGAAACTGGCGTGGCTCGGTTGTGTAGTTAGGAACACGCATTCAAAAAATCTCCTAGCACTATTGTGCCGCGCTTGATTATTTTTGAGTATGATTAATCAATATTATGTATTTGTCATTGAAAAAATCAACATGCGGCTTTCAGCCAATTCAGAGATGAGCTTATGAGCCGCAATTACCGCGTCGGACTGATAGTCCCCAGTTCCAACACCACCATGGAGACCGAAATTCCGGCCATGCTGCGTGCGCGTGAGCAGGTCTTGCCCGAGCGCTTCAGCTTTCATTCGAGCCGTATGCGCATGAAGGAGGTCACCAAAGAACAATTGATGGCGATGGACAAAGACTCAGACCGCTGCGCTCTGGAGCTGTCCGACGCGCGGGTGGACACCATCGGCTATGCCTGCCTGGTCGCCATCATGAGCATGGGCAAGGGTTATCACCGTGAATCGCAGCGTCGCCTGCATGAAGTGACGGTAGCCAATAACTCGCCGACCTCGGTCACAACCAGCGCTGGTGCCCTGGTTGAAGGCCTACAGGCGATGGGGGCCAAGCGTGTTTCCATCATCGCGCCGTACATGTTGCCGCTAACACGGCTGGTGATTGAGTACATTGAAAACGAAGGCATTGAAGTGATTGACAGCATCTCGCTGGAGATTCCGGACAACCTAGAAGTCGGCGCGCGCGACCCGAAAGCCCCGGCGGAATTATGGAAAAAACTCAATCTCAAAGGTGCCGATGCCATCGTCGCTTCGGCTTGCGTACAGATGCCGTCTCTGGCATCGATACCGATGATCGAGCAGGCCAGCGGCTTGCCGGTGGTGTCCGGCGCCGTGTGCACGACCTGGGCATTGCTTAAAAATCTGGGTCTGGAAAGGCGCGTACCGAATGCCGGGGCGCTGCTGTCTGGCCGCTACTAGTTTTCAAAGGGAAAATATCAAACTCCCATTCTTTCAACAACTCCGCATGACTTTCTGCCTGACATCTATTGCCCCTACTGGCTGATTATTCCGTCTTCGCACCCGCCTCAAACCACTGCTTGATCAGCGCACGCTCGGCATCGGTGATGCCCGTCGCGTTGTTCATCGGCATGAGTTTGGTCACCACCACCTGCTGGTAGATAGCCTGCGCGTGCTGCTTGACCAGCGCTGGTAAATCGAGACGCACGTTTTTCATCTGTATTTGCTGGCCATGGCAGCTGTAGCAGTGTTGAGACAGTACTTTTTGCACTTTTTGATAGTCATTTGAGGCTGAAACACCCTGTGATCGAGCGCGATAAGCTATTGATTCAATAGCAAGCTGATTCGGCTTTAGCCACACCACCACGCCGATGATGACGGCCACACCGACCAGTGCGTAGCCAACAGGATGGCGGTTGCGACCCAGCTTGTAGCCGTGGCGCAGCACAAAGAACTGGCGAATGGCTGCGCCTGCCAGCATCATCAGTATCAGCACCAGCCAGTTCTGCGGATGGTTCCAGGTGAAGCTGTAGTGGTTACTGAGCATGGTAAACAGCACGGGCAGCGTGAAGTAGGTGTTATGTACGCTGCGCTGCTTGCCACGCGCGCCATGCACCGCATCAACCGGCTCACCCGCCTTGATGGCGGCCACCACTTTGCGCTGGCCGGGGATGATCCAGAAAAACACGTTGGCGCTCATGGCCGTGGCCATCATGGAACCGACCAGCAAGAAGGCGGCGCGCCCGGCAAACCAATGGCAGGCTAGAAAAGAGGCGACGCATACCAGCACGGCGACCATGCCGCCTACGACGGCATCAGCGTTTTTACCTTTTCCAAACCGCTGGCAGATAGCGTCGTAGAGCAGCCAGAAAATGACGAAGAACAACAGCGCTACACCGACTGCCGCGCCGGGCGACCAGTCCATCAGCGACTTGTCGATCAGGTAGATGTCGGCATTCCAGAGGTAGGACACGGTCAACAGCGCAAAGCCGGTCAGCCAGGTGGTGTAGCTCTCCCAGTAGAACCAGTGCAGGTGCTCGGGCAGCTTGGGCGGCGAGACGTTGAACTTGACCGGGTGGTAGAAACCGCCGCCGTGCACCGCCCAGAGCTCGCCACTGACACCCTGCTTTTTGAGGTCTTCATCCACGGGTGGCGTGAGGCTGGAGTCCAGAAACACAAAGTAAAACGAGGAACCAATCCAGGCAATGGCGGTGATGACATGAACCCAGCGCAGCAGCAGGTTGGCCCAGTCGAGGAGGTAGCTTTCCATGGCGAAACCTTTGGGAAAACCTGCTCACCACTGCGGGCGCTGTAAGCAGCAACAAGGTCACGAACAAAAGAAACCGTCACTGGTTGACGCTGTTTCCCGGCTCCGCTGCGACCTGAGACAGCGAGTTTACAAGCAAGACGCTTGCCAGTCAGTGCCCGTCTATGGTTTGAAGTAGTTGTGCAGCCACTGCCACGGCAATCACTTCCGGCTCCTTGCCTGCAATGCCGGGGACACCAATCGGGCTGGTGACGTGGGCCAGCTCGGCAGCAGAAAAGCCCAGCGCCTCAAGCCGGTGCCGGAACACGGCCCACTTGGTTTTGCTGCCTATCAGGCCGATGTAGGGCAAGTCGGTCTGCTTACGCTGGCGTTGCAGGCAGGCGGCCACCACCTCAAGGTCTTCTGCATGGCTAAAGCTCATGGTGAGCACACGCGATCCAGGTGCCAGATGGCGAACCGCAGCCTGTACCGGGTCTGAATGCTCGCACAGCACATTCACGGGCACGCTGGCCGGAAACACGCTGTCGCGGCTGTCTATCCACGTCAAGGCAAATGGCAGATTGGCGAGTACCCGTACCAGCGCATGACCCACATGGCCACCGCCAAACAGCGCCACAGCTTGCAGCCTGTGCGCCAGGGCTTGCGGCAGCTTTGCAGACAGCACAGGCAGATCCCGGACACTCACGTATTCAAGGCACAGACGCACCACACCACCACAGCATTGCGCCAATGCGGGGCAGAGCGCAACGCGCAGGCGCTGTGGACTTGGCGGAGAGTCGTCACCTGTCAGCAACAGCAGCGCCCTAGCCCTGGCAATGGCATCGTATTCAAGGCGGCCGCCGCCTATGGTGCCCATCAGGTTGTTCGCAAAAACTGCCATCCAGGTACCGGCCTCTCGCGGCACCGAACCTTTTGTGCTTTCAATCTGCACCAGCACGGCAGGCTCCTGCGCCAGCCGGGCCAGAAAATCCGTTGCAAGTTCAAATGGCTGGCTGGGGGTCATCAACTGCCTCGGTACGTTGAATAGCTCCACGGGCTGACCAACAGCGGCACATGGTAGTGCTGACTGGTGTCGGCCACGCCAAAATCCAGGCTCACATGGTTCAGAAAATTCGGCTCTGGCAATTCGATACCCAGCGCTTTGAAATAGCCCGCAACATCAAACACCAGCCTGTAGGTACCGACCTTGAGCGTGGCACTGTCATATAGCGGGCCATCGGGGTTGCGGCCATCGCCATTGAGCACAAACCGCTTGACCAGCGTGGCCTCATCACCTGACGTGGTGTAAAGCAAAACCGACATGCCTGCGGCGGGCATGCCATGCATGGTGTCCAGTACGTGTGTGCTCAAGCCCATGGTGCATTTTGCCAAATATTTCAGATACTATTCCAAATAAGTTTTATAACAGATTACAGATTAAAACAGCGCACAGAGTCGCCGATAATTCATCTAATAACAGCCATCAACCCAACCGGCACTGACCCTTTATAAAATTCTCAAGCCCATGCACGCCGCCCCTAAAGACCCACTCTACCCAAGAGACCTGGTCGGCTATGGCCGCAATCCGCCACAAGCGCAGTGGCCTGGCAAGGCGCGTATCGCCGTGCAGTTCGTTTTGAATTACGAAGAAGGCGGAGAAAACTCGGTGCTGCATGGCGATGCAGGCTCAGAACAATTTTTGTCGGAAATGTTCAATCCGGCCAGCTTTCCGGACCGCCACCTGAGTATGGAAAGTATTTACGAATACGGTTCACGCGCAGGTGTCTGGCGCATTCTGCGGGAGTTTGAAAAACGCAAACTACCGCTGACCGTGTTTGGTGTCGGCATGGCCCTGCAACGGCATCCTGATGTAAGCGCTGCATTCGTCGAGCTTGGCCACGAAATAGCCTGCCACGGCTGGCGCTGGATCAATTACCAGAACATCGACGAAACCACCGAGCGCAAACACATGCAGCTCGGCCTCGATGCGATTGAGCAGCTCACCGGCACCAGGCCGCTGGGCTGGTACACCGGGCGCGACAGCCCGAACACGCGTCGACTGGTAGCCGATGATGGAAGACTGGTTTACGACAGCGACTATTACGGCGACGACCTGCCGTTCTGGACGCAGGTCAAGCGTACCGACGGCACGACCGTACCGCGCTTGGTCGTGCCCTATGCCCTGGACACCAACGACATGCGTTTTTCACTGCCGCAGGGCTTTTCACAGGGCGAAGATTTTTTTATTTACCTGCGTGATACTTTCGATGTGCTGTATGCAGAAGGCGCACCAGAGGGTAGCAACAACCCCAAGATGATGAGCGTTGGCATGCACTGCCGCTTGCTCGGCAGACCGGGGCGCATCGTGGCGCTGCAACGTTTTCTTGACCACGTCCAGCAACACGACCGTGTCTGGATCTGCCGCCGCATCGACATCGCGCGCCACTGGCAGCAGGTCCACCCTTACAAAGACTGATCATGACCCTGACACTTGAACAATTGAACGCTGCCACTACCCCGGAGGCTAGCGCATGGCTAGCTGGCCTGTACGAACATTCCCCGTGGATCGTCGGGGCCGTTCTCGCGCAGCGGCCTTTCGCCTCGCTGCCGCAGCTCAAACACGCGATGGCGCGCGTCGCGCGCGACGCCAGCAGCGACGCCCAGCTTGCGCTGATCCGCGCCCACCCCGAACTGGCCGGCAAGGCCATGGTCGGCAACACGCTGACGGCTGAATCGACGAACGAACAAAACCAGGCCGGACTGACCAACTGCACGGACCAAGAGTTTGCGAAAATACAAGCGCTCAACACGGCCTACAACGCCAAATTCGGCTTTCCCTTCATCCTGGCTGTGCGCGGCCCGCGCGGCACTGGCCTGAGTCGGCAGGAGATCATCACCACCTTTGAGCGCCGCCTGGGCCAGCACCCCGACTTTGAACTCGCCGAAGCCTTGCGCAACATCCACCGCATTGCGGAACTACGCCTGAACGACAAGTTCGGCGTAGAGCCCACGCTCGGCAACCTGGTCTGGGACTGGCAGGAAAAACTCGCTCAGCACAGCGACTCCGGCTATGCCGAGAAAGGCCAGCTCACCGTCACCTACCTCACCGATGCCCACCGCGCCTGCGCGCAGCGCATTTCGGATTGGATGCGCGATTGCGGCTTCGACGAAGTCGACATCGACGCCGTGGGCAATGTGGTCGGCCGTTACCAGGCCGCACAACCCGGCGCCAAAACCCTGCTGACCGGCAGCCACTACGACACCGTGCGCAACGGCGGCAAGTACGACGGGCGGCTGGGCATCTTCACGCCCATGGCCTGTGTGCGCGAGCTGGTCGCCCAGGGCAAACGCCTGCCGTTCAACTTTGAAGTCATCGGTTTCGCGGAAGAAGAAGGCCAGCGCTACAAGGCCACCTTTCTCGGCTCGGGCGCGCTGATCGGCCAGTTCGATCCGGCTTGGCTGGACCAGAAGGACGCCGACGGCATCAGCATGCGCGAAGCGATGCAACACGCCGGGCTGCCGGCAACGCTGGAGGCGATTGCCGGCCTGCAGCGCACACCGTCGGACTACCTGGGCTTTGTCGAGGTCCACATCGAGCAGGGGCCGGTGCTCAACGAACTCGACATCCCGCTGGGCATCGTCACCTCCATCAATGGCGGCGTGCGTTACCTGTGCGAAGTCACCGGCATGGCCAGCCACGCCGGCACCACCCCCATGAACCGGCGGCGCGATGCCGCCGTGGCGGTGGCCGAACTGGCGCTCTACGTAGAACAGCGCGCCGCACGTGACGGCGACTCGGTCGGCACCATTGGCATCCTGAACGTGCCCGGCGGCTCAACCAACGTGGTGCCTGGCCGCTGCCAGTTCACGCTGGACCTGCGTGCGCCCAACGATGCGCAGCGCGACGCCATGGTGGCCGACGTGCTGGCTCAATTGAAAGCCATCTGCGAGCGGCGCGGCGTGTTTCACACCGTGGAGCAGACTATGCGTGCCGCCGCCGCGCCCAGCGCAGCGGACTGGCAGCAGCGCTGGGAACGCGCCGTGGACAGCCTGGGCGTGCCGCTTTACCGCATGCCCAGCGGCGCCGGCCACGATGCCATGAAGCTGCACGAGGTGATGCTGCAAGCCATGCTGTTTGTGCGCGGCCAAAACGCCGGCATCAGCCACAACCCGCTGGAGAGCACCACCAGCGACGACATTCAACTCGGCATAGAAGCCTTCATGCATTTGCTCA
>JBCKNM010000024.1:0-20619 GCA_038902775.1 Polaromonas sp.
TGCAACCGTGATCGGAAATGACGCGCCGCCTCCGGACGTGGTCCCGGCCGCACAGCGCTGGGCTTCGGACGTAATCGTGGACCTGGTGCATCACTACAAGCTGCCGTATGCCCCATCTGCGCCAGTGCAGGAGAATTTGTCTGCGTTCTGACATATGGAACGGCGTTCCCTTTGTGTTTGTTTGATGTTAACATGGCACTGAAAATGCCGTCAAAAAGTAAGAGCAGCACGATGGAGTTTTTAGTTTTTTTGTTTCATCGCCCATTCTGGGTAATCGAAAAATCTAGGAGACGATATGAAGGTCGCTTTTCCATTTGCCGGGTGGTTGACGGCAACAGTCATCGGCATGACCACGGTTTTCGGGGCACATGCACAAACATCCGGATCCAACAACGAGGCGGTCTACTTGTACAAAGATGCCGATCGCGATCAGAAGCTCCTTCAGGAGGCCAGGAAAGAAGGAACGCTGCTCGGATACCCAACATCGACCTGCTGCTTAGCCATGGCTGGTACAGCAGAAGATTTTTAGATCTTATTATGAAAGGTGTCACCGGAATGACGAGCAATCGCAGCGAAAATCCTTCAGCAAATGAAAATGCCCCGGCAAAGGAGGCTAGCGTCCTTATCGATCCATACCGTGATTGGTCTGAAGGTGAAGGAATACCCATACATCTCGATTTCGGTCACAACCTGCTGGAGTTGGAGACCGGCCACTGGGATCGTTATGAAGCTAGTGGCTGCTTCGCCCATACACATGGCGCAGGCGACTTTATGGCGAATTACGTGCTCGAAATTTCTCCCAGCGGAAAGACCCGCCCGGTCAAACATTTGTATGAAATATTTTGTTATGTACTCAATGGCCATGGCTCGACAAAGGTCTGGCTGCCGAATGGCGAGACACGTGTATTCGAGTGGGGGCCAAAGGCGATGTTCGCGATCCCGCTTAATTGTCAATATCAGATATTCAACAGTACGAGTTTGAGGCCGGTCCGGATTTCATGCACAAACGACGCGCCGATCACAATTAATCTGTATCACAATCTCGATTTCGTCTTTAATAATCCATGCACGTTTCCTGAACGCACGGGCCAATCAAAGCATTTTGAGGGCGAAGGCGATCACAGTTCATGGACTGCTGCGAATACGATCAAGCGAAATCTATGGGAAACAAATTTTGTCCATGATCTGTCGAGCTTTAAACTTTATGAGTTTGAAGAGAGAGGCAAGGGATCAACGAACGTAAGTTTCATCCTTGCTGACGGAACGATGCATGCCCATGTGTCGCAAATTCCAAAGGGGCGTTATAAAAAAGCCCATCGCCATGCTGCCGGCACCCATGTGCATGCCGTCGATGGCGAAGGGTATTCGCTTTTGTGGCATGAGGGCGATTCAGAGTTCAAAGAGTTTGCGTGGCGGCACGGATTTATGTACACGCCACCGTTCTGGATGTTCCATCAACACTTTAACACCGGCCCGAGCCCGGCACGTTATCTAGCTTGCAGTCTGGGCAGCCGACGCTATCCATTCATTTCGCTTAGACGCAAAAGCTCCGAGGGCGCGGGTTCCATATCGATTTCGCAAGGCGGTCGCCAAATCGAATACGAAGATCAGGATCCTCGTATTCATCGCAAGTGGCTGGAGGCACTGGGCAACACCGGTGTGGTGTCTGAAATGGGCGAGATCTTCGATGAACCCGCGATCCTCGAATTACCCGCTGAAGCGTTAAGCGGAGTCATACGTACGCCGCGATCAATCGGTCCTGCTGTCTAGCACGTTGGTGACTGCGTTTATTTAAGGAGGAATTCTGCGTGCCGCATGATATCGATTTTGATCATGAACATGAGCAAATGTGTGAAGCTGACCGTGCGGCGATCGCTCAATTGATCTGGGAACAGGAAACTATCGAGCTGCGGACGGTCGGCATAGATATTGGTAGCTCAACCTCGCATCTGCTATTTTCCCACGTCACTCTCAAACGCTTATCGGAGGGATTATCCAGTCGGTTTATTGTGATTGACAGGCAGGTTTTGTATCGCTCTCCGATTATGTTGACGCCATTTTTGCCGGACGGCACGATTGATGCTCATAAACTGGAGCAGTTTGTGCGCCATGCATATCATGATGCCGGTCTGCGTCGTAGTGATATTGACACTGGCGCCGTGATCCTCACCGGCGAAGCAATAAAGCGCAAGAATGCCCGGGCGATTGACGAAATTTTTGCAGAAGAATCCGGAAAATTTGTTTGTGCGACCGCCGGCCATAAGCTGGAATGCATTTTGGCAGCACATGGATCCGGAGCAACCGCACTATCGAGCCGTAGAAGTGAATGCGGACTTCATGTTGATGTTGGCGGCGGTACCACAAAGCTGGCGTTGATCGATCGTGGCGAAATCGTAAGCGTAGCCGCTTTCGCTGTTGGCGGTCGCCTTCTTGCGCAAGATGAGAAGGGAGCGTGGACACGTATCGATGACTCTGCGCATCTGGTAGCCAAACAGCTGGGGATTGAGGCTTCACCGAGCAGATTTGCAGAGGAGTCTGTCCGCAAAGCCATTGCAGAACGGTTAGCGATGATTGTTGTAGATCAGATTTGCGGAAAAGATCTCGATGAGCTGGGTCATGCTCTTGAACTGACCGAGCCGTTATCGAGAGCATTGAAGCCGCGTTTTATTACATTTTCCGGTGGGGTGGCTGAGTATATTTTTGGTCGTGAGAGCACCAGTCACGGTGACATCGCTAAGCTGCTTGCCAGTGAAATCGTCAAGCAAATCAAAGCCCGTATTTCAATTCCGATCATCGAGCCCATGGAATGCATTCGCGCGACGGTTATTGGGGCCTCACAATTTACGGTACAGGTGAGCGGTAAGACCATCTACTTGCCGGATAGGGGAGTGTTGCCAGTCCATAACATTCCCGTGATTCATCTGGGCCTGGGTATCTCCAATCACATTGACATTGATGAGATCGTTGGTGCCTTAAAAAGAAATGCGGATATTCTCAGTATCCAGCCAAATGCCCGACTGGCGATCGCATTTACGTGGGATGGTGAGCCAGAGCATTCGCGACTCTTCGCGATGGCCAAAGCCATCATGCAGTTTGCGGCCCCATCCGGGAAAAGGGACGAAGCACTTTTCTTGATGATTGACGGAGACGTAGCTGCCTCCCTTGGCCGAATTTTGCATGATGAACTTCATCTCGATGGCAAAATTGTCTCGATCGACGGTATAAAATTACGCGAGCTGGACTTCGTTGATGTCGGAGAATTGCTCGACCCACCGGGTGTGGTGCCAGTCGTTATTAAGTCCTTACTCTTTCCAGGCGATCTCCCGTGCAAATAAAGGCAATGGATTCAAGCGGTCGATGCAACGCACCAGCTATTTTTTAGCATGAATAGGATGACAGTGTCTGTAGAAGAGCCCAGATAAAGCAGCGTCTCTAAACTGACGAGCTGGCTGACGCCGCTTCAACTACACATTCCGCTTCGTGAGGCTCTCCAGAACGACCGCTATTTGCACACGATGGTCGTAGGCTCGTTGTCGCCACCGGACTTGTAGTTGACTTCACAATCCAGGCCCGCCTTCAGATCTTCGCGCTTGGCCTCTTTTCCGGCAATAGTGATCTGAGTGCGGCCGCCGCTCGGCTTGGATGTCACTTTCTGCCCGTCATGACCTGCGAAAACGATTTCCCTTCCCTTCTCGGCGACTTCAAGCAGCGGACCTTCGGCCTTGAGTATCGGATCCTTGATATTCAAAGTCTTGCCCAACAGCGCAATGGTTTCAGGTGATTGATTCAATGCTGCCTTCACCTTCTTGAGTACATCGTCACCGTAGGCCGGGTCGAGCGGAAGGCCGATTTTTTCCATGCGCGCCTGAAGTTCCTTGTCCTCCATTGCGCGCTTGTAGGCGGTACGCAATGCCTCCAGCCGCTCTTTCGGAATACCTGGAGGCGCTGCGGTGAGGCGCGCGATTTCTCCCTGCGACTCGATCAGCGCGATCAGCGCCTTGCCCTTCGGCTCAGTGACCAGACTCGAGAGCTGCGGAACGTCCTTGTGCTTGCCACCGATCTGGGCAATGAACCTGCCATAGCCGTTCTTGACGAATGGCTCCCACGAGGAACGCGAACCGATGGTGGCGACTATTTCTCCACGCCGCATCGCCAATTCGTCTGCCTTGCCATCTAAGCCGGTGATGAGCTTGCTGGGCAGGTTCAATACATCGATCAACATGGTCGTCTCGACGAACGACGCGCTGCCTACGCCGGCTGCGCCGAAATTCACCTGCGTCTTGGATTTTCTCAAATCATCAAAGCTTTTGAATGGTGAATCGGCAGCAACCAGGATGATACGCGGGTCGGACGCCGCCTTGCCTATCCATGACATTTTTCCCAAGTCGAACTTCACCCCTTCGCGACCCGTCATCTGGTTGTAAATCAGCCCGGTGTTGAAGGTGCCGATGGTCAGGCCATCCGGCTTTGACGCATAGATGGTATTGGCACCGATGAGATGGCCGGCGCCAACTATGTTCTTCACCACAAAAGTGGAGCCGGGGAGATGCTTTTGCATGTAGTCGGCAACCACGCGGCCATAGCTATCGTAACCACCGCCTGGCCCAGTCGCGACGATATAGGTGACGGTCTTGCCTTTGTAGAAGCCAGCCCCATGCGAATTGGCGAAGGCAGGTGTTGCGAGGCTTAGGGATAAGCCCACGACCGTAAAGACTGCGCTGAGAGCGGTTTGATAGTGCTTGCTGTTCATGGGATTGCTTCCTTTTAGAAATGAATTTAAAAACTGCCGTTTTCTACTGCATCTTCCGGGTCCCTTTTTTTATTGCCAACGCGGGCCGGACTTGTCCTTGTTCGCGAATGCTGCAAGACCCCCGGCGATTTAGAGAAACCGGCGGGTCATCGCTTCACATGCCAGAGAAGTAATCGATCAACTGTTCTGTGATAAAGCCGCTGTGCAGAATGACTCCCAGTCCCTTTTGAAATACGAGGAAAAGTATAGCCGTAGCCGCGGCGCCGAGGGCTAGCGAAAAGCGCCAGCTTTTCTCGGCAAAGTAGTGCAGGAAAAGCACGATAAACACGGGGATGGTGGGCCAGAAGCCGAACAGAATAATGCTGACTACCAGACCGATGATGCAGGTCCAGAGGATGATCTCGCGCCGCGTCTCACCCTCTTCCGGCAGTTCGCTGACCACTACCTGGGTCTTCTCGTGGGCCATGTCGAACTCCATTTTCTGCCCTACCATCCCCGAGATTTTTTCCTGCGCCTTTTCATACTCGTTGCGCATGTCTGCCGGCGCATTCGGCTTGACACGGCGCGATGCCCGGAAATCGAGGAACAACTGGAGCAGGCACAATCCTATGGCGGGAATGCCGACCACGAATGGCATGAACCGCGCCTGCGGCGGATACTGGGTGGCGATACCGACCATTACGACAAAAATGGTGAGCATGACCAAGGTCATGAAATATCTACTCATACGCCGACTCCGTGGTCTTCGCTGCATTTGATCGGTGGCTCTTGTAGACCGCATAACCGATGGTCAGGCAGATCAGGGCGATCAGCACCAGCGACAGCGGGCGGAACAGGAAATTGATTCCCCACAACTGCAGTGCCTGGTTGAGGGACTTTTCAGCAATCCCGCCCAGCACCAGGCCGATGGCGAAGGGACCGCGGGGCCAGCCGAACTTGAGCAATCCATAGCCGATCGCGCTCAGGACCACCAGGATCACCAGGTTTTGCCATTGACCTTCATTGATGTACGCGCCCAGCACGCACAGAATAAGAACGAACGGGATCAACAGCGCGCCGCGTATGAAGGTCAGGTACGCGACCCAGCGCGCGATGAACAGCAGGAAGGTGACCGCCATGATGTTGCCGACCACCAGCGCCCAGATCAGCATCCACACCAGATCCATGTGCTTGGTAATCATTGCCGGTCCCGGCTGTATCCCGAGAATCAGGAACGCGCCCATCAATACCGCCATCCCGGACGAACCCGGAATACCGAAAAACAGCGTAGGCAGCAGCGAGCCGCCTTCCTTGGCATTGCTTGCGGTTTCGGGGGCGATCACACCCTCTACCGCGCCCTTGCCGAAACGTTCCGGCGTTTTCGAGCTCTGCACCGCATGGCCGTAGCAAATCCACGCCGCTGCCGATCCGCCGAGGCCTGGAATGATGCCGATCACGGCGCCGATGACCGAGGTGCGCAGCACCAGCCACCAGTGTCTCGGCACCTCAAGGACGCCCTGGAATATTTCCCGGTAGCTGAATTTTGCCGCCTTGAGCGAGACTGCCGAGATCGAACCGCCCGCGACGCCGAGCGCGATCATCTCGGGCACCGCGAACAGCGCCAGTATCGCTGTCACCAGGCTCAGCCCGTCCCACAGGAACAGGTAGTCGCCGGAAAAGCGGGCAACCCCGGACAGTGGGTCCATGCCGATGGTTGCCAGCATCAGGCCGTAGAGGCCGACAATGATGCCCTTGAAGATGCTCGATCCGCCGGACACGAAGGCGATGAAGGTAATGCCGAGCATTGCAATCAGGAAGAACTCCGCCGGACTGAACGCCAGCACCAGTGGTTCGATCACCGGGATCAGCACGGCGAACACAATGGCGCCGATAATACCGCCCACCCCCGAAGCGGTCAGGCTGGCGCCCAATGCACGGCCGGCTTCGCCCTTTTTTGCCATCGGATAGCCGTCGATCACGGTAGCAGCGTCGTCGCCATCGCCCGGCACACCGAACATGATGGCAGGAATTTGCCCGCTGGTGCCGTTCACTGCGTGCATCGTGAGCAGAAACACCGCGCCGGCAATCATTTCCATGCCGAATACGAACGGGATCGCCAATGCGATGGACAGCTTGCCGCCGATGCCCGGCGTGGCCCCGACAAAGATACCGATGGCCACCGCCACCACCATCAACCCCATGAGGTGGGGAGAGGTCAGCATGGTGGTCAAGGTACCGAACATTGTTTCGATCATGACTGCCTCCTGAATTTTTGCGTTGGTAATTCTGAATTTAAAAAATCGGAAGGGGATGCCCGGTCAACCACATTGATCTCCTTTTAATCCCGGATGTCCTGCAAAAACCATTCAGTCGGCAGTTCATGGCCTATCCCCTGCTTCTTCGCCGCTTCATATGCCACTGCAGCGACTGCATAAAACTGGGCGCCCTGGATATTCCCGCGCTCTGAATACGTGATCTGCTTGTCTGAAGTCCGCCCCGGCGTTTTTCCGCTCAGAATATCGGCGAACATCACATCGTTTCCCAGGCCGGTGACCGCCGGGGCGCGCTTTCCCAGGCGTCGATGCTGCCAGAACTCGGCATCCGGACGCGCCATATAGCCCAGGTATTCATCGGCAGTGCCCAGTTCCGGCCGGCCGACAGGGGCGGGCGAGGTGCCCAGTCGCAAGGTCAGGTCAAACCGTTTTTTGGCTTCGTCGTCCGGACGCCCGCCCACCGCGATGACATGCATGCCTTCTTCCAGCCATTCGCCTTTGATTACCGGCACGACAGAATCAGTGCAGCCGGCCAGAATATCGGCGCCGCGGCAGACGTCGCGCGGGTTATCCATTACCGTCGTCTCAATCCCGTATTTCTCCTGCATTTCTGCAGCATACTTTTCGCGGTTCGCCTTGGTCGGGCTATATACCTGAATCCGCTTGATGTCCCGAACGCGTAGCAGCGACTCGACATGCGAGCGCGCCATGCCGCCGGAGCCGAGCATGCCGAGAACCTGCGAATTCTTGCGCGACATGATTTTTGCGCCGATGGCGCCATCAGCGGCGACGCGCAAGTGCTGCAGGTAGCCGTCATTGATGAGAGCCAGCGGCTCGCCGTTCTCGATGCTGGTCAGGAAAATCAACCCGCAAAACAGGCCGGGTCGCACGCAGAATTTTTCTTCGGTGCGCGCGCCGTTGTACACCTGCTCTTCCAGCACGTCCGATTTCATGCGTATCGCGAAGTAGCCGGAGGTAGAGCCCCCCTCCATCGTGCCCCACTGGTAAAAGCGCCCGGGGGTCTTGGTCGGAATCCGGATATCGATGCGAGGGCGGCATACCGCCTCCTTTTCGATCAGTTGCTTATAAGATGCCTCCAAGGCGCTGATCGTCATCTCAGCCGTGAGCACTCGCTGTATGTCAGCGTTGTTCAGCAATAGGGTCATGAGGCTCTGTTGTGATCTTTAATGGGCGGGCAAAGTTCCGGAATGCGTTTGCTTTGGGCGGAACTGCGGCTTCATTGTTCTGATATGAGGAACATTGGTCTGCATAGAAGGCTGAAGCTAATGTATTGGCTACTTTTAACGGTGTCAACACTCGCAAACCCGACACCGTGTTCGCTATACAGGTGCGCCAGCCGCGCGGTGTCATGCCGCGCTATCCGGCGCAGTTCGTCAGCGACCAGTACCTGGCCGACATCTATAGCTATGTGGCGTCCGATATTGATTGACATGGCCGATGCCGCGATGTAAAACATGCTGCATGCTTGGAACATCAAAAAACTCACCGAATTCCACTGAACTGCTACGGAGAACATATGGCTAAAATCAAATTCATCGTCGACGGCAAGCGCGTGTCGGTCGATGGTGACCCGCAAATGCCGCTGCTGTACGCGCTGCGTAACGACCTGAAGATGAAAAACCCGAAGTTCGGCTGCGGCCTGGCGCAGTGCGGCGCCTGCACCGTGCACCTGAACGGCGAGCCGGTGCGCTCCTGCGTGCTACCGGTCTCGGCCGTGCAGGGCAAGCAGGTCACCACTATTTCCGGCCTTGGCACGCCGGACAAGCCGCATCCGCTACAGACGGCATTCGTCGAGGAACAGGTGCCGCAGTGCGGCTATTGCATCAACGGCTGGCTCATGACCGCCGCAGCGCTTCTCAAACAAAATCCGAAGGCGAGCGACGCGCAAATCCGCGCAGCGCTTAGCGGCCTGAAATGCCGCTGCGGCGTGCATGTATCGATCATGCGCGGCATCAAGCGCGCACAAACGCAGATGACCTGAAGGGGACCGACATGAACAATCAAACCACTCTTTCCGTGCGCCGCCGCGAATTCCTCAAGACCTCGGGTGCGCTTGTTGTTTCCGCATCGATGCCCTGGGTCGCCGGATCGGCGCTGGCGCAACCGGGCGCCGCGGTCAAACCTCGGCTCGCGCCCGAGGAACTCGATTCATGGGTCGCAATTCAGCCTGATGGGCGCGTGACCGCCTACTACGGCAAGGTCGACCTGGGGCAGGGGCTCGCGGTTGCCATCGCGCAGATCGTTGCCGAGGAACTCGACGTCGCCTTCGACAAGGTCAGCGTGGTCATGGGCGATACCGCGACTTCCCTGAACCAGGGCGGCGCATCGAGTGCCCTCGGCATCCAGACGGGCGCCAAGCCGCTGCGCAATGCCGCGGCCGAGGCGCGTCGCATTCTGGTCGACATGGCGTCGAAGCAGCTCGGTGTGCCTGCGGAACGGCTAGTCGTCGGCGACGGCGTGATCACTTCGCTCGACGATGCGGGCAAGCGTTTGAGCTACGCCGACCTGATCGGCGGCAAATACTTCCATTCCAGGGTCGAGTGGAACAAGCAGACCGGCAACCAGATGGACGTGACAGGCAAGGCCAAGCCCAAGGCGTCTTCCGAGTACAAGGTGGTCGGCAAGCCGTTCCCGCGGCGCGACGTTGCGTGGAAGGTGTTCGGCACCGATTCGTACATTACGGACGTATCGGTGCCCGGCATGCTGCACGCACGGGTGATTCGTACGCCCCATGCCGGCAGCGTTCCGGAGAAAGTGGATCAACGCTCGATCCGCGCCGTCAAAGGCGCACGGGTGATTCATGAGAGGAACTTCCTTGCCGTGGTCGCGAAAAAGGAATGGGATGCGGTGCGCGCTGCGCAGATGCTCAAGGTCCAGTGGTCCAAGCCGGAAAATCCGTTCCCATCTTCGGAGAAAGTCTACGACCACATCCGCTCGGCGCCCACCGTCAAGCGCGAGGAGCCCGTGAGAAGGGGTGACGTGGCGGCGGCGTTCAAAAACGCTGCACGCGTGGTCGAGGCCGAGTACGAATGGCCGTTCCAGTCGCATGCCAGCATGGGCCCTGGCTGCGCGATTGTCGATGCGAAACCCGATCGCGCCACGCTCTGGACCGGGTCGCAGAAACCGCATTTCGCCCGTGACGGCGTGGCCAGTCTGCTCAGACTGCCGCCGGAAAAGGTACAGGGCATCTGGGTGGAAGGACCCGGTTCCTACGGCCGCAACGACGCGGGCGATGCCGCCCTTGATGCCGCGTTGCTGTCGATGCTCACCGGCAAACCGGTGCGGGTGCAAGGCATGCGCCGCGACGGCACCGCCTGGGACCCGAAAGCGCCGGCGTCCGTGCACCGTGCGCGCGCCGCGCTCGATGCCTCCGGCAAGGTGACAGCCTACGAGTTCATTTCACGCGGGTTTTCGCGCGCCGAGATCTCCAGCAACGAATCCGATCCGCGCGACAGCCTCGCCGGCATGGAACTCGGCATGCCGCCCAAGGCCGGGGTCGGATTCGGCCAGCCTGCGGAGAGCTACGGCTTCGACAGCAAACTGCTCGGCTGGGAAGTCGTGCCGCCGCTGCTGGAGCGCTCGTCGCCGCTGCGTGTTTCGCACCTGCGCGATCCGGTCGGGCTGCAAATCCAGTTCGCCAGCGAGCAGTTCATCGACGAACTCGCCGCCGCAACCGGCGATGACCCGGTCGCGTTCCGGTTGAAATACCTGACGGCGCCGCGCGACCAGGCGGTAGTGAAGGCGGCGGCGCAGAAGGCCGGCTGGCAGCCGCGGACATCACCGCAGCGGGAACGCTCGGGCGACCTTCTCAAGGGCCGCGGCATTGCCTATGCGCAGCGCGGCGGCACCATCGTGGCAGTGGTCGCCGAGATCGAAGTCGAGCGTAAGACTGGCCGCATCTGGGGACGAAAATTCACCGTCGCGCACGATTGCGGCCTGGTCGTCAATCCGTTAGGACTGCGCTACACCATCGAGGGCGGGCTGGTGCAGGCGCTTTCGCGCGCGCTGTTCGAGGAAGTGCGCTTCGATCAAAACATGGTGACCAGCGTCGACTGGTCGAGCTACCCGATCCTCGACATGAAGGATGCGCCGGAATCGATCGACGTGGTGCTGATCAACAACCGGCCCGAGGCCGCGCCGACGGGCGCGGGCGAAGCGACCTCTCGCGTAGTGCCGGCGGCGGTTGCCAACGCGTTTTTCGATGCGACCGGGGTGCGGCTGCGCCGTGCGCCGATGACGCCCGAGAGGGTGATGGCTGCATTGGCCAGCGTCTGATCGAAGCGGCGGAACCGGTTCTCCGGGTCGCACGCGGTCGTAGCTGCATGGGGCCGGTCGCGAGCGCCGCGTCATAGCAGACATACACCGGCCAGCGCGGCTCGGTCATTGCCGTCTGGTACGCCCGCGCAAAGGACTCTGGCGTGCGACCGGACTTTCCAGAGCAAGATGGCGTGCAAGATGCCGCTGACGGGAGAGAAACGGACCTGGGGCAATGGAATTGCCTGTCCGCAATTGTCCTGCTGGCGCCATCCCGGTCTTCCTGCCCGGATAGAATGTAATCTCAGACAAGCCGGAATTTCCAATGCCATTTCTTGATACGCCCGAAGGTAGGCCGGATGACAAAATCGGCTGGGGATCAGACGTTGCCGCTGCCATGCTGCGGCTTTCCGGCATCAAATATGTCAGCCTGAATCCCGGTGCAAGCTATCGCGCCTTGCATGATTCCATCGTCAACCACCTCGGCAATCGCGATCCGGGCATGCTGCTGTGCCTGCATGAAGATCACGTCATCGGCATCGCTCATGGTTACGCAAAGGCGACAGACGAGCCGATGGGCGCGATTGTCCATGCCAATGTGGGCCTGATGCATGCCCATATGGCCATATTCAACGCCTATTGCGACCGTGTGCCGATGATCATCATGGGCGCGACCGGCCCGGTGGATTCGCATCAGCGCCGCCCGTGGATCGACTGGATTCACACATCGCAGGATCAGGCTGGCATTGTGCGCGACATTCTCAAATTCGACGTTCAGCCGTCTTCGCCCGAAGCCATTGTCGATGGCATGTTGCGCGCCAATATCGCGACCCGCACTGAGCCCTGCGCGCCCGTCTATATCGTGCTGGACGCCGGCCTGCAGGAAGCCTCGCTTGAGCGCCCTGTTACCATGCCCGACATGTCGCGTTTCAAGGCCCCGGCCTCGCCGCGCGCCCATGGCGATGACATCCAGAAAATCGTCACGCTGATCAAATCAGCCAAACGCCCGATGATCCTGTTCGGCCGCGGCACGCGCGCGCAAAAAGATTGGGATGCGCGGGTAAAGCTGGCGGAGAGCATCGGCGCCTGTGTGATGAGCGATCTGAAAAACGGCGCGGTCTTTCCGACCGATCATCCCGCACATGTGACCGAGCCTTTCAACCAGCCCGCCAAGGCGCAGCATGATCTGCTGGCCGAAGCCGATCTCATTCTTGCATTTGAATGGATTGATCTTGGCGGCTGCATCTGCCCGCCCAAAGGCGGCACAGATGTGCGCGCGAAGATCGTCAGCATCACCATGGACCATCATCTGCATAATGGCGCACACATGGTTTATCAGGCGATGGCGCCTGCCGATGTGCTGATTTCGGCTTCGTCAGAAGCTGTGATTCACGACCTCAATGCAGCGCTGGGCGGCGGAAAAAAAGAGCCATGGCGCGCGGCGGTGCGCAGAAAGTTCACGCCAAATGAAAGCGGCAAAATCCGCATGGCCGATGTGGCCGTGGAGTTGCGCAAAAATTTCGCCAATCCAGATGCTGTCTCGCTCGCAGCCGTTGCCCGCGGCTGGCCATGCGATCTCTGGCCGTTCCGTGCGCCGCATGCCTATATGGGTAAGGATGGCGGCGGCGGCATTGGCTCGGGCCCGTCAATCTCGATCGGCGTGGCGCTGGCCAATTCCGACCGGGGCCGCGAAACCGTAACCGTGCTCGGCGATGGCGATTTCCTGATGGGCGGACATGCGGTTTACACCGCCGTAAAACATCAAATTCCCATCCTGTTCATCATCAACAACAACCAGTCCTATTTTAACGATGAGCTGCATCAGGAAACGGTCGCCAAACGGCGTAATCGTCCAGTAGGAAATCGCTGGATTGGCCAGTCAATCAGCAATCCGTTTGTTGACATCGCAAAGTTTGCCGAAGCCCAGGGCGCGACCGGCATAGGCCCGGTAACGTCGCTCGCAGATTTGCCTACGGCAATTAAAAAAGGTGTGGAAATCATGCGTGCGGGCGGCGTGTGCCTGATCGACGTGCATATTCCGCCAGCCGATCGCGGCACCAGTTCGACAGGATTGCGGAATACGTAAAGGGCACCTCTATAAATTCATTTCTCAGGCGAATTGCGTCGTTGGGCGGTACTCGCAATCCTCACGTACCCAAGTACGCTCCGGTTGCTGCGTTCCGTCCGTCTAGCATTTCATCCCGAAAATCTGAATTTCTAGAAGCGCCCTCTACTGTCCGCTTCGCTTGACGAATATTTCTTGGAAGGACTTGCTCCACTTTTCCAACTGGTCCAGCATGAGCACCGGATCGACCAGCTTGATGGTCAGGTTCGCCACCGGCGATGGCAACCCGCTATTGGTCGGCACATATCCCAGCGACGCCAGTGTTTTTTGCGCACCGGTTGCCGACAGCATGTGTTCATAAAACAGCAGCGCCGCATTCGGGTTCGGCGCATGGCGCGCGATGCCGAGGCCATTGGCCCGCGCAATCGTCGGCTGCAGCGCAAACCAGTCTATCGGCGCCCCTATGTCCTTCGCAGCTTGCGGCATGTGTCTGTAGACGGTCAATGCCAGCGGTACTTCACCAGCAACAACCATGTTGGTGAGCAGCGTAGCGCCGGTGCGCACCGACATGCCGTTGCGCGCGACGATATCGCGGAACAGCTTCGCGCCTTTCTGTTCACCCATACCGAGCACCACCATCGCGTACCACTCCTCGCTGCCGGATTCGATACCGAGCTTGCCCTTCCACTTCGGGTCGAGCAGATCCTCGTAGCTCTTGGGCAGGTCTTCCTTCTTGATCTGGTTGGTGTTGTAGGCCTGCACATACACCTGCAACATCGTCGCCGCCCATTCGCGATGGGCCGGCACGGTCCCGGCAATCAGTTCGTTGAAATACGGCGACTTGACCGGCTGCAGGATTTTTTCCCGGTGCAGCGCCTCCAGTTCAGGCGCGCCGAAATGGATTGCATCGACCTCGTAGCGCCTGGCCGATGCTTCGGCCAGCGTGCGCTGTAACACCCGGCTGGTGCCGGCGCGCCAGACCTTGACCTTGATGCCGTATTTTTTTTCGAATGGGTCAATCAGCAACGGCAGGTTCTTTTCGGCCAAGGTAGTGTACAGCGTGAGGATGCCTTCCCTTTGTGCCGCCGCGACCAGCTTCTGTGCCCGATCTGGTCCGTCATACTGCAGCAGCGACACTCTATCACCCTGTGTCATGGCAGGCAGGCTTATCACCAAAGCTGCAAGCGCCAAACCCAAGCGCACCATCTTTTTTGCATCAAACATTGACGTCTCCTCGTTTAAAAACTAAAAACAACGACGTGGTTCAAAAAGTAACGTTTTAGGGTAACACGGGCAATGTGAATTTTGGATGGTTTGCCAATGACTCAACCGATGACCACCCGAAAAAGTGTTACCCGGTTTTGAGCCACACCTTTTTTTTATTTCTTGTGCGGCTTGTCGATGCCATCGTGGTGATGATGGTGCCATGGCCCGTGGCTGTGACCATGGTCATGATGGTGGTCATGGTCATGGTCATGGTCATGGTCATGGTCATGCACGTGCGACCGGTATTTCAGATCGTTACGCGCGTTGCCCAGCGGCGTACGCGGATCCTGGCTGAACACCAGCGACTTGACCGTCACCGGCACGGTTTGCGACGGCATGCGGATGCGACCCAGATCGATATAGTCAAAATCCCACAGCACAATCCCGTCTATCACCAGGATTTCACTGGTGACGGCCATTTCCTCGCGCAGCAAATTACCCAGCGTATGCGCCAGATCGCCATCCAGAATCAGGTACAGCGGCAGCTTCTGTTTGAGGGTACTGTCCATGGCCTGCACGATACCGGCCGCAAAAGCGGCGATGCGCTGATACGAGGGTGGACCGCTCCAGCGAAAGGCCAGCGCTACCTCGGCCTCGCCTTCGATCAAATCGAAGGCCTTGAAGTGGCCACGAATCGATTGCGCCAGCTGCGCCGAATCGATCTCTGCGCCACAGTCGTAAGCCGGTTGCAGCACCTGCAAATTACGCCGTGGCAGCAGCTGGCCAGGACTGGAGATATACGTCGTATTGCCACTCAATTGCACCGAGTACTCGGACGCGCCGAGCGCGGTCGCGCGTATGCATTCCCCAGCCGGCAGCATCGGCCACGGCAAGGCACCGCCATCGATCTTGCGCCGTAACGCCGTCCCCAGAAGTCGCCCCATGTCGCCAAAGTCGCGCGTCTCTCTGCCGTACACGTACTCGGCCACGCCACCGGAAAACATCACGCCCTCGATCGGACCAAAATCGGCCAGCGGATCGGTTAGGTACAAATGCTCAACTGCGTGCGGCAAAGGGTGCGCGCTGATCGCGGCGATCAATGCGTCGGCCATCCAGTCGGCCACCGACTGCATCGCTAGGGCCGTGGCAAGATCGCCGAGCTGCCAGGCAAACCCCGCCTCGTTGGCCAGATAACGGCCGGCCGGGTCGAGGCGCACGATTTTCTGTGCGGCATCGACCACCTGCAATCGGCCACCGATATGCACCGCGGCGGTGCCCTTCACCTTACCGCCTTCGACGATGGCCAGCTTGGTGGTACCACCGCCGATATCGATGTTGAGCAGCCGCTTACCGGCATCATGCGATACCCGCGCAGCACCCGAACCATAAGCCGCCAGCATCGATTCCATATGATGGCCTGCGGCGGCGCAGACGAACTCGCCACCCTGCTCGGCCAGCATGGCGGAAATCGCCTGCGCGTTTTCCCGTCGCACTGCTTCGCCGGTCAAAATCACGGCGCCGGTGTCGATATCATCGGGATGCAAACCGGCCGCCTGATATGCCTGGTCGATAATCGCGCCGAGGCCGGCTTCGTCGATGCGGGTCTCGCTTTGATAAGGCGTGAACGCTACCGGCGACTGGAACAGGGTTTCGCGCGCCACCACGAAATAACGGCTCGATAAATCTTCACCCATGCGGCGCAACTTGATGCGCGAAAAAATCACCTGGGTGCCGGAAGAACCAATGTCGATACCGACGCTGACCAGCGAGACATGATCCTGCTGCCACACCGGATTGTCTTCGAGCGCGCCTTCGACCGTATCGAAGTCGTCGTGATCATGGTCGGCGTCATCGCCCTCTTCATGCACATGATTGAATTCCTGGCCATACTGATGATCGTTCAGGTTATGGCTGCGCTTGGGTTTCTGATCTTGGTTATCCGACATGGTTGATTCCAGTGTGGCGGTTGAAATGCGCGGTGTTAAATCTTGAATGATTCGAGCGTTTCCGGCGCGAATAGCTGCGCCGGTGTCAGCAGTTGCTCTCCTGTGTTGTGTAAATACGGGTGCCAGACACCGTCATATCAATAAAATGCGTCATAGTGCACCTGTGCGCCGGGCACTTTTTCGGCGACCAGCATGCGCTGCACCACCTGCGCCATGGCCGGCGGGCCGGCGAAATAGATTTCGTGCTCCGGCAGCTTGTTGCCCAGCACATGCAACGCCATTTCGTGTACGAAACCGGCCCTGCCGGTCCATTGCTGCGCGCCGTCCGATTCCGGCAACGAAATGATCGGATGATAGAAAAACCGTTCACCGAATCCGGGCAGTTCACGTATCAAGTCTTCGCCGCAGATGTCGCGCAGTGCGCGGCCGCCGTAAAAAAGATGCACCTTGCGCGCAGCCATGGCGGGATTGGCCGCCACGCCGCGCGCGATCGATATCACCGGTGCCAGCCCGGAGCCGCCGGCAATGCAGACGATGTCGCGCGGACTGTCGGGGCGCAGGTAGGCCAAGCCATATGGGCCGTCCAGCCTCAGCCTGTCACCCACGCGCACGCGGTCGAACAGCGCGCTGCTGCCGACGCCGCCCGGCACCCGCTTGATCATGAAATGCCAGCTGCCGTCGCCTTGCGCAATGTTGGACATCGAATGGGCTCGCGGCCCGTTGACACCCGGGAAGTACAGCAGCGCGTATTGTCCGGGAAGAAAATTCACCGGTGTGGCGAGCTGAAAACGAAACTCGCGGATATCGTGCGTCAGGTCGCGGCATGCGGTCATGGTCGCCTCAAATCGCTGCGGCCGGCAACCGGTTTGATACTGGTCCGCAAGCCGCGCCTTGACGGTGCAGTCGCCGGCCGGACGTGACTGGCAGCCCAGCACCCGGCGCCGCCCGCGGTCACGCTCGGTCAGCGCGGGTGCCTCGGGCCAGTTCGATTCGACCTCACCGCTCACCAGCTCGATCTTGCAGGTGGCACACGAACCAACATTGCATCCGTAGGGCATACCGATGCCGGCCCGTAAGGCAGCACGCATGATAGTGTCGTCCGCCGCGCAGGCGAAATGCTCCTGGCTATCGGCGAGCGTAATCTTGAACATGGCAACAATGATCGTCTCCAAGTAGGTTAAAAAAACGCCTGGCAACAAAACACCAACCGCATAAAAAAATCATCACCGCTCGACGTCTAATCGCTGCTTCCGAGCCGACTTAGCGTCTACCCGATCGGTGCAATCGTCCTGCCTCAAGCGGCGTATAACCAAGACGAACGGAAATGGCTTCGGCGGCGCTGACGATATCCGGTACAAATGACGCCAACGCTTTCTTCGTGAGACGTTGTGCCGGTCCGGCGATACTCACGGCGGCTATTACATTGCCAAAATGGTTCCACACCGGCGCTGCCAGGCTGCGTACGCCGATTTCGTTTTCCTCGTCGGCGATCGCATAACCACGGGTCTGGATGGTCGCCAGTTCCCGCCGAAACGCTGCCGGATCAACGATCGTGTTGACGGTCCACTCCTTCAGGCCGGCAGTGAATAGCTTGGCAAGCGCTTCGGCCGGTTGAAACGCCAGCAACACTTTGCCTGCCGCAGTCGCATGTGCCGGTTTGCGTGTCCCGATATCAATCCTCATGCGGACCACGTTCGTGCTCTCAAGACTATTGATATAGACGATGCTGGACTGATCCAGAATCGCCAGGTGCACCGTTTCGCCGGTCTTGTCGCGCAGTTCCATCAAAAAAGATTTGGCCTCGCTGTAAAAATCCATCTTGCGCCGCACCAGCGAACCCAATTCAAACACCACCAGTCCAAGTCGATATTTCCCGCTTTCGGCGTTCTGCTCCAGCATTCCGGCATCCACCAGCGTGCTGGCAAGTCGATGCACGGTGCTCTTTGGCAAAAGCAGCCGCTTGCCAAGATCACTGATGCCAAGCTCATAAAATTCATCCGAAAACACCTTGATCAGACGGATGGCGTTTGCGACCGATGACAGCCGTGTTTTCGGTTTGCTTGGTTTGACTTTAGTTTCCATAAATAGATCCTCTTTCCGTTATGCAGAACGCTGTCTATCAATGACAACTCATTTATTCAAGCCATCCAGGCGAGATTTACATGACTGGTATCCTACGTGACAGTCGCAGCGCCAGGCCAAAACTTCCGAGCAGTATCACCACCAGGCCGACTCCCATCAGCAGGCCCGCGTTCTCGAGCATCGCGGACACCGCCGGGGCAAAATACTTCGCCATGCCAAGCCCGGCAATCGCGATACTCAGGAATGCAATCGACAGTCCCATCACGCGCGAAGCGATCAACGCACGCTGATTCGTCTGGCGTATCATGCGGGCAACCCAGAGCCCATTGACACCGTCGGTCAGCATCATGCCGGCCATGAACAGCACGCCCATCCCGATTGAAAACAGCCAGCCCGCCAGATTTGAGGCTGTCAGTGAGAACAGTGCGGTCAGACTGAGCGTGTCAAAAGACAGGGCGAATGCGGCGCCGACGGCGGCGATCATGACCGGATGACTGGTTTCGGAAAAACGCCGCAGGAAGCGCCCTTTTAGCCCGACCGGGCGCACCGGCTGATCCGGCGCGGCGCGCAACACCTCGCGGAGATTGGCAAATCCCAAAAGCAGTAAAAAGGAAATTGAGACCCAAGCTCCCAGGTCTTCCAGCCAGACCGGCGCCGACCATTTGCTGGCACTAAGCGCAACGATGGCAGCGACCAACGTCACGACCGAGCCGTGGCCCAGAGAAAACAGGAAGCCGGACCAGCGCGACAAACGGGGACGACTTTGCGCATTAAAGCGCGTCATGCCATCAATGGTTGCCAGGTGATCGGGATCCATGCCGTGCTTCATGCCCAGAATGAACACTACCAGCACCAAACCTAACCAGTCTTGCGGCATCGTTTCCATAACTATTTTTTACTTTCAATATCAGGCCAAAGCAGAATGCACGCTATTTTTTGAGGAACAGCTTGTTCCACAGCGTTTCCCATTTTTCGCTTTCATCGAGCACCGTTACCGGGTCGATCATGACGTAAGGAAAATTACTCAGATTACTTTTTACCTTCAGGCTCGTAGGCGTCCGACCCATCGCATGGAATAATTCCTGCCCCTCCGGCGACAAGACGAAATCGGCGAACAGCAGGGCCGCGTGTGGATTAGGCGCATTCTTCGCCAAGCCGATGCCTTGCGGACGCGCCACCACCGGCTCGATCGGCACCCAGTCGATCGGGCCGCCGCGGCGTTTCATCGACTCGGCATTCGCGCTGTAACTGGTGAGGCTGACCTCGATTTCACCGGCCGCCACCAGTTGGGACAGCAGGATATGTCCTTTGCGCATGTCGGGCTTCATCGCCGACAGTTGCTGGAAAAATCTGTTACCGCGTTCCGGCCCCCATTGCTTGATCAAGGTGGCCATCCATTCGCTATCGGTTGCTTCCAGGCTGATGCGGCCTTTCCATTTTGGATCGACAAATCCCTCAAGGGTTTTAGGCAGTTCCTCACGGCGCACCTTGTTGGTGTTGTATGCCACCACGAAAAAATTCATGCGGTCTGAGATCCAGAGACGGTGGGCTGGAATGGCCGAAGTCGGCAAATCGGCAAAGTAGGGACTGAAGAACTCCGACAGGAATTTTTCCCGCGCAATCATTTCCATTTCAGGACCGTTTGTTTCGATAACGTCCACCGCAAAGCGCTTGGCCTGACCCTCGGTAATCACGCGCTGAACTACCTTGTCGGCGGTCGCACGCCACAATTCCACCTTGATGCCGTATTTTTGCTCGAACGCTTTGGTTAGCGGTATTGATTCGGTGGTTGCTAGCGACGTATACAGCACTACCTTGCCTTCCTGCCGCGCCTTCTCGATCAGCCGCTGGTCGCGATCCGCGCCGCGGTATAGGTACACCGCATCGTTTCCCCCCTGAGGCGCCTGCTGCGCGCGCGCCAGCGGCACGCACAGAAGCATTGCAAGGACGAGGCCACCCATTAACTTCCCGTACCGGTTAGTGCGTGCACTGATGTGATTCATGTCTGCTCCAGGATGACCGCTTTGCATTTGTTGGCTCGTT
>JBCKNM010000025.1:0-20191 GCA_038902775.1 Polaromonas sp.
TTTCGACCTCACGTGCTAGCATTGCCTTCTCCCTGATGATGACGAGTGAGTAGCCAGCAAAGTGACTGAAAAAATCAGCAAAAAAGTAGTGATTGCCACGCGCGAAAGCCGCTTGGCCTTGTGGCAGGCCGAGCATGTCAAGGCGCTGCTACAGGCATCCTTTGGCTGGCAGGTCGAGCTGCTGGGTATGACAACGATGGGTGACCAGATTCTTGACCGCTCACTGAGCAAAGTCGGTGGCAAGGGCCTGTTTATCAAAGAGCTGGAAGTGGCGTTAAGTGAAGGCCGCGCTGACCTAGCGGTGCATTCGCTCAAAGACGTGCCCATGGATTTGCCGGACGGCTTTGTGCTGGCCTGCGTGCTGGAGCGCGAAGACCCGTACGATGCGTTTGTGTCCAACGACTTTGCAGCGTTGGCTGATTTGCCGCAGGGTGCTGTGGTCGGTACCTCAAGCCTGCGGCGGCTGGTGCTGCTGAAAGCCTTGCGACCTGACTTGAGAATCGAGGCTTTGCGCGGCAACCTGGACACGCGTTTGCGCAAGCTTGATGAGGGCCAGTACCAGGCCATCGTGCTGGCTGCGGCAGGCCTTAAACGCTTGGGGCTCCAATCGCGTATTCGCCACACCTTTGCACCCACCGATATGCTGCCCGCAGCCGGGCAGGGCGCGCTGGGCATTGAGGTGTGCGAGTATCGTACTGATTTGCTGGAGGCTTTGAAAACACTCGCGCACCAACCGACCTGGCTGGCCGTGACGGCCGAGCGCACGGTGTCGCGCGCCATGGGCGGCAGTTGCTCGATGCCGCTGGCGGCCTTCACGACTGGCCCAAATATTGGAAGTGAAGCCGGCGGTATGCAACTGAAAGCCGCCTGGGGTGACCCTGATACCGCGTCTATAAAACCGCTGGTACACGCAGCGCAAACAGCCCGTGTCAGCACCTTTGCAGAGGCTGAGGCTTTGGGTGAAGCGGTAGCAAGCCAGCTGCGGGCGGGTGGTGCTGTGTGGGCTGATCATCCGGTTATCACAGGCTCTTTTGATGTTTGAAGGCGAAGATGCCAAAGCGCCCCGCGTGCTGGTGACGCGCCCGGCGCTTGATGCGCAGCACTGGGTGCAGTCCTTGCAGCAAAATGGCTTTTTGGCAGAGGCTTTGCCGCTGATTGAGATTGCGCCTTTGACTAGAGCAGCTGATGCAGAAGCACTGGAGCAGGTGTGGCACACCTTGGACCGCTATTCGGCCCTGATGTTCGTCAGCAGCCATGCTGTGAGCCATTTTTTTTTGTCAAAAGAGGCTTTAGCCCAATCAATACGGGCGCGACCAGCTATTAAAGATATAGCAAATACGGTACGATTTCTGGCTCCTGGCCCGGGCACTGCTGCGGCTTTGCGGGCAGTGGGCGTGCCGCAAGGGCAGATTGATGCGCCACCGCTTGATGCTGCGCAGTTTGACTCCGATGCCTTGTGGCAGGTGATAGGCGGGCAAGAAGGGGGACGCGACTGGGCGGGTCGTCGGGTGCTGATTGTTAGAGGGCAGGTTGGTGGAGCAGCCCGCACCGATTTACCTGGCAGGGATTGGCTGGCCCGCCAGTGGATCGCAGCCGGTGCAACAGTTGATTTTTTAAGCGTTTATGAACGCCGCACGCCGCAATGGAGTCCGGCGCAAATCAGTCGGGCACAAAACGCCGCTGCGGATGGCTCGGTATGGCTTTTCAGCAGCTCGGAGGCGGTGGCCAATTTGCTGGCGCAAGCTGGCCTGGCGGGTGTTGACTGGCATCAATCCCGTGCCATCGCCACGCACCCGCGCATTGCGCAGGCCGCGCGCGCCGCTGGCTGGGGCGTTGTTGTTGAGTCACGTCCTGCGCTGGACGACATTGTGATGTGTTTACGCTCGATAGAATCAGGGCATCCATGAGTGATCGCCCATCTTCGCAACCAAACCCGCCAGCGCAGCCCTTAGCTGGCGCTGTTGGGCCGCCTGTTTCGGCTGCTTCACCCGCGCCCTCTGATGCAGTACAAATTCCGCGCAAATGGGTGCTGGCTATAGGTGTCGTGGGCGGCGCTGCATTGGTCGTGAGTGGTTTGCTGTGGCAAAAGTTGGACACCATTCAGGAAGAACTGGCACGCCGCAGCACCGATTCAGGCGCGCAGGCCATCGAAGCGCGCACGCTGGCGCGCGCGGCACAAGACAGCACGCGCGAGCTGGCTGCACGGCTGGCCTTGCAGGAAAACCGTATCAGCGAAGTCAGCTTGCAGCGCACGCAGCTTGAAGAGCTGATGCAAAGCCTGTCGCGTTCGCGCGACGAAAATCTGGTGGTGGACATTGAGTCCGCGTTGCGGCTGGCACAGCAGCAGGCGCAACTGGCCGGTAGCGCCGAGCCGCTGATTGCCGCCCTCAAGTCAAGCGAGCAGCGCCTGGCGCGTGCCGCCCAGCCACGCCTTAACCCCTTGCAGCGCGCCATTGCCAAAGATACCGACCGCATCAAGTCCGCCAGTCTGACCGACGTGCCGCTGCTGCTGATCAAGCTCGATGAATTGACCCGCATGGTCGATGATTTGCCGATAGCCAATGCCTTTGTCGTCAATACGCCGACCAAAAATGCGGCCCCGGCTGCGCCAGTGGCTTCGGCCAAAGCCCCGGCAGCGAAAGATGAAAAAGCCCTGCCCATGATGTTTGACAAAGCAGCGCTCCAGGCCTGGTCGCAGCGCCTGCTGGACAGCGTGCGTGATGAGGCCCGCAAACTGCTGCGCGTCAGCCGCATTGACCAGCCCGAGGCCGCCCTGCTGGCACCGGAGCAGGCGTTTTTCCTGCGTGAAAACCTCAAGCTCAGGCTGCTCAACGCGCGCCTTGGCTTGTTGTCGCGCCAGACCGACACCGCACGTACCGATCTGGTCAACGCCGGTACCTGGCTGGGCAAGTACTTTGACCCGGCCTCGCGCAAGACCCAGGCTGCGGTGCAATTACTGCAGCAAGTGCAGGGCCAGTTGAAAACCAGCGAGCTGCCGCGGCTGGACGAGACCATGGCAGCACTGGCCACCGCCGCTGCAGGCCGATAAACGGCAGGGAACAGCAAAGCCATGCGCGCTGCCTTCTGGCTTTTGGCCCTGTTTGCCATAGCGGCAACTGCCGCCTTGTTTGCGGGCAACAACCAGGCCGTGGTCACCATCTTCTGGCCACCACATCGGGTTGATGTGTCGTTCAATCTGATGGTGCTGCTGCTGGTTGGCCTGTTCATGCTGCTGTATGTGGCCTTGCGTGCCTTGTCGGCAGTTTCCTCGCTGCCGCTTCAAGCGCGCCGCTGGCGCGCCCAGCAAAAAGAGCGTGCCATGTACGGCGCGCTGATGGACGCGCTGGCACACCAACTGGCCGGGCGCTATATACGCGCCACCAAGTCGGCACAAACGGCATTGGTACAGGAAAAAAGCCTGGCTCTGCTGGCCGAGCATGGTGGCCAGGTCACGGGGCACAGCGCCAGTCGTTCCAGCCAGTTGCAGTCGCTGGCGCATTTGCTGGTGGCTGAAAGCGCGCAGTCGCTGCAAAACAAGGCGCTGCGCGACCAGCACATGCAGTCGGCCCTGCAAAGCTCTGCGCCGCGTCATGCGCAGGAGGTGCGCGAGGGCGTGCAGTTTCGCGCGGCACGCTGGGCGCTGGATGACCGCGATGCCGGTGCCGCACTTGAATGGCTGGCGCTGTTGCCGCAGGGCGCTGCACGCCGCACGCTGGCGCTGCGCATGAAGCTGCGGGCAACGCGGCAGTTGCGCCAGACGGCACCGGCGCTGGAAACCGCCCGCCTGCTGGTCAAGCACCGGGCTTTCTCTATAGCGGCGGCGCAAAGCATTGTGCGTGGCCTGGCGCTGGAGCTGCTGAACGAGGCGCATGACCCGGCGCAGTTGCAGCAGGCCTGGGGTTTGCTGGACGACAGCGAGCGCGCCATGCCCGAGCTGGTGGTACATGCGGCAGCGCGTTTGACGGCCCTGCATGGTGATGTTGAACTCGCCAGGGGCTGGCTGCTGCAGGTGTGGGACAAAGCCATGCAGCCGCGATCAGATATGGGCGACGCATTGCGCATCAAATTGATCACGGTGCTGGAAGCTGGCCTTGATAGCGTTGATGCGGCCTGGCTGGCGCGCATTGAAGCGGCGCAGATGGGCCGCCCGCGTGATGCCAACCTGCAATACCTGGCCGGCATGGCCTGCATGAGCCGCCAGCTATGGGGCAAGTCGCGGCAATTGCTGAGTCAGGCCGCGCTCGGCCTGCAAGATACTGGTCTGCACCGCAAGGCGTGGCGTGCCCTTGCCGTGCTGGCCGAGCAGCGCGAAGATGCCGAGGCGGCGGCACATGCTTACAAGCAGGTGGCGCAGCTTTAGGGCACTTCTATACGCTCCGGTTGCTGCGTTCCGTCCGCCTTGCACTTCGTCCCGAAAATCTGAATTTCTAGAAGTGCCCACTCGATGGCAGACGTAAAAAAGCCCGGTAGCCATTTCAGGCTATCGGGCTTTTTACTTGAAGCAGCTTTGCTTTTTTATGCCGTTGGCTTTTCAAACGGCAAGGGCGTATCGCGCAGGTCGCGTTTGGTCTCTACCAGCACCAGTGGTGCTTCGGTTGAAACGACAACCGCTAGGCGCTCACGCGGCACGTGCACGGGCTTGACTTCGGCGGCCATGGCGGCTTTGGCCTCGGCAATTTTGCCGGCATCAGAGTTGACCCACTGCAAGCCCGCGCCTTGAGCAACCTGTACCAGGTCTTGCATCGGTAAATCGTAGGACTGCACTTTCGGGAGCGCAGTGCTCGCAGCGACGGCTGCTGCAACGGCTGGCGCAGCTATCGGAGCCATTGCAGCGGGCGCTACAAACATCACTGGCGCTATTGATTCAGTAGCTGGTTGCGCCCGTGTTTGTTGGGATACAGCTAGATTGGACTCTGAATTGACGGCTTCTGGATGGCTTTCAAAGGCTGCAACGTTGGCAACTGGCCCTTCCCCGTTACCATCGCTACCACCGTTACCACCGTTGCCATTGTTGTCAGCGCGCTCGCCCCCTTCATTGCGTTCACGACGATTACGGCCATAACGGTCACGACTGCGGTGTTCGCGTGGCTGGCGCTGCTCTTCGCTGCCCTGGTCTGCGCCTGGTGCGGCATCTTGCCCGGCATCTTGCGTTTGGGCTTGCTCAGCGGATGGATTCAGGGCTTGCGGCGCGTCGTTCATCGCTGCGTTGTCATTGCCTTCAGGGCGGTCATTACGGCGCTCTCCACGGCGGCCATTGCGCTCACCACGCTCACCGCCACGATCATTGCGCTCGCCACGCTCACCTCGTTCGTGGCGCTCACCTTGTGGTGCGTTTGAACGCTGCTGCGGCTCGCCACCCATGGCTGCGGCCATAGCCGCCTGGTTGGCGAGTGCCAAGTCTTGCTCTATCGGGTCGCGGTCAATGCGCTCGCCGCCACGCTCTGCACGTTCACGGCGATGGCGGCCACCTTCACGGGGCTCGCGTGGTTCACGTTGTTCACGGCCTTCACGAGGTTCGCGATCACCTTCAGGGCGCTGTGTTGCGTCAGCAACTGGGCGTTCTTGGCGCTCTTGACGTGGTGCGCCTTCAGGGCTGCGTTCGCGGCGCTCGCCGCCACGACCTTCAGGGCGGCCTTCTGCACGGCTATCTGTACGGCCATCTGGGCGTGGTTCGCGTCCTTCATTTCGTCCATCTGCGCGCCCTTCGCCACGACCTTCGCTACGGCCACGGCCACCACGTCTGCCATCACGGCCACCGCGTTCTGAGCGCTCACCACTGCGTCCTTCAGGGCGGCCATCACGACCGTCGCGGCGGGCTTCACCACGTCCAGTTGTGGTTTTCTGTGCGCTGGCAGCAGGTGCTGTAAAGGGTGCTTCTGCGTTGCTGAACAGGCCTTTTATCCAGCCGAAAAATCCTTTTTCTGCCGGGGCTGCCGCTGCCATGGCAGGCCGTGGCACGGGTTTTGGCGCAACGGCTGCAGCAGGTGCAGCGGCTACAGGTTTGGCTACAGCCACAGGGGCAGGTGCATCAGGCAACACGCCCTTGATGATGGGTTCCTGCTTGTTGTGCTTTTCTTGGCTGCGACGTGTGACCAGCGTCGGGTCTTCGATTTCTTCAGCCATCTTGTAGCTGGCTTCGATGTTGTCCAGACGCGGGTCGTCGTGCTTTAGGCGTTCCAGCTTGTAATTGGGCGTTTCCAGCGTCTTGTTGGGAATCAGCAGCACATTGATGCGTTGCTTGAGTTCGATCTTGGCGATTTCCGAACGCTTTTCGTTCAGCAGGAAGGACGCTACATCAACCGGCACCTGACAAAGAACCGATGCCGTGCTGTCTTTGAGTGACTCTTCCTGGATGATTCGCAAAATCTGCAACGCCGAGCTTTCGGTATCGCGGATGTGGCCGGAGCCGCCGCAACGCGGGCAAGGGATGGAAGCGCCTTCGTTGAGTGCCGGGCGCAGCCGCTGGCGGCTCATTTCCAGCAGGCCGAACTTGCTGATGCTGCCGAACTGCACGCGGGCGCGGTCTTGCCGCAGCGCGTCGCGCAAACGGTTTTCAACATCGCGGCGGTTGCGCGACTCTTCCATATCGATAAAGTCGATGACGATCAGGCCGCCCAGATCGCGCAAACGCATCTGGCGCGCCACTTCGTCCGCGGCTTCAAGATTGGTGCGGGTAGCGGTTTCTTCGATGTCGCCGCCTTTGATGGCGCGTGCCGAGTTGACGTCAACCGACACCAGTGCTTCGGTGTGGTCAATCACAATCGCGCCGCCGGACGGCAACTGCACGGTGCGTGCATAGGCCGATTCGATCTGGTGCTCGATCTGGAAGCGGCTGAACAGCGGTGCGTCATCGCGGTAGCGCTTGACGCGGTGCTCGTGCTCGGGCATGACGTGAGCCATGAACTGTTTGGCCTGTTCGTACACGTCGTCGGTGTCAAGCAAAATATCGCCGATGTCGCTGTTGAAGTAGTCGCGGATGGCGCGAATCACGAGGCTTGATTCCTGGTAAATCAGGAAGGCGCCTTTGCCGCTTTTGCCTGCGCCTTCAATCGCTGTCCAGAGCTTGATGAGGTAGTTCAGGTCCCACTGCAACTCAGGCGCGCTGCGGCCAATGCCGGCGGTGCGGGCAATGATGCTGGAGCCTTGCGGGTATTCCAGCTGGTCCAGGTTTTCTTTAAGCTCGGCCCGGTCTTCGCCTTCGATGCGGCGACTGACACCACCGCCGCGCGGGTTGTTGGGCATCAGCACCACGTAGCGGCCTGCCAGCGATACAAACGTGGTCAGCGCAGCGCCTTTGTTGCCGCGCTCTTCTTTCTCGACCTGAACCATCAGTTCTTGGCTTTCGCGAATCACGTCTTGTATGCGCGCCTGGCTGACCGGCACGCCGGGGGTGAAGTAGTTCTTGGAGATTTCCTTGAACGGCAAAAAGCCGTGGCGGTCTTCGCCGTAATCGACAAAGCAGGCTTCGAGTGAAGGCTCGACGCGGGTGACGACGGCCTTGTAGATGTTGCCCTTGCGCTGTTCGCGCCCTTCAATTTCAATTTCGTAGTCGAGGAGTTTTTGTCCGTCAACAATCGCCAGGCGGCGTTCTTCAGCCTGCGTGGCGTTAATCAGCATCCGTTTCATGATGACTCTTCCTTATCGTTGTCATGTCTCAAGCCCAAAAAATGGGCCAACGATGCCAAAGAAGACGTGATGCGAACGTGGGGAATTGCCGGAGAGCTTTTGACGCATGTGCGCCGGCTGAAAAATCAGCCGGGCAGGTGGGTCGTAAGCGTAGGCGCGTGGATGGAGCGAGCCAGAGTCAAACAGGTATGCGCTACAAAAAGAGTAGCTGATCGTGCCCGTATTACAAGGGCTGCAGGCTGATTTATGCCAAAAAACGGGGCCAAAAGGCACCGCCGGCACAGGTTAATCAGATAAAGCAGCGTTGTCATCAGGGGGCTAACTGTTAAAGGACTTGTTCTCACTGGATCCGTATGCAGCCGGTTGCATGGGCTCGGGCTGCAAGCTTGGGTATTCCGTAGTTGTATTCGCAAAACATCGACTTGTTCTCGCGTGCAATCTGCCAGGCAAACGAGATGCCGGGCACTCATCGCTTGCGGGCGATTACCCGCGTGGGCATCGACCTACCAGCCAAGGCTGCTTGTGGTTTGTGAATGGGTTTTTTCATTGCCCCGGGACTTGTGTGGACTAAACTCCAGACAAATCAACCACTTAACAAGCACATCGCTAGTGAAGAACATTATAAGCCCTCCTGTGCGTGAAGCTACAGCCCCTGGCAGAGGGGCAAGCGTCACTGCGAATTCATCCCCATCCGCATCCCCCTCAGCGGCTCGGGTCACGCTGCTTACCGTGACTGAAGACTACGCTGGCCAGCGGCTCGACAACTTCTTGATGCGCGAGCTTAAAGGCGTACCTAAAACCCATGTTTACCGCATCATCCGCAGCGGCGAGGTGCGCGTGAACAAGGGCCGGGCGCAGGCCGATACACGGCTTGGAAGCGGCGATGTGGTGCGATTGCCGCCCGTGCGCACGTCGGAGCGCGCGGAGCAGAAGGCCGAAGCCATGGCCCAAGTGGTTGCGCGCCACGGTGCGACTTCAACGCTGGGTGGCTACGCGCCTGCGGCGGAGTTTCCGATACTCTTTGAAGACGATTTTGTGCTGGCCATAGACAAACCCGCAGGCGTGGCCGTGCATGGCGGCAGTGGCGTGAGCTTTGGCGTGATCGAGCAGCTGCGCATGGCGCGGCCCGAGGCGGATTTTTTAGAGCTGGTGCATAGACTGGACCGCGAGACCAGCGGCATACTACTGATCGCCAAGCGGCGCATGGCGCTCAAGCTGTTGCAAGAGCAGTTCAGAGAGCGCGAGACCGACAAGGTGTACTTGGCCCTGGTCAAAGGCGACTGGGCCCCGAACAAGCGCGTGATCGACAAGGCGCTGCACAAGTATTTGATCGAGGGAAAGGCAGGCACCTCCGGTTTAGGCGAGCGCCGGGTCAAGATCGTGCCGAACGAGCACCCTGACGCTATGCGCTCGGTCACGCTGGTCAAGGTCAAGGCGCAAATTCCGGCGAATGCCGTGTTACCCCATACGCCGTTCACGCTGCTAGAAGTGACCATCAAAACCGGCCGCACGCATCAGATTCGTGTTCATCTGGCGGGCGAAGGCCATCCGATTGCCGGGGACGACAAATATGGTGACTTTGAGCTGAACAAGGCCCTGCAAAAAACGCTGGCTGGCCAGGCTTCCTTAAAGCGCATGTTTCTGCACGCCTGGAGCCTGAAGTTCAACCATCCCAAGCTGCGTAAAGTCATTCATTTGCAGGCGGCGCTGCCCGATGAATTGCAGCAGTTTTTACCTCATCGCGTAGAGCTTGCAACACTGCACTAGCCAGGCCGGGTAACCATATTGTTATGCCCACTCAATCATCCCTTCGACACTTTGACCTGATTGCCTTCGACTGGGACGGCACGCTGTTTGATTCGACCAAAATCATCATTCGCTGCATTCAGGAAGCGGTGCGCGATGTGGGCGGCACGATACCGACTGATGAGGCTGCAGGCTATGTGATTGGCCTGGGCCTGCGGCAGGCACTGGCCCAGGCCGCGCCAGACGTGCCGGTTGAAAAATACCCGGTGCTAAGTGAGCGCTACCAGCACCACTACGCGGCGCATGCCGATGACATCAGTCTGTTCGATGGCGTGCTGCCCATGCTGGCCAGCCTGAAGGCGCGCGGCCATTTGCTGGCGGTGGCCACTGGCAAGTCACGGCGCGGGCTGGATGCCGCGCTCAGGCGCATCGAACTCAAAGGCCTGTTTGATGGCTCGCGCACAGCGGACGAAACAGCCGGTAAACCCAATCCCTTGATGCTGCATGAGTTGGTGCGCGAGTTGGGTGTGGTGGCCAGCCGCACCCTGATGGTTGGCGACACCACCCACGATTTGCAGATGGCCGTCAATGCAGGCTGCCCCAGCGTTGGTGTGAGTTACGGCGCGCATGAGCCACAGGTTTTTGCCGCCCTGAAGCCCTTGCATGTAGCGCATTCCGCCCGAGACTTGGGCATCTGGCTGCTCGCCAACGGCTAAACTAAGCTGCGCCTCTTTTTTTGCCTGTTATGAACGTACAGCTAGCCCTCTGCAATAGCCGCGATCTGGTGGATGCGGGGCAGGCCGTGCCTTTCGACGTGGTGTATGCAGGCCAGACCTGCCGTGCCTTTGCCGTCCGCTTCAAGGGCCAGCCGCACGCCTACCTCAATCGCTGCACCCATGTGGCGATGGAGCTGGACTGGCAACCGAATCGTGTTTTCGACAACAGTGGCCAGTGGCTGCTGTGCGCCAACCACGGTGCGGCCTACCAGCCAGACACCGGCCAGTGTGCTGGCGGGCCGTGTAACGGCGGGCTGGTCAAAATAACGCTGTCGGAAAAAGATGGCGTGGTTTACTGGCATTGTGCTTACAACCTCAAACCACCAGAGTTCTCATAGCCCCTAAACTAGACCCCATGAACGATTCCAACCGCCCCGGCCCAAATGATCCTGATCGTGAGCCTTTTCTGCACTCCGACTTTGAACAAAAACCCTCTGGAACACCCGATCCACGCACACAAGCAGTTCCTGAAATGACCACCAAAAAATCATCTTCCGACCCACTCGATGCACCCGGCTGGGAGCGCGTCACGCTTGAAAAGCTGGCCTTCGCTTCGCTCAACGAGCAAAAAGCCACGCGCCGCTGGAAAACATTTGTGCGCTTGTCCTGGCTGGCCTTTTTTATTGTGCTGGTCTGGCTGGCCCTGCACCGCGGCAAACCGGCCGGCAGCGCTACCGTTGCGCATACCGCGGTGGTTGAAATCAAGGGCGAGATTTCAGCCGGCGCTGATGCCAGCGCAGAATTTATCAACGCTGCGCTAAAGGCCGCGTTCGAAGACGCGGGTTCCAAAGCCGTGGTGCTGCTGATCAATTCGCCCGGCGGCAGCCCGGTACAGGCCGGCATGATGAACGACGAAATCCACCGCCTCAAAGCCAAGCACAAGAAGCCGGTTTACGCCGTGATTGAAGAAACCTGCGCCTCTGCGGCTTACTACATTGCTGTGTCGGCAGACAAAATTTTTGTCGACAAGGCGAGCATCGTCGGCAGCATTGGCGTGCTGATGGATGGCTTCGGTTTTACTGGCCTGATGGACAAGATTGGCATCGAGCGCCGCCTGCTGACTACGGGCGAGAACAAGGGCTTTATGGACCCCTTCAGCGCGCAAAGTGAAAAGCAGCGCGCCTTCGCGCAGACCATGCTGAACCAGATTCATCAGCAGTTCATCAGCGTCGTCAAGGCTGGCCGTGGCCCGCGCCTGAAAGAAACGCCAGAGATGTTTAGCGGCCTGTTCTGGACCGGCGAGCAAGCCATTGAACTCGGTCTGGCCGACCAGCTTGGCACACTCGAATACGTGGCCAGGGAGGTCGTCAAGGCCGAAGCAATCATCGACTACACCCGCCGCGACAACGTGGCCGAGCGACTGGCCAAAAAGTTTGGCGCGGCGATGGGTGAGGGTGCGATGAAAGCTTTTAAGGCGATACCAGCGCTGCGATAGCCTGTGGGGTTTTTGGGGTCAGAGTCCAAATTCATTGTGCCTTTGGCACGCCCGCCGGGTGCGATGCTCTGCATCGCAATGAAATTGGCGTCTGACCCCAATAACCCCACGGGCGTGAGAAGCTACTAAAAATATAGCAAAATTTTTTATCGCCCAATGCAAAAAACGGTCGGCAGTCCCAGCGCGGCACTGGACTTGTCTCGCTGCCACTGACTGACCTGCATACTTTTCGACCAGCCTGTATCCATGGTCAGGCCGCAGCTCAGTGCCAGCCGGGTGTTGCCTTGCAGCGCTTGCAGCAGCGCCTGTAGCAGGGCGGCGTTGCGATAAGGCGTCTCGATAAAAATCTGTGTCTGGCCGGTTTTCAGTGCCAGTGATTCAAGCTCCCTGATGCGCTGTGCGCGTTCGCCGCCGCCCAGCGGCAGGTAACCGACAAACGCAAAGTTTTGGCCGTTCAGTCCGCTGGCAGCTAGCGCCAGCATCAGCGACATCGGCCCTGTCAGCGGCACGACCTGCATACCGAGGTCATGCGCAGCCCGCACCACTGACGAGCCGGGGTCTGCAATGGCGGGCATACCGGCTTCACTGACTAGACCCACTTCCTTGCTGGAATTACGCCCTTGCATGGCGGCGATCAGCAGCGGGCGTGCGTCAAAGTTGCCACCGTGGTCGCCTTTTTTGTGTACCTCGCGTGGCAATTCCTGAATCTGCAGCGACTGCACGGGATGGCTCAAGGGCTCGATGTCGTTGATGCGTTTGAGGTAGGCGCGTGTGCTTTTGGCGTTCTCGCAAATCCAGCATTGCAGGCGCGCCGCTATCTGTAGGGTGGCCAACGGCATCACGTCCTGTAGCGGAGCCTGGATGTTGCAACCGAAATCCAGCGCTGCGGGCACGAGGTAGAGCTTGCCCTTAATTTGGGTATTGGGTTGGGTATTTGCTTGGATATTTGTCTGGGTACTCATGGAGTGGCCTTCGAAGGCGGGAGCAGGTCAATGCCCGCAGCGCGAATCATGTTGCAGGTGCGTATCAGGGGCAGGCCGACCAGTGCGGTGGGGTCGTCGCTTTCAATCGACGCCAGCAGCGCAATGCCGAGTCCTTCGCTTTTGGCGCTGCCCGCGCAGTCGTAGGGTTGTTCGGCGCGCAGGTAGTTTTCAATCTCGTCATCTGTCAGGTCGCGAAAAGTCACTTTGACGGCGGCCAAGTTGCTTTGCTCGAAACCGCTCTCTTTGCAGACCACCGCTACCGCTGTCTGAAAAATCACTGTCTGGCCACGCATCTGGCGCAGTTGCACGACGGCGCGCTCATGCGTGCCGGGCTTGCCAAGCGGTTGGCCATGCAGGTCTGCCACCTGATCCGCGCCTATGACCACGGCATCAGGCGCTGCGTCAGCCACTGCGCGTGCCTTAGCCAAGGCTAGGCGTGCAGCCAGAACGGATGGCTTTTCGCCTGGCAAAGGGGTTTCGTCCACATCGGGGGCCAGTACTTCAAACGGAGTTTGTAAACGCTGCAACAGCTCGCGGCGGTATCGGGATGTCGAGCCCAATATCAGGCGGCGGTTTGGTGGTGGATGGGGGTAAGTCATGTGGTGATTCTCTTACACTGCACGCATGACCAGACAGCTCCAAGCCAGCCGCCTCAATATGCAGGCATTTGCACAGCAGGGCGAGGCCCTGGTTGAAACCACGCCGCTGCACGATCTGCATCGCCTGACGCAGGAGGCGCATAAGACGCATGAGGTGCAGCCTGAGTCGGTTGTCAAATGGCGGGCGCTGGGCGAGTTGCGCGAACGTACGGGTACCGAGGCAGATGTCTGGCTGCGTTTAGAGGCCAACACAAGGTTTGCTCTGACCTGCCAGCGCTGTATGCAGGCGGTCTTGATGCCGCTTGAGGTCGATCAGTGGTACCGCTTTGTGGCCACGGAAGACATCGCCATGGCGCAAGATGACGCCTCAGAAGAGGATTTGCTGGTCATGGAGCCGCAGTTTGACTTGCTGGCTTTGCTGGAGGACGAGTTGCTGATGGCGCTGCCGCTGGTGCCCATGCATGAGCAGTGCCCTGAGAGCCTCTCACAGGCCAGCCAGTCACTCAAGGAAAAGGACGAAGATGAGCCTGCTGAAAAACCAAACCCTTTTGCAGTTTTAGCCCAGATCAAGAAGAAATGATAAGGGCACCTCTATAAATTACCGTTCGCCCTGAGCTTGTCGAAGGGTCTGCTCGCTAAGTGGTTGTTTTTATTAGATAAAGGCTTCGACAGGCTCAGCCCGAACGGGGTTTGGTGAATTTATAGAGGTGCCCTTAAGTGAATAAGGCGAATTTTCATGCCTTGCCCCGTCGGTGACCCAAGAGTTTTGTCCGTGAGGCGGCTTGTCGCGCTATAATCAAAGGCTTCGCGTACTGTCTGGCAATGTAGCTAGCCCCGGGATTTCAAGCGATCCTTGGCTTTCCAAATTTCAGAAGTTGGTGCGCAATTACCAACCCTTACCCCCTCAGGAGCGGATTATGGCCGTCCAGCAGAACAAAAAATCACCTTCCAAGCGTGGCATGCACCGCTCGCACAACGCACTCAACGTGCCGGGCATCGCAGTGGAATCCACCACTGGCGAAACCCATTTGCGTCACCACATCAGCCCTACCGGTTTTTACCGTGGTCGCAAGGCGCTGAAAACCAAATCCGAAGCGTAAATTCGCGCTAAAAATACGGGCCCGCACTTATCCTGCGGGCTTTTCTTTTGGTACTTGCCACAGGTTTTTGCCTTGTTCCTCATTGAATTGACCGTTCTGGCCGTGGCCGCTTTCCGGTTGCCTGCATGATCCGAATCGCTGTTGATGCCATGGGCGGCGACATTGGCCCCGCCGTCACGATCCCGGCCAGCCTGGCATTTCTGGATGGCCATCCGGATGCCGAACTGATCATTGTCGGCCAGCCGCTGGTGCTTGCTACCCATCCGCAGTACGCCCAACTGAAGGCACACGCCCGTTGCCAGGTGCTGGAGGCCAGCGAGGTGGTCAGCATGGACGACCCGATTGAAATTGCACTGCGCCGCAAGAAAAACTCTTCCATGCGCGTTGCCGTCAATCAGGTTAAGGATGGCACAGCCCAGGTTGCAGTGTCTGCCGGCAATACCGGGGCGCTGATGGCGATTGCCCGTTATGTGCTCAAAACCATGGACGGCATCGACAGGCCCGCCATCGCCACCCAATTGCCCAACGCCATCGGCGGTGCCACAACCGTGCTCGATCTGGGGGCCAATGTGGACTGCACCGAAGAGCATCTGTTGCAGTTTGCTGTCATGGGTTCTGCCTTGGTGGCCGCGATCACGGGCAACCCCGCGCCCAGTGTTGGTCTGCTTAATATTGGTCAAGAAGCAATAAAAGGTAGCGAAATCATTAAAAAAGCTACTGAATTGCTGCGATCTGCTGCTAATTCCGGCGATCTTAATTTTTATGGCAATGTCGAGGGTGACGATATTTTCAAGGGAACGACAGATATCGTGGTTTGTGACGGGTTTGTCGGCAATGTGGCGCTCAAAACCAGTGAAGGCCTTGCCAGCATGATAGCGAGTTTCCTCAAGGCGGAGTTTTCGCGCAACATCTTTACGAAATTTGCTGCCTTTGTGTCCTACCCGGTGTTAACTGCATTTAAAAACCGTATGGATCACCGACGTTATAACGGTGCCGCATTGTTGGGCTTGCAGGGCCTGGTATTCAAGAGCCATGGCTCTGCAGATGCTTTTGCCTTTGAGCGTGCCCTGAATCGGGCTTATGATGCGGCTCGGAACCAACTGCTTGAGAAGGTTCGGGAGCGGATTGCCCGCGCAGCACCATTGCTGGCTACAGCCAAGCCCGCTGACGCAGAAAGCACTTCCTCAATGCGGATTGAGCCAGCAGCCCTGATATCGACTCACTGAAACACCTGACATACTTTTCAATCAATGGCCCGATATTCACGCATTACTGGCACTGGCAGTTATCTCCCGCCACGCCGTTTGACCAATGCCGATCTGGCCTTAGAACTGGCTACCAAAGGCGTTGAAACTTCGGACGACTGGATTGTGGAGCGCACCGGCATCCAAGTCCGCCACTTTGCTGCGCCAGATGTATGCAGCAGCGACCTCGGGGTGGAAGCGGCCAAAAAGGCGCTTGAAGCGGCAGGCTTGCTCCCTGGCGATATTGATCTCATCATTGTTGCGACATCCACACCCGACATGGTGTTTCCGTCTGTGGCCTGCATACTGCAAAACAAGCTCGGCATTGCTGGCTGCGCCGCATTTGACGTGCAGGCGGTTTGCAGCGGTTTTGTGTATGCCCTGACGGTTGCCGATGCCATGATCCGCACTGGTTCGGCCAGCAAAGCGCTGGTGATAGGTGCTGAGGTGTTCTCGCGCATTCTTGATTTTTCGGACCGTACAACCTGTGTGCTGTTTGGCGACGGTGCCGGTGCTGTGGTGCTGGAGGCATCAGACACACCTGGCATTCTCGCCAGCGACCTTCATGCCGACGGCAAGCATGTCGGCATATTGTGTGTACCCGGTACCGTGTCTGGCGGCAAAATTCTGGGCGATCCGCTGCTCAAGATGGACGGTCCGGCAGTGTTCAAACTGGCGGTTGGCGTTTTAGAGAGCGCAGCGCGCGCAACGCTGGCAAAGGCCAATCTGACGGATGCCGACATCGACTGGCTGATTCCACACCAGGCCAACATCCGCATCATGCAGAGCACTGCCAAAAAGCTAAAGCTGCCACTTGAAAAGCTGATCGTCACCCTCGACCAGCATGGCAACACGTCTGCTGCATCCATTCCGCTGGCGCTTGATGCTTCAGTGCGCAGTGGCAAGATTAAAAAGGGAGACACCCTGATGCTGGAAGGCGTGGGCGGTGGCTTCACCTGGGGCGCGGTGCTTCTCAACTATTGAGGGCTTATGCCTGACGGTCAACAGAACACCGGTGACAGCGTGAATGTCAAGCGTCTCAGGCCGCGCGACTATGTTCTTGCGCTAGGGCTGCTGGTGGCTTTTACCTTGGCGGGATGGAAAATCTTCACCCGCTTGCCCGCCGCAAATTTTCAGGCCACGCAGCCGCAGCAAACGCCTTCTTCTTTAGGCGCTCCCGGGAAAGCTGCAAGTACTTTGTCTGCCGCAGGCCAGCCGGAACAGCTTTCGCAGGACGGCCGATTCAGATTCAACGCGCAGTTTGTCTCAGGCGCTCCTGGTCAGGCGGTTCACGCTGCGTCACTGGTTGAACTGAATGATGGGCGTTTGCAGGCAGTATGGTTTTCCGGCTCGCGCGAAGGTGCGGGTAATGTGACGATTCAAACCGCCGTGATGGATCAGTCCACGCAGCGATGGGGCGCGGAGAGAACGCTGCTTGACAGGCAGCAGATTGAGCGCGGGCTTTGGCGCTACGTCAAAAAACTCGGCAACCCGGTGATCGCCCGCGCGCCCGATGGCTCGCTCATGCTCTGGATGGTGACGGTTTCGCTGGGTGGCTGGGCTGGCAGCGCCATCACCTGGTCGCGTTCCGTCGACGAAGGTGTCAATTGGAGCGTGCCCAGGCGCCTGGTGACCTCGCCTTTTTTCAATATCAGCACGTTGGTAAAAAGCACGCCGGTGGCCCTGGCTGATGGCCAGATGGCACTGCCGGTTTATCACGAGTTTGCGGCCAAGTTTGGCGAGATACTGCGCATTGACCCGCATGGACAGGTGGTTGATAAAACCCGTATCCCCGGTAGCCAGACCAGCCTGCAGCCGGTCATGCTTGTGACCGGGCCTGAGCGTGCACAAATCTACATGCGATCCGCAGGCTTGCCGACAGTCAAAACTTCCCGCACCGATGACGCAGGTCAAACATGGTCATCGGCGCAAGCTAGCAATTTGCCCAACCCCGACTCAGCCCTTGCCGGGGTGGTCACGGGTGCGGGCGAGCAATGGCTGGCGCTGAACCCCACGCCCGCTGGCCGCGAAACGCTGGCCTTGCTGAAAGCCGGTAGCGAAGGCCGCTTTGATGGCGCTTCTGCCCTTATTTCTGCCCTTGTGGTGGAGCCATCTACGACAGTCCAAGGCGGGCCTTCCATCGCCGATTACGAGCGTCAGCTCGGCGATGAACTCAAGGCGCAGGGTGCGAGCGGCGCTCAGGTTCAAGCCTATGTTGCCAGTGCCAGGCGTCAGCTCTGCGGGCAAGCAAGCTGCGCGCGGGAGTTTTCATACCCCTCTCTGCTGCAAAGCCGGGATGGTTATATCCATCTGGTGTACACATGGCACCGCACCCGCATCAAGCATGTGCGGCTTGATCCCATGCAACCTTTGTTGATTGCTACTGTAGTGGCCCCGAAAAATGCTCCCCCGGCTAACTGATCTGGTTGCCCTGCTGGGCATCAACCTGGTGCTGTGCGCCATGCTCTTTCGTTTGCTCCGTGCGGCAAGTGGTATCAAGCCGTGGGTCAAGTGGATGACTGCTGGCTGCTTTGTGCTGCTCTGGCTGCCGGTAGGGGCAGCGCATTTACCCATCGTGGCTTATGTGCGCGGCGTGAGTTCGGATTTGAGCCTTACCTTGGTGGCGCTGGCCGGCCTCGGACTGTGGCAAGGCATCTCTGGCCGGGTGCTGGTTGGCGACCTCGACAAAACACCGCTATTTGCGGTGGTCGTGGCTGCCGGAGTTTTTCTTTATCCCACGGCTTTGGGTTGGGGTGACTGGGATGCCTACAGGCTGGGTTGGGGTAGCTATGGCATGTTGCTTGGTCTGCTTGCACTGGTGTTTGCTTTTTGGTATCAAGGCTTGCGCTTGCTGCCGTTGCTGGTCGCACTGGCCTTGATGGGCTGGGTAGCGGGCATCATGGAGTCGGGCAATTTATGGGACTACCTCATAGACCCGTGGCTGGTGATATTTGCCTTCTTACAATTTCCAGTGAAAAAGTTTTTTTAAAAATAGTTGCTAGAGGAGAAGTTGTTTGAAACCATTTGCTTTTGTTTTTCCTGGTCAAGGCTCGCAAGCCGTCGGCATGCTCGATGTGTGGGGCGATCATCCTGTAGTGGCTCAAACCCTGGCTGAAGCTTCCGAAGCGCTTGGTCAGGATGTGGCGCTGTTGATAAAGGAAGGCCCGAAAGAGGCCCTTGCATTGACCACCAACACCCAGCCCGTGATGCTGGTTGCTGGTGTGGCCGCCTACCGGGTGTGGATGGCTGAAACCGGCGTGCTGCCTGCCGTGGTGGCAGGTCACTCGCTGGGCGAATACTCTGCGCTGGTGGCTTCTGGCGTTTTGACGCTCGCACAGGCCGCACCGCTGGTGCGCTTTCGTGCGCAGGCCATGCAGGATGCCGTACCTGTCGGTGTGGGTGCCATGGCAGCCATTCTTGGCATGGATGCTGCCAAAGTCATTGAAGGTTGTACCGAGGCGCTGCGCAGCTTTGGCGCTGGCACCCAGGAGGTTGTCGAGGCGGTCAATTTCAACGACCCAATGCAAACTGTTATCGCTGGTAGCAAGGCCGCCGTGGACAAAGCTTGTGAAGTCCTCAAGGCCAACGGTGCCAAGCGCGCCTTGCCGTTGCCGGTTTCTGCGCCTTTCCATTCCAGCCTGATGAAACCAGCGGCTGAAAAACTGAAAGAAAAGCTCTCTGGCATCCAGTTCGCTGCACCGAAAATCCCGGTCATCAACAATATTGACGTGGCGATTGAGCTTGATGCGGAGCGCATTCGCGCCGCGCTGTACCGTCAGGCATTCAGCCCTGTGCGCTGGGTTGAATGTATTCAGGCCATCAAGGCCAGCGGGCTTGTAAACATTGTTGAATGTGGCCCGGGTAAAGTGCTGGCAGGACTGGTCAAAAGAATTGATCCTGAGTTGACCGGTGCGCCCCTGTTTGATCCGGCATCAATGGCCGCAGTGAAGGAGTTACTGGCATGAGTGAAGTGAAGTTTGAAGGACAGATTGCACTGGTTACCGGTGCATCGCGCGGCATAGGCGCAGCCATTGCGCTGGAGCTGGCCCAAAAAGGCTTAAAGGTTATTGGCACGGCCACCAGTGATGAAGGCGCAGCCAAAATCAGCCAAGCGCTGGCGGCGTTTCCAGGTTGCGCTGGTGCAAATTTGAATGTGAATGATGCTGCCGCTGCCGAGCTGCTGATTGACGCTATTGTCAAGGAGCACGGCGGTTTGCAGGTGCTGGTCAACAACGCCGGCATTACCCGCGACATGCTGGCCATGCGCCTGAAAGACGACGACTGGGATGCGGTGATTGAAACCAACCTCAAAGCGGTGTTTCGCATGAGTCGCGCTGTGATGCGCACCATGATGAAGCAGCGTTATGGCCGCATCATCAGCATCACCTCGGTGGTCGGGGCAACAGGTAATGCCGGGCAGTCGAATTACGCTGCGGCCAAGGCTGGCGTGGTCGGCATGACGCGCGCACTGGCGCGTGAATTGGGTTCGCGCAACATCACGGTCAACTGCATCGCACCGGGTTTTATCGAAACCGACATGACGGCCAAGCTGCCTCCGGAGCAGCAAAAGATTCTTCTTGGACAGATTCCGCTGGGCCACCTCGGCAAGCCGCAGGACATAGCGCATGCCGTAGCGTTTGTGGCTAGCCCGCAGGCGTCTTACATCACGGGTCAGGAAATTC
>JBCKNM010000026.1:0-19850 GCA_038902775.1 Polaromonas sp.
ATGGGCAAGATGTCGAGCACGTTGACGTCCCCCAACTTGCCGTCGCTGACACGTTCCGCGGTGGACGGAAAAACCTTGGGAATTCAGATCACCACATCAAGGAAAGCACGACTCTTGAGGACGCTTTCCGGTGCCATACTTGGCCTCATACGGTTGAATTTCCTATCCGTAAAACCTGTTCAATAAAAGCACGGGTGCTTTTATACGTTAACCCGCCTATATGATGCGAACGAATCCGGGTTTCTTTGGAAATCGAGAGACAGCGCCTTCGGGAGAAACGCGGGCCGCGCATAACAAAGAGTTATTGATGAGCCATCATTCTGCGGGCCGAACGCCCAATCCCATGCGCCCGGAAGCTTCCATGACCACGACCGTGACGCATTTGTGGCCCTACGTCTGGCCAACTGACCGCGCTGATTTGAAATGGCGCGTGATGGCGGCGCTTGGGCTGTTGTTTCTGGCCAAGTTCGCGACGATTGGCGTGCCCTATGCCTTTAAATGGGTGACCGATGTCCTGACCGATCCATCCAAGGCCAATGTTCCGCTACCCGAATTGCTGACCGGTCCGATAGCGCTTTGCGTCGTATATGGCGTCCTTCGCACGCTGACACAATTTTTCACGCAGGCGCGTGACGCGCTTTTTGCCAATGTGTCGATGAATGCGGTGCGGCGGCTGGCTAATGAAGTGTTCGTGCATCTGCATGAATTGTCGCTGCGCTTTCATCTTGAGCGCAAGACCGGCGGGCTGACCCGCGTGCTCGAGCGTGGCCGCGAAGCGATTCAGCAGATCGTCCGTATGAGCATGCTGACGGGCGTGCCGACGGTGGTCGAACTTGTCATGATTTTTACGGTGTTCATGATCAGTTTTGATTGGCGCTACGCACTTATCCTCGTGCTTATGATGTGGGCTTACCTCTGGTTCACACGCGTTGCGACCGACTGGCGCATCACCATTCGCCGCAACATGAACGAGAGCGATACTGACGCCAACGTCAAGGCCATCGACTCGCTTCTGAATTATGAAACAGTAAAATATTTCAGCGCTGAAAAGCGCGAGGCCGCGCGCTATGACAAATCGATGGAGCGTTATGAGCGCAACTCGATTTCCAGTTACGTCTCGCTGGCGGTGCTCAATTCCGGTCAGGGATTCATATTTGCGGTTGCGTTGACGATTATGATGGTGATGTGCGTGCAGGGTATTCGCGCGGGCACCAATACGGTTGGCGATTTTGTGCTGCTGAATGCGATCATGATTCAGCTTTATCAACCGCTCAATTTTATGGGCATGGTCTATCGCGAGATCAAGCAGGCCACCATCGACATCGAATCCATGTTTGATGTGTTGTCGCAAGCTCCGGAAATAAAGGACAAGCCGGGCGCAAAAGCTCTGATCGTCAGCGAGGGCAATATTCGTTTTGACAATGTGCATTTTGCGTATGATCCGAACCGGCAGATTCTCAAGGGCATCAGTTTTGAAGTGCCTGCGGGCAAGACGGTTGCAGTTGTCGGGCCTTCGGGTGCCGGAAAATCCACGATATCGCGGCTGCTGTTCCGCTTTTACCAACCGCAACAGGGTTCCATCACCATTGATGGTCAAGACCTGACTGATATCACTCAGGAATCGCTGCGTCAGCAGATCGGTATGGTGCCGCAGGATACTGTCCTCTTCAACGACACCATTGAATATAATGTGCGTTACGGACGCTGGGACGCTACCGAGGCTGAGCTGAAGGAAGCCGCACAATTCGCGCAGATTGATGATTTCATCCGTTCGCTGCCTGATGGATATAAAACGCAGGTGGGCGAACGCGGGTTGAAACTTTCCGGCGGCGAGAAACAGCGTGTCGCCATCGCCCGCACGATTTTGAAGGGTCCGCCGATCCTTCTGCTCGATGAAGCCACATCTGCGCTTGATTCATTTACCGAGCGCGAAATTCAGTCAGCGCTTGATCGCGTGGTGAAGGGGCGCACAACACTGGTCATTGCCCATCGCCTCTCCACCATCGTTAATGCGGATGAAATCATCGTGCTGGATTCCGGACAAATCGTTGAGCGCGGGCGTCACGAAGAGTTGCTGGAACGGCATGGCGTTTATGAAGCGATGTGGAATCGCCAGCGCGAAGTTGATGCGGCACAGGAGGCATTGCGCCGCGCCGCAGAGCAAGAGCTAATGTCCAGCCGTTGACCATGATCTGCCTCCAATAGTTTGCTTTGCTCACTCTGAAAATTGCCCGCGTGCGTACCTGATGGCGTACTTATGCCGGTATGCCCTGATGCGCTTGCATTGCCATTGTTAACCTGTTGCGGCCCATTGGCGATGTTGGCTTGCCGGATGTAGGGCATAGGGTTTTTGACCAGCGCCAGCGCCTCTATGGTCGATCTGGCGTGATTCAAAAAGTAACGTTTTTGGGTAACACGGACAATGTGAATTTTGGATGGTTTGCCTATGACTCAACCGATGGCCACCCGAAAAAGTGTTACCCGATTTTGAACCACGCCAATTTTAGTGCTCTAGCCCTCGTGGAATGTGCGCAAGCAGCTATCAAAACAATAGCGATGCGGTCAGCAATCACGCTTGGAGTGTTTGGATTACTACGACGCAACAGAATCGGAATCCGTGACATACCGAGCATCAGCATCGAATCAACTCGCCAAAATGGGCGGAAATTGTCTCAACTACTCCGGTTGGGACAACTGCTGAGATCATCTCTAGCTTTCGCTGCGGTTGGGACAATGGTAGGGACAATGGATGTTTTTGAAGCCAGACAGAAGAAAGGACTTAGAGCATTTCTGCGCTAAGTCCTTGATTCATATGGTCGGTGTGAAAGGATTCGAACCTTCGACCCCTTGCACCCCATGCAAGTGCGCTACCAGGCTGCGCCACACACCGAAGCTTTAAATTATAGCGTGCGCAGAAAGAGCGTCAGTGCGTAGCAGCCAGCAAATCGCGGATTTCAAACAGCTCGCGACGCACCAGTTGCAGCCGCTGTTGCGCAGCGCTGCCGCTGGGTAAATCTGCACCGTCATGGCCGGGCTCGCTGTCTTCAAAGTCGGCTGAATCAGGAAAGTCAGAATCGCTACCTTCAATCACCTCGATGCCGTCCAGCATGACTTCGCCGTTACGGCGTTTGTCGCCCTCAAGTTGCACAATCTCGTGCAGTTTATTGCGCGCGCCGCTGATCGTAAAACCCTGGTCGTACAGCAAATCCCGGATTCTGCGGATCATCAGCACTTCATGGTGCTGGTAGTAGCGGCGATTGCCGCGCCTTTTCATCGGGCGCAGCTGCGTGAACTCTTGCTCCCAATAACGGAGCACATGAGGTTTGACACCGCACAAATCGCTGACCTCACCGATGGTGAAGTAGCGTTTCGCGGGAATGGGTGGAAGGGATTTCTCCAATTAAATCAATGCGCTAAAGCGGAAACCTCCAAATCTACTCTAAGTCGAACCTTAGCGCAAAGGGGTTTTTTAATTTTTTGAAATGTGTTGCGCCGTTACACAATTGACAACTGTTTACACACAATTTCTGTTTTTATGCCGCCAGCGGCGGGCGGCATAACTGTCTCAAGCTGGATCTACTCGCCTAACTCGCCTGGTCACGCCTACTCAGCTAGGCCATTACCCTGAATCTGGTCTTTGAGCTTGTGGCTGGCGTGGAAGGTCACGACGCGCCGGGCCTGAATGGGGATGGCTTCGCCGGTACGCGGGTTGCGGCCAGGCCGTGGGGCCTTGGTACGAATTTGAAAGTTGCCAAAGCCGGAAATCTTCACGTCTGTACCGTCCACCAGACTGTCGGAGATGAGATCAAAAAACGCGCCAATCATGTCTTTCGATTCGCGCTTGTTGAGGCCGATTTGCTCAAACAGCAATTCCGCCAGATGCGCTTTGGTGAGCGCCGGGGTTTCCAGGCTTTCAATCGAAAATTCCATGTCCGCTGCTCCATGTGATTATTTTTTTAGGGCTTCACCCGTTGATCTGGATAGTCAGGCCCGCAAGCGCGCCTGCAATTGAAGCTGAAGATTAGCCAGCACTGCCTGGACAGCCGCTTCTATCTCTTCCTCGGTCAGTGTAGCGGTGTCGCTCGTCAGCACCAAGCGCACAGCCACGCTTTTCTCGCCCAATTGCATGGAGCTACTCGCCTGCTGTGGCCTGTAGACATCAAACAGCGTTGCGCTTTTGAGCAAGCCCTTGGGTAGTTTGCTATCAGCACCTTCAATGGCAGCCATCAGTGCAGCGTGGGTAGTGCTCTCTGGCACGATGACGGCGATGTCGCGCTCAACCGGCTGGAGCTTGCTAACCGCCGCAAAAACGGGCACCCGTCGCTGCAACACGGCATCCAGCTCAAGCTCAAACATCAGCGGGGCCTGTGCCAGCTCGTAGCCTTGACGCCATTTGGGATGCAGCTCACCCACAAAGCCGATGGACTTGCCTGCAACCGATACGCTGGCGCAGCGGCCTGGATGCATCGCCGGATGTGATGCGGGGGCAAAAACTGCCCTCACGGGTGCAAGTAAGGCCTCCACATCGCCCTTGATATCAAAAAAGTCCACGGCCTTATCAAGCTGCGCCCAACCCAAGGCCGCACGCGGGCCATAAGCCAGGCCAGCCACGCGCATGGGCTGGTTGAAACCTGCAACCGTCGTGTCGGTGTTCTGGCTCTGCGCGTCACGCAAAAATACCCGGCCAAGCTCAAACACATTGACACGCGGTGCCTTGCGGTCAAGATTGAATTTCAGCACCTGGATCAGCGATGCCAGCAGGGAGGAGCGCATCACACTCATCTGGCTGGCAATCGGGTTCAGCAGCCTGATGGGATTGGCATTACCGGCCAGTTCATGCTCCCAGCGCTCTTCGACAAAGCTGAAATTGATGGTTTCCTGGTAGCCCAGTGCTGCAAGTGCATGACGCACGGCGAATGGGCTGCGTTCGGCTTCAGCGCGGATACGCGCCGTAATCGGTGCCAGCGGTGGCGTAGCTGGAAGCTTGTTGTAGCCAACCATGCGCACGACTTCTTCAATCAGGTCTTCTTCAATTTGCAGGTCAAAGCGGTAGCTTGGCGGCATCACGGTTAAAGTGCCGTCACCCTCTATCACGCTCAAGCCAAGGCGCTTGAGCGCATCAAGGCACTGGGCTTGTGTCAGCGGCATACCAATCACCTTGCTGGCACGGGCCACGCGCAACGTGACAGGTGTTGCCTTGGGTAAATTGACCTGCGCATCGTCCATGGGGCCGCACACGGTTTGCGGCGTGCCGCAAATGTCGATGATGAGTTGCGTGATGCGCTCTAGGTGCTCGACCGTATGGCCAGGGTCAACTCCGCGCTCGAAGCGATGACCTGCATCGGTGGAGAAGTTGTAGCGGCGTGAGCGACCTGCAATCGCCTTGGGCCACCAGAAAGCGGCTTCTACATAGACATTTTTGGTCTCATTAGACACGGCGCTAGCAACGCCGCCCATGATACCGGCGAGCGACTCAACCTGGGTGTCGTCAGCAATCACACCGACTTTTTCATCAACTGTGACCGTGTTGCCGTTCAGCAGCTTGAGTGTTTCACCCGGCCTGCCCCAACGCACATCCAGTGCGCCGTTGATTTTGTCGAGATCAAAAATATGGCTCGGGCGACCCAGCTCAAACATCACGTAATTTGAAATATCAACCAGCGCCGTCACGCTGCGCTGACCGCAGCGCGCTAGACGATCAACCATCCACTGAGGGGTTACAGCTTGGGTATTGAGGTTGCGCACCACACGGCCTGAAAAGCGGCCACACAGATCGGGGGCGCTGATTTTGACTACAAGCTTCGTCTGGTCAGACACTGCCACTGATGGGAAAGTCGGCGTATTCAACGCTGCACCAGTCAGCGCCGCGACTTCACGCGCCACGCCGTAGACACTGAGGCAATGCGCCAGATTGGGCGTGAGTTTGAGGGTGAACAGCATGTCGTCGAGCTTGAGGTGGGCACGGATGTCTTCGCCCAGTGGCGCGTCAAGCGCCAGCTCCAGCAAACCACCATGGTCTTCTGACAGCTTTAACTCACGCGCAGAACACAGCATGCCCTGGCTTTCCACCCCACGAAGCTTGCCGACTTTGATAAGAAACGGTTTGCCGTCGTCACTGGGCGGTAGCTCGGCGCCGACCATGGCGCAGGGCACCTTGATCCCGACACGGGCGTTGGGCGCGCCGCAAACGATGTTGAGTAACGCACCCTGCCCTACGTCTACCTTGCAGACTTGCAGGCGGTCAGCATCCGGATGCCGCACGGCCTCCCTGATTTCACCCACCACAATTTTGCTGAACGGTGGCGCGACGGGCTTTAGTTCTTCAACCTCAAGCCCGGCCATCATCAATGTGTCGGCGAGTTGCTGGGTAGACAGTGGCGGGTTGCAAAATTCGCGCAACCAGGATTCTGGGAATTGCATGTTTAACTCGATTCTTCTTAATTTTTATTGTTATTTTTAAGACTGAAACTGCGACAAAAACCGCACGTCACCATCAAAGAACAGGCGCAAGTCGTTCACACCGTAGCGCAGCATGGTCAAACGGTCTGGCCCCATGCCAAAGGCAAAGCCAATGTATTTTTCAGGATCAAGCCCCATGTTGCGCACCACATTCGGATGCACCTGACCAGAGCCAGCCACCTCAAGCCAGCGGCCAGCAAGAGGCCCGGTCTGGAACTGGATGTCGATTTCAGCACTCGGCTCTGTGAACGGGAAAAAACTGGGCCGGAAACGCAGCACCAGGTCATCGCTTTCAAAAAAGGTATGGCAGAAATTGGTAAAAACAAACTTCAAGTCTTTAAAGCTCACGTTCTCGCCAATCCACAGGCCTTCGCACTGGTGGAACATCGGCGAATGGGTTGCGTCGCTGTCAACACGGTAGGTACGGCCAGGCGCGATAACGCGAATCTCGGGCATAGCGCCTGTCAAGACTCCTGCGTTACCTTCGCCAGCGTCAATCAGGGCGCGATGCTTTTTAACCTGCTGCACCGCATAACGGATCTGCATCGGACTGGTGTGGGTGCGCAGCAAATTCGGCGCGGTCTCGGTGCCGCCTTCGACATAAAACGTGTCGTGCATGGAGCGCGCCGGGTGGTCTTCCGGCGTGTTCAGTGCGGTGAAATTGAACCAGTCGGTTTCAATTTCCGGGCCTTGTGCCACATCAAAACCCATGGAGCCAAAAATCGCTTCAATGCGCTCCAAAGTCAGCGACACAGGGTGCAAACCGCCCTGTGTACGCTGGCGGCCAGGCAGGCTAACATCCAGCGCTTCGGCCTTGAGCTGCTTTTCAAGTTCGGCATTGGCCAGCGCGTTGCGACGCTCGTTAAGGGCTGCTTCAATCGCCTGCTTGGCAAGATTGATGGCTGCACCGCGAGACTTTTTCTCGTCTACGCTCAAAAGGGCCATACCCTTCATCAACTCGGTAACCTTGCCTGACTTGCCGAGAAACTGCGCCTTGGCGTTCTCAAGATCGGCAGGCGTTGCGGCTTGCTCAAAACTGGATTTGGCACTTAGTACCAACTCGCTAGTGGCATCAGGTTGATTCATGGCTTCTCTTGAATTCTTTTGTTTGTTTGCAACGCCAGTGGGTTATTGGGGTCAGACACCAATTTCGCTGCAGTGCAAGCACTGCACCCTACGGGCGAGCCAAAGGCTCAGCGAATTTGGGCTCTGACCCCAAAAACCCACGAAACCAGAACAAAGGGCCAGAGCTTTTTCAAGCTCCAGCCCTTTGTTTTCATACGTGATCAGCTATTAATTCAATAGCAGTCCAGGCTGAAATCAGGCCGCCAGCTTGGCTTTCACCTGTTCAACGATAGCACCAAAAGCAGCGCTGTCGTGAATCGCCATGTCAGACAGAACCTTGCGGTCAATCTCGATACCGGCTTTTCTCAAGCCATTGGCAAACTGGCTGTAGGTCAGGCCGCAAGCGCGGCTTGCAGCATTGATACGCGTGATCCAGAGGCGACGGAACACGCGCTTTTTGGTACGGCGGTCACGGTAGGCATATTGCCCGGCCTTCATCACCGCTTCTTTGGCGACGCGATAGACGTTACCGCGGCGACCACGGAAACCTTTTGCAAGGGCTAAAACTTTTTTGTGGCGGGCGCGAGCCGTTACACCACGTTTGACGCGAGGCATGTGATTACTCCTTGTTCGTCGTTAAATTAAATGCCACGGCCGGGCAGCATCTGTGCCAGGCGACCCATTTCGGTCTCACGAACAGCCACCGTACCACGCAGATGGCGTTTGAGTTTGGTGGTCTTCTTGGTCAGGATGTGACGCTTGAAGGCTTGACCGCGCTTGACGGTGCCACCGGGTCGAACGCGGAAACGCTTTTTAGCGCCGCTCTTGGTCTTCATTTTGGGCATGTTAATGCTCCTTTTCATTTGTGCTCGTGAGGCGCTGCGAAACTCTCGCAAACTTGATGGCCCCGAGCCACTTGTTAGTGGCGAGTTATTAAGCTCACCACTTTTTTTGGAGGCCAGACCGAAGTCCAACCTCACAGGAAACGCAAACGCACTCCCTAAAACAGCCGGTTGAAAAATCAACAGGCCATTTGTTCAAAACCTCAAGCAGTTGCCGCAGGTGCGGCGGTTACTGCCTCTACCGCTTGCTTGGCCCCCGGCTTTTTACGGCCCGGCGCGATCATCATGACCATCTGCCTGCCTTCAAGCTTGGGGAACTGCTCCACCACAATCAAATCTGCCAGATCATCACGAATCCGCGCCAGCAGGGCCAAGCCCAGTTCCTGGTGCGTGATCTCGCGACCCCGAAAGCGCAAGGTGATCTTGCACTTATCGCCATTTTCCAAAAAGCGCTTGATATTGCGCAATTTGATGTTGTAGTCACCATCGTCAGTGCCGGGTCGGAATTTGACTTCCTTGATCTCGATCACTTTTTGCTTGGACTTCGCTTCCGCTGCCTTCTTCTGCTCGGCGTACTTGAACTTGCCGTAGTCCATCAACCTGCACACGGGCGGTACCGCCGTGGGTGAAATTTCTACAAGGTCTACGTCTGCCTCACCGGCAAGGCGTAGGGCCTCCATGATGCTGACAACGCCTAAAGGCTCGTTGTCGGGGCCCGAGAGTCGTACTTCGGGGGCCATAATTTCACGGTTCAAGCGGTGCTTGCGTTCTTCGCGTTGGCGACGGTCACGAAATTCAGTAGCGATGGTTCTAGTCCTTAAATCTTGCTATAAAAGCTATAGCTGCTTGCGCCCGTCTTGTGAAGACCACAGACCAAAATCGCCAACAAATATGGTAGAAATTCAGGCTTTTTGTGAGATGTCGGATGCAATTTGCTGTGCAAACGCTTCGATGGACATCACGCCAAGGTCTTTGTTACCCCGGGCACGCACCGCAACAGTTTTGGCATCCCGCTCTTTGTCGCCTACGACAAGGATAAAGGGAAGCTTCTGAAGCGAGTGCTCTCGTATTTTATACGTTATTTTCTCGTTGCGCAGATCCAAATGCACCCTAAGCCCTTGATTTTGCAGCGCTTTAGCAACTTCTCGGGCGTAATCAGCCTGGGAATCGGTGATATTGAGGATACAAACCTGCACCGGAGCCAGCCAGACTGGCATCGCCCCGGCGTGTTCTTCGATCAAAATACCGATGAATCGCTCCAGGCTGCCAACAATCGCGCGGTGCAACATGACGGGGTGATGGCGTGCACCGTCTTCGCCCACGTACACGGCATCAAGTCGCTCAGGCATGGAAAAATCGACTTGAATCGTGCCGCACTGCCACTGGCGGCGAATCGCGTCTTTCAGGGTGTATTCGAGCTTGGGGCCATAAAACGCACCTTCGCCAGGGGAAATCTCAAACTCGCAGCCCGACTGGCGCAGGCTCTCGATCAAAGCCGCCTCGGCCTTGTCCCAGCTTTCGTCAGAGCCAATGCGTGCTTGCGGGCGCGTCGCCACCTTGTAGATGATGTTTTTAAAACCAAAGTCGGTGTAGACCTTTTGCAGCAGCGACGTGAAGTCCACGCACTCACGCAAAATTTGAGCTTCGGTACAAAAAATGTGGCCATCATCCTGCGTAAAGCCACGCACCCGCATGATGCCGTGCAAACCGCCCGATGGCTCGTTGCGGTGGCACTGGCCGAACTCACCGTAGCGCAGCGGCAAATCGCGGTAGCTTTTGATGCCCTGCTTGAAGATCAGGATATGGCCAGGGCAGTTCATGGGCTTTAAAGCGTATTCGCGTTTTTCGCTCTCGGTGGTGAACATGTTGTCGCGGTACTTGTCCCAGTGACCGGTTTTCTCCCACAGCGTCTTGTCAAGAATCTGCGGCCCTTTGACCTCCTGATAACCGTTGTCCTGGTAGACCTTGCGCATGTACTGCTCAACGCCCTGCCACAGCGTCCAGCCCTTGGGATGCCAGAACACCAGCCCCGGCGCATGGTCGTCGATGTGAAACAGGTCAAGCTCTTTGCCTAGCTTGCGGTGATCGCGCTTTTCGGCTTCTTCAAGCTGCGTCAGGTATTGCTGCAACTCGTCTTTGGTGGCCCAGGCGGTGCCGTAAACCCGTTGCAGCATTTCATTGCGGTGATCGCCGCGCCAGTAGGCACCTGCGAGTTTCATCAACTTGAAAAACTTCAGCTTGCCCGTGCTGGGTACATGCGGGCCACGGCACAGGTCTTCAAAATTGCCCTCACGGTACAGCGATACGTCCTCGCCAGCCGTAATGCTGGCAATGATTTCGGCCTTGTAATGCTCGCCAATGCTTTTGAAATGCGCCACCGCTTCGTCACGCGGTAACACCCGGCGAGTGACGCGTTCATCCTTTGCTGCAAGTTCGGTCATGCGTTTTTCAATCGCCACCAGATCTTCAGGCGTGAACGGCCGCTTGTAGGAGAAATCGTAGAAAAATCCGTTCTCAATCACCGGGCCAATCGTGACCTGCGCGTCAGGGAACAACTCCTTGACGGCATAAGCCAGCAAATGGGCGGTCGAGTGACGTATAAGTTCTAGGCCGTCCACATCCTTGGCCGTGATGATGGCCAGCGCGCTATCTTTTTCAATCAGGTAGCTGGTGTCGACCAGCTTGCCGTCAACCTTGCCACCGAGAGCCGCCTTGGCAAGACCGGTGCCTATGGACGCCGCAACTTCGGCCACGGTGACCGGTTCGGCGTAGTCGCGTTTGGAGCTGTCAGGAAGTGTGATTTGAATCATGGTTTCGAAAACAAAATAAAGGGCACTTCTAGAAATTCAGCTTTTCGGGATGAAGTGCAAGGCGCGTGTCGCATCGCCCTTTGGGCTCATGCGAGGGTCGCGCAGCAACCGCAATGTACTTCAGGTACATGAGGATTGCGAGCACCGCGCAACGCGGCAATTCGCCCGAAAAATGAATTTATAGAAGTGCCCTAAAAAAGCGCGGACTAGCCGCGCTAGAAAAGCTGAAAGCCGGAATGGCGTAATTTTACGCCGCCCCGGACTGGGCGTGGTTCAAAAAGTAACGTTTTTGGGTAACACGGACAACGTGAATTTTGGCTGGTTTGCCTATGACTCAATCGATGGCCACCCGAAAAAGTGTTACCCGATTTTGAACCACGCCCAAAAACATGACATACAGGTGCAGTCATTCGCGGCCGTATTCAAAACCCGGCTTCCGCGGTCGCGCTACAGCGCTGCCTGGCGGATGTCCCGGTCAATGCGCTTCTGGTGCCGCAGCATGGTCACGCTATAGACGATGATGCCCAGCGAGACAACTGCAATCAGCAGGGTTGCTGCCGCATAAATCGACGGATTCACGCCGCGCCGCGCATAGCTGAAGATCACCTGCGGCAAAGTCGTCACACCAGGGCCTGATAGGAATTCTGAAATAACGACATCATCAAACGACAGCGTGAAACTCAGGAGCCAGCTGGACACCAGCGCCGGGGCGATGTTGGGCAGCGTGACCAGAAAGAACACCTGCATCGGCCTACAGCCCAGATCCATTGCAGCATCTTCAATTGAGCGATCCATCTGGCTCAGGCGCGACTGGATGACGATGGTGGCATAGGCCATGCCCAGAAGCGTATGGCCCAGCACGATGGTGATAAAGCCGCGATCCGGCCAACCAATCGCTCTCTGCACCGCCACCATCAAAAGCAGCAATGACATGCCGATGATGACCTCAGGCATCACCAGCGGTGCTTTGACCAGCCCGTAGAACAGCGTACGCCCTGAAAAGCGTTTGTAGCGCACCAGCACAAAAGCGGCAAAGCTGCCAAGAATGACCGACAGCGTACCCGTCAGCAAGGCCACCTTGAGCGACAGGAAAAACCCCTCAACCAGCCGTGAATCATCCAACAGTGCCGCATACCAGCGCAGTGAAAAACCAGTAAAAACGCCATCCTGCCGGGTGCTATTGAAGGAGAAAACAATCAGGGAAAACAGCGGGATATAAAGAAACAGGTACACCGCACCAAGCCACGCACGGCCGACATTTTTATCGATGAAGCGGCGAATAGCTTTCATGTGGTGATTTGCCTGTCGGCACGCCGGTAATACCAAGCCAGCGGCAGCAGAATGACCACAATCATCACCACCGACACGCTGGCGGCACGCGGCCAGTTGTTGCTGCTGAACATCTCGTCCCACACCACGCGGCCAATCATGATGTTTTCTGCACCACCTAAAAGCGAGGGAATAACAAACTCGCCCAGCGCCGGAATGAACACCAGCATGCAGCCAGCGACGATGCCAGATTTGCTCAGCGGCACGGTCACCAACCAAAACGCCTTCCATGCGCTGGCACCCAGGTCATGCGCGGCCTCCAGCAAACGCATGTCCATCTTCACCAGGTTGGCGTACAGCGGCAAAATCATGAAAGGCAGGTACACATAAGTCATGCCGACCAGCATCGACACATCGGTATACAGCATGACCAGCGGCTCGTTAATAAGCCCGAGCCAAAGCAGCAGGTTATTCAGCACGCCCTGGTCCGCGAGGATACCCTTCCAGGCATAAACGCGCAGCAAAAACGAAGTCCAGAACGGCAGCATCACCAGCATCAACAGCGCGGGGCGAATCGACGCTTTAGCCCTCGCCAAAAAATACGCAAACGGGTAGCCAATAAGCAAACAAAACAACGTGGTCAGCAGCGCGTACTTCAATGAGGTTTTGTAGGCATCCACGTAGATGGTGTTGCCCGGTGCAGGGTCGCTAAAAACCGCCAAATAGTTTTGCAGCTTGAGCACCAGCCGCCACGAGCCACCCGATGTGTCAAGCAAAGGCGCAAACGGGTCAACGCCACTGCCCATGTCGGTCACGCTGATGCGCAGCAGAATCAAAAACGGCAGCACAAAAAATACCAGCAGCCAGACGTAGGGCACGCCAATCACAAAGCGACGACCTAGCTTGTTTTGCAGGTGTTTGAGGATGCGTCTCATGGCTATCAGAAACAGCTACTGCGTTAGCACCACAGGGACCGTGTCGTCCCACCAGAAAAAAACCGGGTCACCCCAGGTGACGCCTGTGATCTCGTGGCGCGTCGTGTTGGTCTGGGTGACCTTCACGCTGCGACCGCCCTGCATCTCAATGATGAAGGTGTTGTAGCTGCCAAAGTAAGCTATCTCTTTGACCTTGCCAATGAACAGATTGACAGCCACAGCGGCTGGCCGATCTTTGGAGAGATGAATTTTTTCAGGCCGCACAGCAACCGCCGCCGCCATACCCAGCACGCCGTTGATGCCGTGACTCACATTGACAACACCGTGCTCGGTGGTCACCTCGCAGCGATCCACCTCATCGAGCGTCAAGCGTCCCTCAAACAAATTGACGTTGCCAATAAAGTCGGCCACGAAGCGGCAGTTCGGGTATTCATAAATCTCTTTGGGTGTTCCCACCTGCAGCAGCCGGCCATGGCTCATGACGGCAATGCGTGATGCCATCGCCATGGCTTCTTCTTGGTCGTGCGTCACCATGACACAGGTCACGCCGACTGATTTAAGAATATTGACCAACTCAAACTGCGTGCGCTGGCGCAGCTTTTTGTCCAGCGCGCCCAGCGGCTCGTCTAGCAGCAGCAATTGCGGTTTTTTTGCCAAGCTACGCGCCAGCGCCACCCGCTGCTGCTGGCCACCCGATAGCTGGTGCGGCTTGCGTTTGGCAAAGGCTTGCAACTGCACGAGATTGAGCATTTCATCAACTCGCGCGACCATTTGCGCTTTGGGCATGCCTTCGCGCTTGAGGCCAAACGCAATGTTGTCCCAGATATTCAGATGCGGAAACAGCGCATACGACTGGAACATCATGTTGATGGGCCGCTCGTAGGGCGGCATGGCTGCAATGTCTACCCCATCAAGCACCACTGAACCGGAAGTAGGCGTTTCAAACCCGGCCAGCATACGCAGCAAGGTCGATTTGCCGCAACCCGAGCTACCGAGCAAGGCGAAAATTTCGCCCTTGTTAATGGACAGCGACACCTCATCAACTGCTGCAACGCCATCAAAGCGTTTGACCAGTAAATCCGTTTTTAAAAACCCTTCGGTGATGCCTGACAAAGAGGTAGCCGACAAAGCTCAAGCCCCTTTTTTGAACCGCGTGAAGACGTTGCTCATCGACTGCCGCGCCTCATTGCTGAAGCTGGCGGGCGAGACCATTTTTTGCAAGTTGGCCGCATCAGGGAAAACAACCGGGTCTTTGGCGATCTCGGGCTTGACGTTCGCCAGACTGGCCTTGTTGGCAGTCGCGTAACCTAGCTCGTTGGTCAGCGATGCAGACACTTCAGGCTTCAAAAAGTAGTTGATAAATGCGAGAGCATTGTTCGGGTGTTTGGCATCTTTCGGAATGGCCAGGTTGTCAAAAAAGATCAGACCGCCGGTTGATGGCAGCAAGGCCTCAACCTCATGGCCATTCTTGTTTTCAATCGCTCGCGCCTTGGCGATGTTGATGTCACCGGCCCAGCCCAGGACTACGCAGACCTTGCCAGCCGCCAGATCATCAATCATGGTGCTGGAGAACAAGCGCAGATGCGGCCTCACCTTGGCCAGCATGTCGCCAGCCGCCTTATGGTCGGCTGCGTCATTTGAATATGCGTTTTTTCCCAGGTAATGCATGGCCGGCGGAATGACCTCGGTCGGTGAATCCAGAAACGCAATGCCGCAGGACTTGAGTTTGGCGGTGTACACGGGGTTGAAGACCAGCTCCCACGCATTGGCGGGCATGGGCGTACTTCCCAAAGCCTTTGCCACTTTGGCTTTGTTGATGCCGACTGTCGTGAAGCTCCAGGCCCACGGCACCAGGTAGGCGTTGCCCGCGTCAATCTTGTCGAGCTTGGCCATGATGCTGGCATCCAGATTGCCGTAGTTGCTGATTCTGGTTTTATCCAGCTTCATCAACAGGCCGCCATCAATCAGCGACTTGGCGAACACCGCACCCGGCACCACGATGTCATAACCCGTGTTGCCAGCCACCAGTTTGGCTTGCAGGGCTTCGTTGTTTTCAAAGGTCTGGTAATTGACCTTGATACCGGTGTCAAGAGTGAAGTTGGCCACCATGTCTTTGGCGATGTAGTCGGGCCAGTTGTAGATGTTGAGAATTTTTTCTTCGGCGGCGGACGCGACGGAAACAGGCGGCGTAACGGGCATTTCTTCTTTTTTGCCGCAGGCAGTCAGTGCTCCAACGGAGAAAGCCAAAGCCCAAAAATATTTTTTCATGACGTTCGCGCTCCAGCGGAGAAATGATCGACAAAAAGAGGCGTAGCGGACAAGGCGACTAGGATCGCACATCCGAACAAAATCTGCCCCGAGATTGTATAAGAGGGTTTTGCCTCATGTTGTCACGCACCATGGGGCCGTATTCTGGACAAGCCCCATCCACAGAGCCCATCCTGATGTAGCAGCTAGTGCAAATCCGGCGAGTCGCACGGCCCAGCGGTCAGATTCACGCTGTCGCAAGCGCAGCCATAGCCATGGACCAGCCATCAAGGAAACGCCGCTACCCAAAGCGAACGCAGCCATGACCATCGCACCCTCCATCGGATTGGCGCTCAATCCGGCCACCAACACGGCAGAGTAGAGCAAGCCACAAGGCAACAAAGCCCACAACACACCAAGCCATAGCGGCCCGCTGGAGCCCGACTGTGAAAGCTGTATCCGTTTCCAGATGGCACGGCCTGTGCCCTCAAGCCATATAGGCTGGCGCGCGCGCCAAAGCAGCATCAGACCAAGCATCAGTGCCGCAGCATGAAACAGCGACCAGACAGGCCGAAGCGCAGCCGAATGAATCGTGAGCCACCCAAGCCCCTGAATAGAGGCGGCAGACAGCGCGCCAAGCAAAGAGTAACCGACCAGCCTGCCCGCCTGAAACAGCCACAGCGATCCACCCACTGCCCCTTTGTTAACGCGACCCATTCCGCCACATGCAGATCCACACATGGCAACACAATGCGGCCCACCCGCGATACCCATCAATAACCCGGTAACGGCAAGTGTGGTTTGCATCAGATGATTCTGGAAAATTTGGCGCGGTTGCGGTCAGCCTGTAGATACCGGTCAAACACCATGGCCACGGCCCGGACAAAAAACCACCCATTGGCGGTGACCTGGATGCCGGAACTGTCCAGCACCACCAGTCCCTGCTCAGCCAGCGCTGAAAGCGCCACCAGTTCAAGCGCAAAGTAACGACGAAAATCAATCAGGTAGCCCAGCTCAATGGACTCAAACTGAAGCTGCCCCTGGCACATCAAGGCCATGATGACCGCGCGCCTGACCAGATCATCCCGCGATAGCGCGAGGCCGCGAACCACAGGAAACCGGCCCTGGTCAAGATGGTCGTAGTACGCCTCTAACGTTTTGGCATTCTGGCTGTAGATGGCACCCACCTTGCCAATGGCGGAAACACCCAGTGCAATCAGGTCGCAATCGGGCTGCGTGCTGTAACCCTGAAAGTTGCGATGTAGCCGTCCCTGCCGTTTGGCCACGGCCAGCGCGTCATCGGGCAGGGCAAAGTGGTCCATGCCCACATACACATAACCCGCTGCATCAAACGCAGCCAGAGATTGCGTGAGCATGGCCAGCTTGCTGGAGGCTGGTGGCAAGTCGGCGCTGGCGATGCGCCGCTGCGGCTTGAAGCGCTCGGGCAAATGGGCATATGCATACAGGGCGACCCTGTCAGGCCGCAGGGCCGTAACCTGTGCCAGCGTTCGATCGAAAGACTCGGGTGTTTGTTGCGGCAGACCATAAATCAGATCCACATTAACCGACTCGAAGCCCAGGGCCCGAGCCGCCTCCACCAGTGCAAACACCTGCTCTGCGGGTTGAATCCGGTGCACCGCTTTTTGCACTGCGGGGTCAAAGTCCTGCACGCCAAAACTCAGGCGATTGAACCCCAGCTCTGCCAGCACGCCCAGTCGATTGGCATCCACCGTTCGCGGGTCCACCTCAATCGCATACTCCCCGCCGGGCGCAAAAGAAAAGTTGCGGCGCAGCATGGCCATCAGTGCGCGAAGCTGCACGTCGCTCATGAAGGTCGGCGTACCTCCACCCAGGTGCAGCTGGGTCAGTACCTGGCCGAGGCCCAGATGCGCGGTGTGCAGGTTGATTTCCAGCTCTAGGTAGCGCAGGTATTCGTCGGCCTTGCTATGGTGCTTTGTGATGATCTTGTTACAGGCGCAGTAATAACAAAGGGATTCGCAGAAGGGGATGTGGACATAAAGCGACAGCGGCAAAGTCATGGCGCCAGGCCCCACACGGCGCTGCTTGAGCGCCTGCACATAGTCGGCGGCGGCAAAAGACTCGACAAACCTGTCCGCTGTCGGATAGGAGGTGTAGCGTGGGCCGTTCCCGTCAAATCGGCGAAGCAAATCGGGGGAGACAATGCTCATGAACAGGAGTCCTCAGGGTTAGTCCATACTGTGATGCCAAAAGTAAGGCGCGGCTTTGATATGGATCAAGCCCAAACCAGAATATGAAGTTCTGGCTTATCATGGGACTTCACAAGAACGATCCAATGTTTAAAGAAACCATCAAAGTAGCCTGCTCAAACTGCAATTTGCGTGAGCTCTGCTGGCCAGTGGGTTTAACTGCAGAGGAGTTGGTTCGGGTTGATGAGCTTGTAGGCACCCGAAAAAGTGTCAAGCGCGGATCCATACTCTTTCACACTGGCGAAAAATTTACCTCTCTGTATGCCATTCGTACAGGTTTTTTCAAAACCTGCATCAACACAGAAGATGGCCGTGACCAGGTGACTGGATTCCAAATGGCTGGGGAAGTGATTGGACTGGACGGCATCGTGAACGATCAGCACACCTGTGATGCGGTTGCACTCGAAGATGCCGAAGTCTGCGTCATGCCCTTTGACCGCATTGAAGAAATCTCCCGCGAAGTCAACGCCCTGCAGCGCCACGTACACAAAATCATGAGCCGCGAAATCGTTCGAGAGCATGGCATCATGCTGCTGCTTGGGAGCATGCGGGCGGAGGAACGCCTGGCGGCTTTTCTGCTCAATCTGGTACTGCGTTTGCAGGCGCGCGGGTTTTCAAAATCCGAACTCATCCTGCGCATGACCCGCGAAGAAATCGGCAGCTATCTCGGTATGAAGCTTGAAACCGTCAGCCGCACTTTCTCAAAATTTTCTGATAATGGCGTGATTAAAGTCAATCAGCGTCACATCCAGATACGCGACGCGGAGGCGCTCCAACGTATCGTCAATCCACAGCTTGGTCATTGACGCTCTACAAGGTGAGCTGGCTCGGTTGTGGCGAGCCATAAAACCAGTGCGTTGCTAGCAATGCCAACCAGCCAGAATGAAAAAAATGCCACGCTATAAACGCCCTGACGCGTCGGCTGCCCCAGATAAGCTGGCCAATTGATTTCGCCAGGGTCGATGATGGCAAAAACCAGTACTTCCAGCAGACACGCCGACAAAAAAGCCGGCCAAATGATGATCGCCCAGCGCCTGGCCTCAGGGGCCTTGACTGATTCAAAGGCCTTCATTGAGCCGCCCCTCCCGTCGCACTGTGGTTGCGCCCCATTTTGGCAGGCTGCATAGGCGGCTGGGCTTTTTGGACTTCCTGACCTAACGCAATCCCTTCCTGGTAATAGTCCTCCGACACCACTGCGTCTGGCCCACGCAGAATATAAACGGCGGTGATGGCAAACGCAATCACTGCTGAAAGCGGCCCTGAGATCACCATCCACACATACGGCTCCTTCCACCACGGCCTAACCGTCAGGACTGGTTTTGGTGCAGATGAAACCTCTTTATTAGTTTTGGTTGTAGTTTGCATGATTGACTCCTTGAAACAGACTTCTACTTTCTATCGGGGTACCAAAAAGACTGATTTCTCAATCACTTCATCCTGAGGCAAACCCTGACTTGAAATCACAAACGCGATCGGATGCGAACCCGGGGTAGCGGCATCCGCCGGTACCTGAACGCGTACCGGAACCCAGCGCGAACCAGCTGCATCGACCAGCACCAGCGGATCCGTCACAATCCGCACGCCTAAAAGCCCGACAACACCCAACTGATACTGCTGGCTGAGCTCAGTCGCATTCATGATTTGCAGGCGGTACACGTTTTCTATCAGGCCCTGACCGACTACGCGCGCCATGGCACCACGATCCCGCACCACGTCTACCTTGAATAAGGCGCGGGTCCACAAACTCCACAGCAAGAGCGTACTGACCAGCACCAACACAGCGGCATACGTCAGCACCCGGGGCCGCAATATCCGGCGAAACATCGCTGCACGCGAGAGCTTCAGGGTCATGCCGTTTTGCGTGCTGTTGCGAATCAAACCGCGTGGGTAGTGCATCTTGTCCATCACGCTGTCACACACATCAATGCAGGCCGAGCAACTGATGCATTCATATTGCAGCCCCTGGCGAATATCAATGCCGGTCGGGCAAACCTG
>JBCKNM010000027.1:0-19754 GCA_038902775.1 Polaromonas sp.
CAACTTTAAACAGACAAACACCATGAACACCCACACCATAGACACCGCAATGGCCAAGCGCATGGTCGAGGCTTCCGCGATCCGTGGAGCCTCCATCATTGGACAGCCTGGCGGCTGGTCTGTGATCCTGAAGATGGGCCTGCAAGAACGTCCCCTGGGAGCGCAGCGCAGCGACAAGCCGCGCACCTGGCGCAGCCTGGACCGCGCCGTGGCGTATCTCAAGAACGAGCTGCAGATCGCCCGTTTTGATCTCCTGGATGCCACCAATTTTTCTGCTGCCGAACCCCTGGCTGGAAAGTCCCGTGCTGATGCTTCTGAGCGTCTGCGAAACGCTCATGAAGCCGCTGGTCACAACAAATGGTTCCGTGAGCAAGTGGACCTGGCGATTCAGGAGGCCGATGCGCCCGACGCTCAGTGGGTATCGGTGGCGGACGCCAAGTCTTCCTGGAAGAAAAAACGTGCTGAACTGGTCAAGCGTGCAGGGAGTGCCGTTTGATCTTGGTCTGGCTTAAAAGGGCCACCAATGATCGCGATGCACAACTTGATTACATCGCCCAGGACAACCCCCTGGCGGCGGTCAGCCAAGGTGACTGGATTGAAGAGCAGGTGGACATGTTGATCGACCATCCAAAGATGGGTCGACCAGGACGCAAGAAGGACACTCGTGAGCTGGTTATCAGCCGCACGCCGTTCATCATGGTCTACCGGATCAAGGGCCAGCGCATCGAGCTGCTGCGTTTGTTGCATGGTTCTCAGCAGTGGCCATGATTTCCTCGGCGAGCGTTATGTCAACGAGTTTTAGGGGCAAATAAAGCGGCGCAAAGTGCTGCGCTTCGAGAAAAGGGGTCAGACTCGAATTCCCCAGCTTGACAAACGTTACTTTTTGAACCACGCCCATTCTTGGCTTATTTTCGATTTTTAGGCCCACTCAACTGCCCAATCGCAGAGTCAGCGTCGTTGGACAGCAGACCCACCTTGGTGTAGATGCCCAGCTTCTCGCGCGTGTCGATGATGTCGAGGTTGCGCATGGTGAGCTGGCCTATGCGGTCGAGCGGGCTGAAGGGCGCGTCCTCGACTTTTTCCATGCTCAGGCGCTCGGGCTTGTAGGTCAGGTTGCTGGATACGGTGTTCAAAATCGAGTAGTCGTTGCCACGCCGCAGCTCCAGCGTCACCTCGCCGGTGATGGCGCGTGCCACCCAGCGCTGGGCGGTCTCCCTCAGCATGAGGGCCTGCGGGTCAAACCAGCGGCCCTGGTAGAGCAGGCGGCCCAGGCGTTTGCCGTTCATGCGGTACTGCTCGATGGTGTCTTCGTTGTGGATGCCGGTGATCAAACGCTCGTAGGCGATGAACAGCAGGGCCAGTCCGGGGGCTTCGTAAATGCCACGGCTTTTGGCTTCGATGATGCGGTTTTCAATTTGGTCGCTCATGCCCAGACCGTGGCGGCCACCGATGCTGTTGGCCGCCAGTATCAGCTCGACCAAGCTGTCAAAGTGCTTGCCGTTCAGCGCTACCGGCTGGCCTTCTTCAAAGCGCACCGTGACTTCTTCGCGCTTGACCTCGACCTCGTCTTTCCAGAAGGCCACACCCATGATGGGCATGACGATTTTCATGCCGCTACTGAGCAGCTCAAGGTCTTTGGCCTCGTGCGTGGCACCCAGCATGTTCGAGTCAGTTGAATAGGCTTTTTCAGCCGACATCTTGTAGCCAAAACCGGCAGCCGTCATAAAGGCCGACATCTCGGCGCGGCCACCCAGCTCGTCAATAAACAGCTGGTCAAGCCACGGCTTGTAGATTTTTAAATCGGGGTTGGTCAGCAGGCCGTAGCGGTAAAAACGCTCGATGTCATTGCCTTTGAAGGTGCTACCGTCACCCCAGATGTTGACGTTATCCTCTTTCATGGCCGAGACCAACATGGTGCCCGTCACAGCGCGGCCCAGCGGCGTGGTGTTGAAGTAGGTTAGGCCTGCAGTCGTGATGTGAAACGCGCCGCTTTGCAGTGCCGCAAGGCCCTCGGCAACGAGCTGGCTGCGGCAGTCGACTAACCTGGCTTTTTCAGCGCCGTACTGCATCGCCTTGCGCGGGATGTCGTCGTAGTCAGGCTCATCAGGCTGGCCCAGGTTGGCGGTGTAGGCGTAGGGAATCGCGCCCTTGAGCTTCATCCAGTGCAGGGCGGCGCTGGTGTCAAGCCCGCCTGAAAAAGCGATGCCGACTTTGTCGCCGATGGGAAGGTGCTGGAGTATGGTGGACATGAATCGCTTTTTGCTTTTTTCAGACGCTTTTTAACCGAAATGGCAGATGTAGTGATAAGCCGAGCCTTCAGCCACACGGATGTCGAATTTGGCATTGCCTGGCACACTGAACTTTTCACCAGCGCCCGACTTGACCCACGCATCAGTGCCGGCCAGTTTGTACTCACAGCTGCCTGCCACGCATTCCATGATTTCAGGCGCGCCGGTGTTGAATGTCAAAGTGGCGGGCAGTATCACGCCGACTGATTTTTTGCTGCCGTCAAGGTAAGTGATGCCGTGGCTGACGCATTTGCCATCAAAGTACACATTGGCCTGGGTGGTGACGCTGATGTTGTCGATTTTGTTTGTGGTCATGGAAAAGTTCGGGAATGGTGTGCCAAAAAGCGGCGATAACTGCTGATTTTAGGGCACCCGGACATCAAGGCTTGCAGGCCCTCCCTACCGGGTTGGGCGTGCTGGGCAGTGATGCCGTTATCAAGCTGAACGCAGGCCAACCAGGAATCGGGTTTACTTGGTGACGAAAGTAAACGCCCCATCCCAGCCTGGGCCCGGAGGGTTCCCGCGCAAGTAGTCAATCCGCTTGACGTACATTTCATACAGATAGCGTTCGGGATGACGCTGCTGCAAGGCGGCGAATTGTTCGCCCGCCACCAGCCAGTCTTGTTCCCTGTAACTGGCCAGCGCCCGGCCGTAACGCGCCATTTCATCTTGGCTTTGCGCATCCTGCGCTCCAACCGGCCCGACTGGCTCGTAGATGAAGACCGGCCGGTCCTTGCCCTTGACCCGCACACAATCGAGCTCGCGAAACACAAAATCCGGCACGGCCGCCTTGGTGAATTCGCTGACGATGATCTGCACACCGTATTCCTTGGTCAACCCTTCAAGCCGCGACCCCAGATTGACGGCGTCGCCCATCACGGTGTAGGCCATGCGGAACTCGGACCCCATGTTGCCGACCGTCATTTCTCCGGTGTTGAGGCCGACCCCGATCTTGATCGGCGGCCAGCCCTTGGCCTTAAACGAGTCCTGCAAAGACTCCAGGCGTTCTATCATTTCCATGGCGGCCTGCAACGCTTGCCTGGCGTGGTTCGCGTCAGGCAGGGGTGCGCCCCAGAACGCCATGATCGCGTCACCCATGTATTTGTCGATCGTGCCCCGATTCCGATGGATCACTTGCGTCATCGGACTCAGGAATTCGTTCATCAAGTGCGTGAGCTGCCGGGGATTGAGCCCCTCGGAAATCGTGGTGAAACCGCGTACGTCTGAAAAGAGCACGGTGAGCTCGCGACTTTCACCGGCGAGCGAGAAAGACCCGGGGTCTTTCGCCATTTCAACCACGAGTTCGGGTGGCACATACTGTCCAAACAGGCTGGCCAGCAAGCGCTTGCCGCGCGATTCGATAAAAAACCCGTAGGCCATGGTGAAAACGTAGAGCACTGCCATCATCAGCAAGATCGAGGCCAGCGGCAGATGCAGGTTGGCATATTCCCACGCATAGAAGTTGCAGGCTATCAATCCAGCCATGGCACCGACACCGAACACAGTCGACCACAAGGGGTTGAGCGCAGGCAACGCAAACGCCAGCAGCACACCGAACGCAAACAGCAGCGCGAGTTCAAGACCGACGGTGTAGGCCGGGCGCTCCTTGATCTTGCCGTCGATAATTCCTGCAATCAGATTGGCGTGTACCTCCACCCCCCGCATACACCTCCTGCACGGGCGTGGCGCGAAGATCCAGCAACCCAGGCGCCGTGGTGCCCACCAGAACAATGGCACCTTGCAGGATGTCGCGTGGCACTTTGCCTTCTATGACGTCGATGGCTGAGACATAGGGAAAACTGCCCATTTTTCCGCGGTACGGGATCAAAGATGCGACATCGATATCGACCGGAATACGCCGGTTGCCAAGCTTGATCGACTCCAGCGCCAGTGAACTTCGTTGCACGTCGTCGTAGCCCAACTCGATTTGGGTCTCATTGAGCGCCAACCTGGCCACGGCCAGACCGAACGTCTCATACAGGCCTCCGTCGTAGCTTTGCAGCATCGAGATCCGCCTGACCACGCCATCGTCATCCAACAGTGGCGACACATTGAAGAACCCGGCTGCCAGCGCTTTGCCCTGCAACTCCGGCAAATTCGCGGTAAATCCGCTGGCCACCACGGCGCCAACGCCATCCGGATCGAAGCTGCCAGGCGCAAGCACGGGTGGCGGCAGACTGCCCTTGCCACCGCCTTGCCCAAGCTGATGGCGGAAATAGTATCCCAGCACCACCCGTCTATCTTTCAGGCTGTTCGCGAAGATCTGGTTGTAATCCAGGGATGGCCTGAGTTTTTCCAGCGCCGACTGGAAGGCGCTGTTGGAACGAAGCTCGGTGCGCCCAAGCTCGACAAGGCGGGTGAGTCCGGAGCTTTCATCGCGCTCGGCGAAGACGACGTCGAAGCCGAGCACATCGATTTGGTAGCGGTCGAACAGCTGTTCAACCATCTGCGCCAGCATGTTGCGGCTCCAGGGCCAATGACCTAGCGTCTGCAAGCTTCTTTCGTCAATGTCGACGATCACTATGCGCCGGTCCAGCGTACCGGGCATGGTCCACTGCAATTTCAAATCATAGGTGAGATTTTCGACCCGCTGGATTAATCCCAGATTGAGCACCCCCAGGGCGTTCAGCAGAAACAGCAGCACGATCACGAGACTCAGCCCGAGGCGGACCGCATGACGTTTGAATAGACCGCGTATCTTCATCTAAGATGACCGGGATGGCTGGATCCGACGCAACTCAGTGCATCTGAAGGGCTTGCCGCCACGGGGCCCGCAGGCCAGCGCTGACACATGGACGGATAAGTAAATTCAACCGCATGAGGCCAAGTATGGCACCAAAAATCAGCTTCAGGCCCATACCTGGATTGGAAAATACTTAGCAGCCTTTGTAGGCTATTGCACTGTAAGTCATTGATTTACCAAAGAAAAAGGCCGCTAAGTGGTTATTCTTAGCGGCCTTTGTCATGCGGTATGGTGGAGCTGGGGGGATTTGAACCCCCGTCCGCAAGCCTTTTTCGGGCAGATCTACATGTTTAGCGGTCTGATTTAAGTCTCGCCACCTGTGTCGCGCAGTCGCACGCTACCTAGGCCGCCAGCACCCTATTTTCTTGCCCCGGGTTAAGGTACCCAGCCCGAGGCCAGCCGATGAAATTATCTTTACAGCCTGGAACCCTTAACTTGCGCTAAGAACCCCTTGCCCAGCCCATCGGCCTGCTGTTGTAAAGCTCACTGGCAATTAAGCAGCGAGTGCGAAACGTTCGTCGTTTGCAGTTAGTTTTTTGAATCAGTTTTACGAGCACACTCAGCTCGACATGCACCACACCGCGTCCGAACCCACGTCGAAACCAATGCAGCCCCAGGCAAGTAGTTTAAGCCATTCGCGGTAAATTCAATAGCTTCAACAGCGCTGCCGGGGATTCAATGGTGGCATCGGCCTTCCAGCCTGCGCTATCGACCGCTGTACCAAGGTAACCATAGGCTGCGGCGACAGTGGGCATACCGGCGGCGCGGCCTGCGACGATGTCGCGTTCGTCGTCGCCAACATACACGCATCGCGCAGGCGCGACATCGAGCTGGCGTGCGGCTTCAAGCAAGGGGGCGGGGTGGGGTTTTGAGTGTGGCGTGGTGTCGCCACTGACGATGGATTGTGCGGTGTTGAACAAGGGCATGGCCTTGGTCAGCGGCAAGGTAAAGCGGGCGGACTTGTTGGTCACCACGCCCCATTTGAGGCCTGCTTTACTGAGATGTTGTATCAGTTCTGCAATGCCATCAAAGGCAAAGGTGCGCTCGGTCAAGCAAGCCTCGTAATTGACAAAAAATTCTTCTTTGAGAGCCTCGAAATCCGCGTCTTCAGGCGTGAGGCCAAAAGCGATGCCAATCATGCCTCGCGCCCCCGCACCCGCCATGGGCCGATAGTGCGCAAGCGGCAGTGACGTGAGACCGCGATCAGTACGCATTTTGTCGGCTGCTGCGCCCAGGTCAGGTGCGCTGTCTATCAGGGTGCCGTCTAGGTCGAACAGCACGGCATCTATGTTGGCGAACATCCGGATTTCAGCCTTGACTCTTGAGGGTCGCAAACATGTAGTTGACGCTGGTGTCTGCATCAAGCCAGTAGTGCCGAGTCAAGGGGTTGTATTGCAGACCCCTGGTTTGTTGCAAGGCTAGCCCGGTTGCGCGGCAATAGCCAGCCAGTTCGCTGGGTTTGATGAGCTTGGCGTATTCGTGTGTGCCGCGCGGCAGCAGGTTCAAAACGTATTCAGCCCCAACAATGGCAAACATGAAGGCCTTGGCGTTGCGGTTGATGGTGGAAAAAAAGACATGTCCACCGGGTTTGACCAGCGCTGCACAGGCTTTGACGATGGACGACGGATCGGGGACGTGCTCCAGCATTTCCATGCAGGTCACCACATCAAAGCTGGCGGGCTGCTCCAGCGCGAGGGTTTCAGCGCTGATTTCCTGGTATTGCACACCTTCAGTCTGGGCTTCGAGCGCGTGAAGTTGTGCTACTTTCAAGGCCTTGGTGGCTAGGTCAATTCCCAGCACGTCGGCACCTTTGCGCGCCATCGCATCGGCCAATATACCGCCGCCGCAACCCACATCCAGCACGCGTTTGCCGTGTAGAGGCAGCAGATTTTCAATCCAGGCCAGGCGTAGCGGATTGATCTGATGCAAAGGCCGGAACTCACTCTCCAAATCCCACCAGCGATGGGCTAGGTCAGAGAATTTGGCCAGCTCGGCGGGGTCGAAATTGGTAGTGGTGGACATTGTTCGATTATCGCCCGGGCATAAAAAAACCGCGCTGTAGCGCGGTTTTTTGAAGTAGTCCGGAGGGATTACTTGTTGGCGCGTGTACCAACGACTTCGATTTCCACGCGGCGGTTTTTAGCGCGGCCTTCGGCGGTCTTGTTGTCAGCAACGGGCTGTTTCTCGCCTTTGCCTTCGGTGTAAACACGGTTTTTCTCGATGCCTTTAGACACCAGATAAGCCTTGACAGCTTCTGAACGGCGAACCGACAGCTTCTGGTTGTAGCTATCGCTGTGGACAGAGTCGGTGTGACCGACAGCGATGATGACTTCGAGGCTGATGCCCTTGATCTTGCCGACCAGGTCATCCAGCTTGGCTTTGCCTTCTGGCTTGATGACAGACTTGTCAAAGTCAAAGAAGGTGTCAGCGGCGTAGGTCACCTTGCTGGCAGCCGGAGGCTGAGGAGCAGGAGCAGGCTTGGGAGCAGGAGCAGGAGCAGGAGCAGGAGCAGGAGCAGGAGCAGGAGCAGGCGCAGGAGCAGGCTTGGGAGCAGGAGCAGGAGCGGGAGCCGGTTCGGGTGCAGTCGCGCAACCAGCCATAACGAGTGCTGCTACAGCAATCAGGGCTGCCACTTTGTTGAGTTTCTTCATGGTTCTCCTCTAGAGAAAAGCCGCAGACTGGCTGCGATTAATAAGTTATACGCCCTGAATGACCATCACTCAAAGCGTTACAACTATTGTGCCACAGCCGTTTGAAGGCACAAGCCCACAATCGCGCTCGTCTTACACAGACATCAGAATCTTTAGCGTTTGTTGCTACTCCGCCACAATCGGGACACCTTAAACTCAGGCCTTAAAATCAGCGATCTGCCCAGAGCAGACCGCGACAAATTTCACCCAGGCCTCTCATGACCCAGTTTGCAAAAGAAACCCTGCCCATCAGTCTAGTAGAGGAAATGCGCCGGAGCTACCTTGATTACGCGATGAGCGTGATTGTCGGTCGGGCCCTGCCCGATGCCAGAGACGGGCTTAAACCAGTTCACAGACGCGTGCTGTTTGCCATGCATGAGCTGAACAACGACTGGAATCGCCCCTACAAAAAATCGGCCCGTATTGTGGGCGACGTGATTGGCAAATATCACCCGCATGGTGATAGCGCGGTCTACGAAACGATCGTCCGCATGGCCCAGGATTTTTCGCTTCGCCACATGCTGGTTGACGGCCAGGGAAACTTCGGTTCCGTCGATGGTGACAACGCGGCAGCCATGCGTTACACCGAAATCCGGATGTCCAAGATTGCACACGAACTGCTTGCTGATCTGGACAAGGAAACTGTGGATTTTGGCCCCAACTACGATGCTAGCGAGCATGAACCGCTGGTCATGCCGGCCAGATTCCCGAACCTGCTGGTCAATGGTTCGTCGGGGATTGCCGTCGGCATGGCGACCAACATTCCGCCACACAACCTGAACGAATCCGTTGATGCCTGCCTGCATCTTCTTAAAAATCCCGAGGCATCCATCGATGAGCTGATGGAAATCATTCCGGCACCAGACTTTCCAACAGCTGGCATTATTTACGGTATCAACGGAGTCAAGGACGGCTATCGAACCGGACGCGGCAAGGTGGTAATGCGTGCCAGGTGCCATTTTGAAGACATCGACAAAGGCCAGCGCCAGTCCATCATCGTTGACGAGCTCCCCTACCAGGTCAATAAAAAGACGCTTCAGGAGCGTATGGCCGAGCTGGTGCACGAAAAGAAAATCGAAGGCATCAGCCACATCCAGGACGAAAGCGACAAGTCCGGAATGCGGCTGGTGATTGAACTCAAGCGCGGGGAAGTGCCAGAGGTGGTGCTGAACAACCTGTACAAGCAGACCCAGTTGCAGGACACCTTCGGCATCAACATGGTGGCGCTGATTAATGGCCAACCCAAGCTGTGCAACCTGAAGGATTTGATTCAGGTCTTTTTGTCGCACCGTCGGGAAGTTGTCACGCGGCGCACCGTGTTCACACTGCGCAAGGCGCGTGAACGTGGACATGTACTGGAAGGTCTGGCCGTTGCACTGGCCAACATTGATGAGTTCATCGTCATCATCCGTAACGCCCCCACGCCGCCCGTGGCAAAAGCCGAGCTGATGACAAGGCCTTGGGACAGCCAACTGGTTCGGGAAATGCTGACTCGCACCCGGGCCGACGGTGGCGTTGTCAACGCCGATGACTACCGACCGGACGGGCTTGAAAAGCTCTACGGCATGGGCAGTGATGGCCTGTATCGGTTGTCAGACACCCAGGCGCAAGAAATTCTGCAAATGCGTCTGGCCCGCCTGACCGGCCTTGAGCAAGACAAAATTGTGGCTGAATACAAAGAAGTCATAGCAGAAATTGACGACCTGCTTGATATTCTGGCCCGGCCAGAGCGTGTGTCCGTCATCATCGGCGAAGAGCTTTCAGCCATCCGCCAGGAATTTGGCCAAACCAAACTGGGCGCACGCCGCAGCCAGATCGAACACAGCTCGTTTGACCTGAGCACCGAAGACTTGATTACCCCGACCGACATGGTGGTGACGCTGTCGCACACTGGCTATATCAAGAGCCAGCCGCTGTCGGAATACCGCGCGCAAAAACGCGGTGGGCGCGGCAAGCAGGCCACAGCCACCAAAGAAGACGACTGGGTTGACCAGCTCTTCATCGCCAACACGCACGACTACATCCTGTGCTTTTCCAACCGTGGACGGCTGTACTGGCTCAAGGTATGGGAAGTACCGGCGGGCTCGCGCGGCTCGCGCGGCAGGCCCATTGTCAACATGTTCCCCTTGCAAGAGGGTGAAAAAATCAACGTTGTATTGGCGCTTACCGGTGAAAAGCGCAGCTTCCCGGCAAACCAGTATGTGTTCATGGCGACATCCATGGGCACGGTGAAAAAGACGGCGCTGGATGAATTCAACAATCCACGCAAAGGCGGCATCATCGCCGTCAATCTCGACGCTGGCGACTACCTGATTGGCGCTGCGCTCACCGATGGCAAACACGATGTCATGCTGTTCAGCGACGGCGGCAAGGCGGTGCGCTTTGATGAGGAAGACGTTCGCCCGCTAGGCCGCAATGCAAGGGGCGTACGCGGCATGTCGCTGGAAACCGGGCAAAGCGTTATCGCCATGCTGGTTGCGGAAGACGAGCAGCAAAGCGTGCTGACCGCCACCCAGAACGGCTATGGCAAACGCACCTCCATTACCGAGTACACGCGCCACGGACGCGGTACAAAAGGCATGATCGCCATTCAGCAGAGCGAACGCAACGGCAAGGTTGTTGCAGCGACGCTGGTTCATACTGACGATGAAATCATGCTGATTACCGACAAGGGTGTGCTGGTGCGCACCCGTGTGAGTGAAATCCGCGAGATGGGCCGGGCTACACAAGGCGTAACACTCATCGGACTTGACGAAGGCTCACAATTGAGCGGCCTGCAGCGCATCGTTGAAAACGACGCTGCGCTCGACGAGAGCAACCCTGACAACAAAAACGGCAATCCCGATGCAGACGCTGGCAAAAGCGAGCAGCCCTCCGAATCACCCCCCCAAAACCCGGAAAGCAAGGAATGAAAAAACTATTGGCCACCATGGCTACCATGGCTACCATGGCTACCGTGGCTATTAAATGACCTTGAACCTCGCCGACCTGCGCATTCAGATTGATGCCATAGATCAGGAGTTGCTGGCCCTGCTGAATCGCCGTGCGCGTGTTGCCGAACAGGTTGGAGAAGTCAAAAAACGTGAAGGCTCAGCGTTTTTCAGGCCCGACCGCGTTGCCAGAGTCATAGAGAAAATACAGCACGCCAATACCGGGCCACTCAAAAGCGAGCACGTGGCAGCCGTGTGGCGCGAAATCATGTCGGCCTGCCTGGCTCTTGAAGCGCCAGTACGCGTCGCCTATCTGGGTCCTGCCGGCACCTTCAGCGAACAGGCGGCATTGCAGTTTTTTGGAGCCAGTATTGAGCAGGTTCCCTGTGCCAGTTTTGATGAGGTGTTTCGCGCAACGGCTTCTGGCAGCGCACATTACGGCGTCGTACCCGTTGAAAACTCCACCGAAGGTGTTGTCTCCCGATCACTGGATCTGTTCCTGACATCGCCTTTGCACATCGTTGGCGAACTCAGCTTGATGGTCAGGCACAACCTGCTGCGCCTGTCAAACTCTATGGATGGTATTGAATCGGTTTACGCCCATCCGCAGGCGCTGGCGCAGTGCCAGGGCTGGCTGACCAGCCATCTGCCGAATGCCACGCGGCACGCGGCATCCAGCAATGCAGAAGGAGCGCGGCTGGCTTCCACAAATCCGGCCTGGGCAGCTATAGCCAGCGAGCGTGCCAGCACACAATTTGGCCTGCATACAGTCGCACCTGGCATTCAGGATGAAGCCTTTAATCGCACACGCTTTGTGGTGCTATGCCTGCCGCAAACCCTGCCACCACCGCCCCCATCCGGCAATGACTGCGTCAGCTTGGTGGTGTCGGTCACCAACCGGCCCGGTGCCGTACACGACATTCTGGCGCCGCTCAAGGATCATGGTGTTTCGATGACGCGCTTCGAGTCACGCCCGGCCCGCTCCGGTCAGTGGGAATATTATTTTTACATTGATTTGCAGGGCCATCCGTCACAACCTCACGTCAGAGCTGCCTTGGCAGAGCTACAGCAACTCTGCGCTTTTTACAAGGTGCTGGGCATCTACCCCATCAGTGAATGAACGTAACTACTCAGGTCCCTGTAGGGTGGGCATCGCCCACGCAATCCCCGACTTGGCCCCATTCATGAAGCCAGCGTGGGCAGTGCCCACCCTACGAATCAGCAAGACCCGAGTAGTTACGAATGAACAGCAAACACAGGATATGAGAGCACGCATGTATTTCCAGAAACCGGTTTCTTTTCATGTTTGAACAATTGGGTCTTATCGGTTGCGGGCTGATGGGCGGCTCATTTGCGCTCGCGCTCAAGCGCGCGGGTCTGGTCAAACGCGTCGTGGGCTACAGCAAATCGCCGTCCACCACCGAACGCGCACGCCTGATGGGCGTAATTGATGTGGCGGCACCGTCAGCGTTGTTGGCCGTATCTGGTGCAGACATTGTGCTGCTGGCAGTACCTGTGTCCGCAACCGAAGCTACCTTCAAAGCCATCCGCCACCTCATCACGCCCAATACCCTGCTAATGGACGTTGGCTCGACCAAGCGTGACGTGGTCGATGCAGCGCGCCGCGTGCTGCGCGATCATGTGGGCTGTTTTGTGCCAGCCCACCCCATCACCGGCAAAGAGGTCTCTGGCGTTGAACATGCGGATGCCGATTTGTACACAGGCAAGCAGGTCATCCTCACCCCCATTGAACGCACCTTCACCGTGCAGTTGCAAAAAGCAGTCGATGTCTGGACAGCCCTTGGCTGCAATGTCATCCAAATGTCGCCGCAGTCCCACGATGCGGCCTATGCAGCGGTAAGCCACTTGCCGCACCTGATTGCTTTCGCACTGATGAATGGCATCGTTGGCCAGTCTCGCGGGAAAGAATACCTCTCGCTGGCAGGCCCAGGGTTTCAGGATTTCAGCCGGATTGCCGCGAGTGATCCAAAAATGTGGCGCGATGTGCTGATTGCCAATCGGGAAGAGTTGCTCGACCAGTCAAAAATATTCCAGCAAACCCTGCAGTCGCTGGAAAAGCTGATTGCCAGCGGCGACGGCGATGCGCTTGAAAACCTGATCGAGCAGGCCAGCGAAACCCGTGCCAACTGGCGCATTGCCAGCCGCAAGCCGAAAAGTTAAGTCGGCAGCATGTTCGACGTTGCGTATCTGGACATCCCGCCATTGGCCACAGCGGGCGGCAAAGTCCTTCTGCCGGGCTCCAAAAGCATTTCCAATCGCGTCTTGTTGCTGGCAGCTTTAAGCCACGGCAAAACCACAGTCCATGATCTGCTGGCATCTGATGACACAGCCGTCATGCTGGAGGCGCTTGAGCAGTTGGGCTGCAACATTGAAAAAGGCGCTGCCTGTGTCACCATTGGCGGTCTGGGTGGGCAAATGGTCAACACCAAAGCTGCGCTTTTCATGGGCAATGCAGGCACCGCCATGCGGCCCCTGACAGCCGCATTGGCGCTGCTGGCGCTATCGGGCGGTGAAGGCGGTAAAGGTGGTGAGTTTGAACTGTCTGGCGTGGCGCGTATGCATGAGCGCCCGATTGGTGATCTGGTGGATGCCTTGCGGCAGCTAGGCTGCGGCATTGACTACCTTGGCAACGAAGGTTTCCCGCCGCTTCGCCTCTACGCTGGTCACTTGAAGCTCGACGCACCCATTAAGGTTCGTGGTGATGTGTCAAGCCAGTTTTTAACTGCACTGCTGATGGCTCTGCCGCTGGTTGCGAAGAGCGATATCTGCATCGAAGTTGTAGGCGAGCTGATCTCCAAACCCTATATCGAAATCACGCTCAACCTGCTCAGGCGTTTTGGCATTGATGTCCAGCGTCCCCTTGGCGCAGATAACTGGCAGAAATTTGTCATTCCGGCAGGCAGCCAGTATCAGTCGCCTGGCAGCATTCACGTAGAAGCCGATGCCTCGTCTGCCAGCTATTTCATAGCGCTTGGCGCAATTGCTGCGGGCTCCGCTGACTCCTTGGGTCAGGCTGACATTGAAATCCTGGGCGTAGGCGCAAACTCGATTCAAGGCGACATACGCTTTATTGAAGCGGCTCGCATGATGGGTGCGCAGATAAGCACCAGCCACAGCAGCTTGCGAATTACCCGGGGTGCATGGCCGCTCAAGGCGATTGATCTGGACTGCAACCACATCCCGGACGCAGCCATGACACTCGCCGTGATGGCGCTTTACGCCGAAGGCACCACGGTGTTGCGCAATATCGCGAGCTGGCGCGTCAAGGAGACCGATCGCATTGCGGCAATGGCGCGCGAGTTGCGAAAACTTGGCGCGATAGTTGAGGAAGGAAACGACTACCTCACGATCACAGCGCCGACAAAATGGCAAACCAGTGCCATCCACACCTACGACGACCACCGCATCGCCATGTGTTTTTCGCTGGCAGCGTTTAATCCAGCGCGGTTGCCGATACGCATTCTGGATCCCAAGTGCGTGGCCAAGACTTTTCCGGACTATTTCGAAGCCTTGTTCGCCATTACCCAAGCCCGGACTGTAGACATTCCGGTCATCTGCATTGACGGCCCGACGGCTTCCGGCAAAGGCACGCTGGCCGCCCTGTGCGCGCACCGGCTGGGCTACCATTACCTCGACTCTGGTGCCTTGTACCGCTTGAGTGCCTATGCCGCGGCGCAAGCCGGGATTTCGCTGGATGACGGCGACGGGGTAGCCCGCATCGCACGAGATCTTCCCGTCCGCTTTCAGGGTGACCGCATTTTTCTCGCCGGCACGGACGTGTCCGATGCCATTCGTTGCGAAGCAGCAGGTATGGCAGCTTCGAGAGTGTCCGCTCACCTCCAGGTGCGCGACGCGCTGATGGCGTTACAGCGCAACTTTCGGGCCTTACCCGGTCTGGTCGCAGATGGCCGCGATATGGGCAGCGTTGTTTTCCCCGATGCAGCACTGAAAATTTACCTGACCGCCAGCAGCGCCCAGCGCGCCAAGCGCCGCCATAAGCAGTTGATTTCAAAGGGAAATTCAGCTACAATCTCGCACGTTCAGCAAGATTTAGAGGCACGTGATGCGCGCGATATGTCGCGAAAAGCAGCCCCTTTAAAACCTGCTGATGACGCCGTGCTGTTAGACAACTCCTATCTTTCGATTGAAAAGTCGGTGGGTCAGGTGATTGACTGGTGGCAGGGCAAACGGCCCTTCTGATCCCCATCCGCGCCTTCACGGCGCATTGGTCAGCAGGTTTTTAACGTAACCCGCAGCTTTCAAAAGCTGCATACAAAGCCGCAAGCAGAATCAAAACTTTTAGCAATTCCGCTAAATGAACCCCGCTGTGTGGACCAGGAAAATCAATGTCTGAATCTTTTGCCGATCTATTCAACGAATCACTCCAGCGCTCTGAAATGCGCACCGGTGAAGTCATCACCGCTGAAGTCGTACGCATCGACCACAACCACGTTGTCGTCAATGCCGGACTCAAATCCGAGGCGTATATCCCCCTCGAAGAATTCAAAAACGACCAGGGCGAACTTGAAGTCCAGGTTGGCGACTTTGTGTCCGTGGCCATCGACTCCATCGAAAACGGCTACGGCGACACCCTGCTGAGCCGCGACAAGGCCAAGCGCCTGGCTTCCTGGATGAGCCTGGAAAAAGCCCTGGAATCCGGCGAATTCGTCACCGGCCAGACCAGTGGCAAGGTCAAGGGCGGCCTGACCGTCCTCGTCAACGGCATCCGCGCTTTCCTGCCCGGCTCGCTCATCGACACCCGCCCCATCAAGGACTTGTCTCCCTACGAGAACAAGACCATGGAATTCAAGGTCATCAAGCTCGATCGCAAGCGCAACAACGTCGTGCTGTCACGCCGCGCAGTGGTCGAAGCCAGCATGGGCGAAGAACGCGCCAAGCTGATGGAAACCCTGAAAGAAGGCGCTGTAGTCAAGGGCATCGTCAAGAACATCACCGAATACGGTGCATTCGTCGATCTGGGCGGCATTGACGGCCTGCTGCACATCACCGATATGGCATGGCGTCGCGTGCGTCACCCAAGCGAAGTGGTGACGGCTGGCCAGGAAATCATCGCCAAGATCCTGAAGTTCGACACTGAGAAAAACCGTGTCTCACTGGGTCTGAAACAAATGGGCGACGACCCGTGGATGGGCGTGAACCGCCGCTACCCGCAAACCACGCGTTTGTTCGGCAAGATCACCAACATTGCCGACTACGGCGCGTTTGTCGAACTCGAGCCCGGCATTGAAGGCCTGGTTCACGTGTCCGAGATGGACTGGACCAACAAGAACGTGGCCCCGAGCAAGCTCGTGAACCTCGGCGATGAAGTCGAAGTCATGGTCCTGGAAATCGACGAAGACAAACGCCGCATCAGCCTGGGCATGAAGCAGTGCAAGGCCAATCCATGGCAGGAATTTGCACAGGAAACCAAGCGCGGTGACCGCGTCAAAGGCCCGATCAAGTCGATCACCGACTTCGGCGTGTTCGTTGGACTGGCTGCCGGTATCGACGGCCTGGTGCATTTGTCTGACCTCTCGTGGAACGAGCCCGGCGAAGCCGCTGTTCGCAACTACAAAAAGGGCCAAGAAGTTGAAGCGATTGTGCTGGCAGTTGATGTTGACCGCGAGCGTATCTCCCTGGGTATCAAGCAGCTTGACTCCGACCCGTTCACCACCTTCGTGTCGATCAACGACAAGGGCGCGATTGTAACCGGCAAGGTCCGGGCGGTTGATGCAAAAGGTGCCGAGATTGATCTGGGCGAAGACATCATTGGCTACCTGCGTGCCAGTGAAATCAGCCGTGACCGCGTTGAAGACGCGCGCAACGTGCTGAAAGAAGGCGACGAAATATCCGCAGTCGTGGTCAACGTGGATCGCAAGACCCGCAACATCCAGCTGTCGGTCAAAGCCAAGGACAACGCCGACCAGCAGGAAGCCATGGCTGCCCTGAGCCAGCAGTCCGCACGCGAAAGCTCTGGCCTGACCAACCTTGGCGCACTGCTGCGCGCCAAGATGGATAACGAGTCCAAATAATTTCTCCCTGCACCCATGACCCGAAGCGACCTAGTAGAAGATCTGGCCAACCGATTCGGCCAGCTCACACATCGCGATGCCGAGTACGCCGTCAAGACCATTCTTGATGCCGTCAGCGACGCGCTGGTGCGTGGCCACCGGATTGAAATTCGTGGTTTTGGGAGCTTTTCTGTCACCAGGCGTCCGCCCCGCATGGGCCGCAACCCACGCTCGGGCGAGAGTGTCGCAATTCCTGAAAAACGTGTTCCGCACTTCAAGCCAGGCAAGGCCTTGCGTGAAGCCGTGGATGCCCGTACCGCAGAACTGCTGGCTTCGAAAGCATCAAAATAAGGGAGTTGGCAATTGCGAAAGTATCACCCACTCGTCATTGCGACTGCCGCGCTTCGCTCGCAGTGACGGCCAGCGCGGCAATCCATGAACCCCTGGATTGCCGCGCTTCGCTCGCAATGACGGAAAAAGGTACATCGGTATCGTCCACCTCCCTAAGCACTGCCACCCAATGGGTGCGCTCGGTGCTGACTACAATCAGCTGCGCAACGTCAAGAGGTGGACCCCCCAATGAAATACTTGATGTGGCTGCTTAAAGCGGCCATTTTTTTTACGCTCTTTGCTTTTGCGCTGAATAACCAGCAAGCTGTTGCTGTCCATTTCTTTTTTGGTACGCTCTGGAAAGCACCTTTGGTGCTGGTGGTGCTGGCTGCTTTTACTTGCGGCCTCGCGCTGGGCGTGCTGTTCATGATGCCGCGCTGGTGGAAGAAGCGCAAGGCAAGCCGCCTGAATTCAGCATCTGGCCAATACCCTTCTGCAAGCTTGGACTCCACATCAATTCCCCGCCATGGACTTTGACTTCACCTGGGTTTTGCTGGGTTTTCCCATCGCCTTCGCGCTCGGCTGGCTGGCATCGCGTGTTGACCTGCGGCAACTGCGCATTGAAAACCGCCAGGCACCCAAAGCCTATTTCCGTGGTTTGAATTTCCTGCTCAACGAGCAGCAGGACCAGGCCATAGACGCATTTATTGAAGCAGTTCAAAACGACCCTGACACATCCGAGCTGCACTTCGCACTGGGCAACCTGTTTCGCAGGCGTGGCGAATACGAACGTGCCGTGCGCGTACACGAGCACCTGATGTCGCGTGGCGATCTGGCACAGCCCGAGCGTGACCGAGCGCAGCACGCATTGGCACTGGATTTTCTCAAGGCCGGCCTGCTGGATCGCGCCGAGGCTGCATTACGTAAATTGGAGGGCACCAGCTATGAAGAAGAAGCCCGGCTGGCCCTGCTCTCCATCTACGAACGCTCACGCGACTGGCAGCACGCCACAGATATTGCCAGCAAGCTCGACAGCGCCAGCCACGGCAGTTTCAGTGGCCGACAGGCGCATTACCTGTGCGAACAAGCCAGCGCCGCCATCGCAGCCGGTGATGCAAGCCAAGCGTTCGAAGCCCTGCACCTCGCCTGCCGCACCGCTCCAGCTTCTGCACGTCCCCTGATTGATCTTGCCAAACTGAACCACCAGCGCGGCCAGCACCAGGCAGCGTTTGATGCGCTTCTGAGACTCGAAAAAACAGCCCCGCAGGCACTACCTCTGGCCGCCAGTTTGCTGGTACACATCGCACAAAATTCACAAAACCACGCCTTGCTGGAGCCTGTCATTGATCTGCTGAAAACGCACTACGCGCGCGCACCCTCCGTGGACGTGATGCAGGCGATTGTCCAGCTCGACAAAGATCCTGGCTCAAGCCGACACTGGTACATCCAGCACCTTGAACGTGAAGCATCGCTGGTAGCTGCGTCGCTATGGATTGCGGGTGAAACCCTGGGGTCTGATCAAAACCACAAGCTGGTGCAACGCGCACTCGACCAGGCCACCAAACCCCTGATGCGCTACCGCTGCGCCGCCTGCGGCTTTGAGGCCACCCAGCACTTCTGGCACTGCCCGGGCTGCCAGGCCTGGGATAGCTATCCGGCCCGGCGAATAGAAGAGCTCTGAACAATAAGGGAGTCAGAAATTTCCAAAATACCACTCACTCGTCATTGCGAGGAGCACAGCGACGCGGCAATCCATGACTTCCGGGTGCATGGATTGCCGCGCTTCGCTCGCAATGACGGAAAAGGTACATTTGAAAATTCCGACTCCCTAACAACAACACCATGACCCTCGGCAAACAATTAACGCAAGAAAAAATCTCGTCCGCCCGCGTACTGGTGGTCGGCGATGCCATGCTGGACCGTTACTGGTATGGCGCGGTCGAGCGCATATCACCCGAGGCACCGGTTGCGGTCGTGCGGGTAACGCGCACTGAAGAACGCATGGGTGGTGCTGCCAACGTGGCCTACAACATCGTCACGCTGGGTGCAAAAGCTTCGCTGCTTAGTGTGGTGGGTGAAGACGAAGCCAGCCACAGCCTAGAGGCACTGGTTGCTAAGACCGGCATCAGGCCCTACTTCGGCCGTGATGTGCGCCTCAAAACGACGGTCAAGCTGCGCGTGATTGGCAGGCAGCAGCAACTCATCCGGCTTGACTTTGAAAACACCCCTGAAAACGAAGTGCTGGCATCCCAGTCAGCAACTTTTGAAAACCTCTATCCGCAGCATGATGCGGTGCTGTTCTCCGACTACGGCAAAGGCGGTCTAGCGCACATCACGCTGATGATTGACCAGGCCAGGGCAGCAGGCAAGGTGGTACTGGTCGATCCCAAAGGATCGGACTACGCCCGCTACAAAAATGCAACCGTCATCACGCCCAACCGCACTGAACTGGAGCAGGTCATAGGCAGCTGGACTGATGAAGCTGACCTTCAAATCAAGGTACACAAGCTGCGGGCCTCGCTCAACCTGCAAGCCCTGCTGCTAACGCGCAGTGAAGCTGGCATGACGCTGTTTGATGACCAGGGTGAGTTACACGTACCTGCCCTTGCGCGCGAAGTGTTTGACGTAACGGGCGCAGGTGACACCGTCATTGCCACACTTGCAACCATGGCGGCCACTGGCATGAGCCTGCGCGAAGCAGTACCCATTGCCAATCGCGCGGGCGGCATTGTGGTTGGCAA
>JBCKNM010000028.1:0-19289 GCA_038902775.1 Polaromonas sp.
AGCTTGTCGAAACGTTTATGCCCCAAGCAACCCTACACCGCCAAAAGATACAGCGACGTCCCGTTCACGGCGTGCTGTTGCTCGACAAGCCGCTGGGCCTGTCGAGCAACCAGGCCTTGCAAAAGGCCAAGTGGCTGCTGCGCGCTGACAAGGCTGGTCACACGGGCACGCTGGACCCGCTGGCGACGGGCGTGCTGCCGCTGTGCTTTGGCGCGGCCACCAAATTCAGCCAGATCCAGCTCGATGCCGACAAGACCTATGAGGCCCTGCTGGTACTGGGCGAAAAAACCAGTACCGGTGATGCTGAAGGCGATGTGACGCAGACACGGCCTGTACCCGCCATCACGCCCGAATTACTGGCAGCCATGACGGCCCGCTTCATCGGCCCGTTGGCGCAAATACCGCCCATGTACTCAGCGCTTAAAAAAGACGGCAAGGCCCTGTACGAATACGCCCGGCGCGGCGAAAACGTCGAGCGAGAGGCTAGAGGCATCGTTATTTATGCCTTGACAATGGCTGTAGCCAAAGATACACGCGCGCGACCAGCTATCAAAATAGTAGTGTCCTGCAGCAAGGGCACCTACATCCGCACGCTCGGCGAAGACATCGGCGAGGCTATTGGCTGCGGTGCCCACCTGGGCTCGCTGCGGCGGCTGGAAACCGGTGGCTATACCGACAGCCAATGCGTGAGTCTGCCTTCGCTGGAAGCCATGAGCGAGGCCGAGCGCGAAGCCTGCCTGCTGCCGGTGCAGTCGCTGGTGGCGGCTTATCCGGTGGTCACACTCGATGCCGACAATGCAGGACGCTTCCTGAGCGGCCTGCGCCGCCGCGGCACGCCGGGCCAGTGGGGGCCCGACGCGGCACTGGTGCAGGTGTATGGCTCCGACCCAGCGGCCTTTCTCGGCTCGGCCCACGTCACGGCCGATGAATTGATCCCTGGGCGTCTGCTCAGCCCGATTGAAATCCAGGACATGCTGGCCGTCCGGCCAGCCGTTTCTTCCAGCCCTACGGCCCATGCCGCCATGGCTTAGTGCCACCGTTTTGAAGTTTTTAGAAAGCCAACCATGAGTCACAAGCAAATCCGCAACATCGCCATCATCGCCCACGTCGATCATGGCAAGACCACCATGGTTGACCAGTTGCTGCGCCAGTCCGGCACTTTTGCCGAGCACGAAAAAGTCGTCGATAGCGTGATGGACAACAACGCCATCGAAAAAGAACGCGGCATCACGATTCTGGCCAAGAACTGCGCCGTGACCTGGGAAGGCACACACATCAATATCGTCGATACACCCGGCCACGCCGACTTCGGCGGCGAAGTGGAACGCGCGCTGTCCATGGTCGACGGCGTGCTGCTGCTGATTGACGCGCAGGAAGGCCCCATGCCGCAAACCCGTTTTGTGACCAAGAAGGCGCTGGCCCTGGGCCTGAAACCCATCCTGGTGGTGAACAAGGTGGACAAACCCGGTGCCCGGCCCGATTGGGTAGTCAACGCCGCGTTTGATTTGTTCGACAAGCTCGGTGCCACCGATGAACAGCTCGATTTTCCGGTCGTTTACGCCTCTGGCATCAACGGCTGGTCATCGCTCGAGGAAGGCCCACCCAATGAACAGTGGGGCCCCGACATGTCAGCGCTGTTCAACACCATTCTCGAGCATGTGCCGCATCAGCAGGGTGACCCGGCAGCACCGCTGCAACTACAGATTTCCGCACTTGATTTTTCGACCTTCGTGGGCCTGATTGGTGTCGGCCGCATCAGCCAGGGCACGATCAGGCCGATGATGGATGTGGTGGTCATGGAAGGCCCGGATGGCAAGGCTGTCAAGGGTCGGGTCAACCAGGTGCTGACCTTCCAGGGCCTGGAACGCATGCAGACTGATGAGGCCGGCCCCGGCGAAATCGTACTGATTAACGGTCTGACTGACATCGGTATTGGCGTGACCATCACCGACCCGACCAATCCGATGCCGCTGCCCATGCTCAAGGTCGATGAACCGACCCTGACCATGAACTTCTGCGTCAACACCAGCCCGCTGGCCGGCCGTGAAGGCAAGTACGTCACCAGCCGCCAGATCTGGGACCGCCTGCAAAAGGAACTGCAACACAACGTGGCTTTGCGCGTCAAGGAAACCGGTGAGGAAGGCATTTTTGAAGTCATGGGTCGCGGCGAACTGCACTTGACCATCTTGCTGGAAAACATGCGCCGCGAAGGTTTTGAGCTGGCTGTGTCCAAGCCGCGCGTGGTATTCAAAGATGTCGACGGCGTGCGCCATGAGCCCATCGAAATGGTGACTGTCGACATCGAAGATCAGCACCAGGGTGGCGTGATGCAGGCTTTGGGTGAGCGCAAGGGCGAGTTGAGCAGTATGGACCCGGACGGCCGTGGCCGCGTGCGCCTGGAGTACCGCATCCCGGCGCGTGGCCTGATCGGTTTTACCAACGAATTTTTAAACCTGACGCGCGGCACGGGCCTGATCTCCAACATCTTCGACAGCTACGAGCCGCACAAGGGCGACATCGGCGGCCGTAAAAACGGCGTGCTGATTTCCATGGACGCTGGCGAAATTTTCACCTACGCGCTGGGCAAGCTGGACGACCGCGGCCGCATGTTCGTCAGAGCCAACGACCCGGTGTATGAAGGCATGATTGTCGGTATCCACAGCCGTGACAACGATCTGGTGGTCAACGCCACACGTACCAAGCAGCTCACCAACTTCCGCGTCAGCGGCAAGGAAGACGCGATCAAGATCACCCCGCCTATCGAATGCACGCTGGAATACGGCGTCGAATTTATTGAAGACGACGAACTGGTCGAGATCACACCCAAGTCGATCCGTCTGCGCAAGCGTCACCTGACAGAGAGCGAGCGCAAGCGCGCTGGCCGCTAAGGGAGTTGGCAATTGCGAAAGTACCACCCACTCGTCATTGCGAGGAGCACAGCGACGCGGCAATCCATGACTTCCGGGTGCATGGATTGCCGCGCTTCGCTCGCAATGACGGAAAAGGTCCAATGACTCTTATTTTGTGAACTGATAGCCGCCTGAAACTGTCCTGTCATTCATGAAACTCACACATAACCGGGCCGTGCTGCTGATGATCGCGATCACGCTGATGTGGTCGATCGCCGGCGTGGTGACGCGCCACCTGGAGTCCGCCCGCAGCTTTGAAGTGACCTTCTGGCGCAGCTTTTTCACGCTGCTGTCGCTGCTGGTCATCCTCCCGCTGTTTCAGGGGCGCGCGGTGTTCTCCAGAATCCGCCATGCCGGCCGCTTCCTGTGGCTGTCGGGGGTCTGCTGGAGCATCATGTTCACCGCCTTCATGCTGGCGCTGACGATGACCAGCGTGGCCAACGTGCTGGTGACCATGGCGGTCGGGCCTTTCATCACCGCCCTGGTGGCGCGGGTGTTCATCGGCCACCGCATTGCGCCCCGGACCTGGATGGCCATTGCCATGGCGGGTGCGGGCATTGCCTGGATGCACGGCAGCCAGGTGAGCCTGGACGCCCCTGCCGGGCAACTCGCCGGCACGCTGGTGGCGCTGCTGGTGCCCATGGCAGCGGCGGTGAACTGGACCGTGGTGCAGCGCAGCCAGGCGCACGGCGAAAAAATCGACCTGGTGCCGGCCGTGCTGGTGGGGGCCGCGATTTCCTCGCTGCTCACGCTGCCGTTGGCCTTTCCGTTTGCCGCGACGCCGCATGACATCGGCTTGCTGGCCCTGCTGGGCCTGGTGCAGCTGGCTATCCCTTGTGTGCTTTCGGTGCTCTGTGCCCGGGTGCTGAAAGCGCCCGAGATGGCCCTGCTGGCGCTGCTGGAGATTATTTTCGGCATCCTGCTGGCCTGGGTCGGTGCCGGCGAGGTGCCCGCTGCCAGTGTGCTGACCGGCGGCACGCTGGTGATCGGTGCGCTGGTGGCCAATGAACTGATGGGATGGAGACAGAGAACATGAATCAGACAACACACACGCCGGGAACGAGTGACATCCTGAGCGAGGTGCGCGGACAGGTCGGCTTCATCACGCTGAACCGGCCCAAGGCGCTCAATGCGCTGTCGCTGCAGATGGTGCGCAACCTGGCGGCGGTGCTGACGGCCTGGCGCGATGACGCGGGCGTGCTTGCCGTGGCGATTCGCGGCAGCAACAAGGCGGGCCGCCCCGGCAGCCCGGAAAGCCTGTTCGGCGGCTTCAGCGCCGGTGGCGATATCCGCTTTTTTCACCAGGCGGCCCTTGGCGGAGACCCGGCGCTGGACGCATTTTTCACCGAGGAATACCGCCTCAACCACCTGATTCATAACTACCCCAAGCCCTACATCGCCTTCATGGACGGCGTGGTGATGGGTGGCGGCATGGGAATCAGCCAGGGGGCACGGGTCCGCATCGTCACCGAACACACCAAAATGGCCATGCCGGAAACCAGTATCGGTTTGTTCCCCGATGTCGGGGGCGGCTACTTCCTGAGCCGCTGTCCGGGAAGTAGCGGTGAATACCTGGCGCTGACCGGTGCGGTGATAGACGGTGACGATGCACTGGCGTATGGCCTGGCCGACGTCAAGCGGCCCGCCGCCAGCCTGCCGGCGCTGTGGCAGCAACTGGGCGAGCAGGACTTCGCTGGCGCCTCCGGCGCTGATCAATGGATTGCTACTCATTTGATAGCTGACGACGACCGCCTGGAAATGGCTGAAAGCCCATTTGATCAATATTTTTCGCTGGCCCGGGTGAAACACATGGTGGATGCCCTCGAAGCTGCCAAGAACGACGAGTGGGCGCAAAAGACCGTCGCCCTGCTGCGCAAACGATCACCGCTGATGCTGCATGTGACGCTGGAGCAGATTCGCCGCGCCAGAAGCATGAGCCTGGCTGACGATTTGCGCATGGAGCGTGACATGGTGCAGCACTGTTTTTACCTGCGCCCCGGCGCTGCCAGCGAAACCGTCGAAGGCATACGCGCGCTGGCGATTGACAAGGACTACAGCCCGAAGTGGAACCCGGCGCGTATCGAAGACGTCAAGCCGCAGATGGTGCAGGCCTTTTTTGCCAGCCCCTGGACAGCCGACGCACATCCGCTGCGTGACCTGTAGCGCCACCAGGGCGACGTTCCGAGTTCAGCGGCTTCGCGACTTCATCGCACGCTCGACCTCGCGCTTGCCTTCGCGGTCCTTGATGGTGTCGCGCTTGTCGTGTTCGCCCTTGCCCTTGGCCAGGCCGATCTCGCATTTGACCTTGCCCGCCTTCCAGTGCAGGTTCAGCGGCACCAGCGTGTAGCCTTTTTGTTCGATCTTGCCAATCAGTCGCCGGATCTGCTCTTTGTGCATCAGCAGCTTTTTGGTGCGCACCGAGTCCGGCCGGATGTGGGTGGAGGCGGTCCCCAGCGGGTTGATCTGGCAGCCGATGATGAAGAGTTCGCCATTGCGGATCACGACGTAGCCGTCGGTCAGCTGCACCTTGCCTTCGCGCAGCGACTTGACTTCCCAGCCTTCCAGCACCATGCCAGCCTCGAAACGCTCTTCAATATGGTAGTTGAACGTGGCTTTTTTGTTGTCGGCGATGCGCACCGCGGCGGCGGCGGCCTTGGCGCTGAGATTGCTGGCGGGCTTTTCCGTGGACTTTCCGGAGGAGGAGGCGGCGGCCGATTTTTTGGAGGATGCTTCTTTGGTGGCCATGTGTGAAAGGTAGGGGCAGCGTCAGGGCCTGCTCACACTATTTTTGCAAGTAAAATAGTGTGTATAGGCCCCAATACAATCGAGTGCAACCTATGATTGTATGAAAACCGTTCACAAGTCCGTTTTGATCTGGTACAGCGCAGCCGAAATGTTTGCCTTGATCACCGACGTCGCCAGCTATCCGCAGTTTTTGCCCTGGTGCGACCAAGCCTCGGTGATCGAGGACAACGACCACGGCATGACTGCCAAGGTCGGGATGTCGATTGCCGGCATCGCGCAAAGCTTCACGACACGTAACACCCACGTTCAGGATCGCAAGGTCTCGCTCAAGCTGGTCGATGGCCCTTTTTCAAAACTCGATGGCGATTGGGATTTTCACCCGCTGGGCGACGGCAGCCAGCGCGCCTGCAAGGTGGACTTCACCCTGCGCTACGACTTTGACAACGCCGCGCTGGCCGCGCTGGTGGGCCCGGTGTTTGGCAAGATTGCCGGCAGCCTGGTCGATGCGTTTGTGAAGCGCGCGGCCCAGGTGTATGGCGAGGTCGAAGACTGAACCGGACCAGCACTTGAACATCACGCTGGCCTATTCACCGGCCCCGCGTCAGGTTCGCGAGTGGCATCTGACCCTCCCCGCTGGCAGCAGCGTGGCACAGGCCATAGAGGTCAGCGGGGTATTGGCACAGTTTCCTGAGCTTGCACAGAGCCCTCTGGCGCTCGGCATCTGGGGGAAAAAAACAAGTTTGCGGCAGCTGCTGCGCGAGCAGGATCGCCTTGAAATCTACCGCGCGCTGCGGGTCGATCCCAAGGTCGCCCGGCGCGAGCGCTTCAGCAAGCAGGGCGTGAAAAAATCCGGGCTGTTCGCCAAAAAAAGGGCAGGGGCCAAGGCTGGGTACTGAGTCCGGTGCCGATTAGGACAGAGGGGCTCCCGCAGTTGTCTGTCCAGCGTTAAATCGACGCCGCTTATTGGCAGTCGTTGTCCACGATGGACTGCAGTCGTTTGGTTTCGCTGGCACGCGTGTTGTCGTCCATGAACTCACGTTCGCCTTTGGCATTGGTGGTGGATATGCGTACTCCTGACTGAAAAGTCGCCAGGCCCCGTTTGACGCGCTCACAGTTGTCGGCCTTGGCCTTGGCCACTTTTTCTTCTTCAGCCTTCTTCTTGGCAGCTTCTTCGTCTTCAAGCTTTTTCTTTCTGGCTTGCAGTTCGGCATCCTTGCCGGAGATTTTCGGGGCATTGGCATTGACCTTGGCGACTGCTGCGCCAGTCGGCGCTGTGGCTTCAGAGCCTTCGGTAGTGGTAGCACTCGCAGGGACGCGGCCCCGGCCACCGGGCTGCTTGAGGATGTCTTTGTCTTTGATGTCGGCAGTTGGCGGGCGGTCGCTGAAAACCTTGCGTCCGTCTTTGTCTATCCATTGCCACTGGGCTGTTGCGGACAAGGCGAAAGCCCAGCCGGCAAGGGTCAAGGCCAGGTGTTTTGATGTAGTTTTCAGTGTCATCCTGTCAGTGTAGCGCTGTGCGTGGTTGATGTTGAAGTCCCGTACCCGTGCCGTCGGCTTCATTTGTAACGCGTCAGGGGCAGTTCACGCCCTAGGGTTTGTACCGACCGGCGCGGGTACAATCGTGTTTTTGGAGCCATCCTTATGCGCCTAATCGGCAAAGCGCTCACCTTCGACGACGTATTGTTGATGCCAGCGTTCTCCCAGGTCCTGCCCAAGGACACCTCGCTTTCTACCCAGTTTTCCCGCAACATTCGCCTGAATTTGCCGCTCGTGTCGGCGGCCATGGACACCGTGACCGAGGCCCGGCTGGCGATTGCCATTGCCCAGGAAGGCGGTATCGGCATTGTGCATAAAAACTTCACGCCGCAGCAGCAGGCCGCCGAGGTGTCACGCGTCAAGCGCTACGAGAGCGGCGTGCTGCGTGATCCGGTCGTGATTACCCCGACGCACACGGTGCGCCAGGTCATGGCCTTGAGTGAACAGCTCGGCATCTCCGGCTTTCCGGTCATCGATGGCGGCAAGGTGGTGGGCATTGTGACCGGGCGCGACATGCGATTTGAAACGCGACTGGACGTGCCGGTCAGCACCATCATGACGCCGCGCGAACGGCTCATCACTATTTCTGAGACCGCATCACTCGATGATGCCAAGGCACTGCTGAACAAACACCGGCTTGAACGGGTGCTGCTGGTCAATGACGATTTTGAACTCAAGGGCTTGATTACCGTCAAGGACATCACCAAGCAAACCACTTTCCCCAACGCCGCCCGCGATGCGCGTGGCCAGTTGCGCGTGGGTGCGGCCGTCGGGGTGGGCGAGGGTACCGAAGAACGTGTCGAGGCCCTGGTCCGGGCCGGTGTGGACGCCATCGTGGTCGATACCGCCCACGGCCACAGCCAAGGCGTGATTGACCGGGTCCGCTGGGTCAAGCAAAACTATCCGAAAATTGACGTGATAGGCGGCAATATCGCTACCGGCGCAGCGGCTCTGGCACTGGTTGAGGCGGGTGCTGACGGCATCAAGGTCGGCATAGGCCCGGGCAGCATTTGCACCACCCGCATCGTGGCAGGCGTGGGCGTGCCGCAAATCATGGCTATTGACAGCGTGGCGATGGCGCTGCGCGGCAGCGGCATTCCGCTGATTGCCGACGGCGGCATCCGCTACAGCGGTGACATTGCCAAGGCCATTGCCGCCGGTGCCCACACCGTGATGATGGGCGGCATGTTTGCAGGCACTGAAGAAGCCCCCGGCGAAATCGTTTTGTTTCAGGGCCGCAGCTATAAAAGCTATCGCGGCATGGGCAGCATTGGTGCCATGCAGCAGGGCAGTGCCGACCGTTACTTTCAGGAGTCCAGCACCGGCAACCCGAACGCCGACAAGCTGATACCCGAGGGCATTGAGGGCCGCGTGCCCTACAAAGGCTCGATGGTCGCCATCATTTACCAGATGGCCGGTGGCCTGCGTGCCAGCATGGGCTACTGCGGCTGTGCCACGATTGAAGACATGCAGAACAAGGCTGAGTTTGTCGAAATCACCTCGGCAGGCATGCGCGAAAGTCATGTCCATGATGTGCAGATCACCAAGGAAGCGCCTAATTACAGAGCCGACTAGGCTGTAGCACCTTGATCTGGGCAGCGTTTTCGCTGCCCTTTTTTACTTTTTGACCATGTCCCATCAAAAAATCCTCATCCTAGACTTCGGCTCCCAAGTCACCCAACTCATAGCCCGCCGCGTCCGGGAAGCGCATGTATTTTGTGAAGTCCACCCCTGCGATGTGACAGACGACTGGGTGCGTGACTACGCAAAGGACGGCAACCTGAAGGGCATCATTTTGTCGGGCAGCCATGCCAGCGTGACTGAAGACACCACTGACCGCGCCCCGCAAGCGGTGTTTGAACTGGGCCTGCCCGTGCTGGGCATTTGCTACGGTATGCAAACCATGGCGCAGCAGCTGGGCGGCAAGGTAGAAGCAGGCTTGACGCGCGAGTTTGGCTCTGCCGATGTGCGGGCACGCGGTCATACCGCGCTGCTCAAAGACATTGCTGACTACACCACGCCCGAAGGGCAGGGCATGCTCAACGTCTGGATGAGCCACGGCGACAAGGTGACTGAAATGCCGCCTGGCTTCAAGCTCATGGCCTCGACCGATTCGTGCCCGATTGCCGGCATGGCGGATGAAGCGCGGCGGTTTTACGCCGTGCAGTTTCACCCCGAAGTCACGCACACCAAGCAGGGCCACGCCATTCTCAAGCGTTTCGTGTTGGGCATCTGCAGCACGCGGCAAGACTGGATCATGGGCGACTACATCGCTGAGGCCGTTGAAAAAATCCGCCAGCAGGTGGGTGATGAAGAGGTCATTCTGGGGCTGTCAGGCGGCGTTGATTCGTCGGTTGCAGCCGCGCTGATACACCGCGCCATCGGCGACCAACTGACCTGCGTGTTTGTCGACCACGGCCTGCTTCGCCTGAATGAAGGCGACATGGTGATGGACATGTTTGTCGGCAAGCTGCACGCCAAAGTCATCCGCGTTGATGCCGCCGACCAGTTTCTCGGTCACCTCGCCGGTGTCAGCGAACCCGAAGCCAAGCGCAAGATCATCGGCCGCGAATTCGTTGAGGTTTTCAAGGCAGAGGCGGCCAAACTGAAAGCTGTCAATGCGTCCTCAAAAGGCGCGAAATGGCTGGCTCAAGGCACGATTTACCCCGACGTGATCGAGTCGGGCGGCGCCAAGAGCAAAAAAGCGGTCACCATCAAAAGCCACCACAACGTCGGTGGTCTGCCCGAACAGCTTGGCTTGAAACTTCTTGAACCGCTGCGCGAACTGTTCAAGGACGAGGTGCGGGAACTCGGCGTGGCGCTGGGCCTGCCGCACGGTATGGTCTACCGCCACCCGTTCCCCGGCCCGGGCCTGGGCGTGCGCATCCTCGGCGAAGTCAAAAAAGAATACGCCGACCTGCTGCGCCGCGCCGACGCGATCTTCATCGAAGAGCTGCGCAACTTCAAGGATGCGGAGACCGGCAAGAGCTGGTACGACCTGACCAGCCAGGCGTTCGCGGTATTCCTGCCGGTGAAAAGCGTCGGCGTCATGGGCGACGGCCGCACCTACGACTACGTGGTGGCCCTGCGCGCCGTGCAAACCAGCGACTTCATGACCGCCGACTGGGCTGAACTGCCGTACGCGCTGCTGAAAAAGGTATCGGGCCGCATCATCAACGAAGTGCGCGGCATCAACCGGGTGACCTACGATGTCAGCAGCAAGCCGCCTGCGACGATTGAGTGGGAGTGACAGATTAAAGACGATTCATCAAAGCAACGACTTTGAATATCGCTACTTTTAAGAGAGCGCAAGATGTACCTCCCACCCCAATTCAAAGCCAATAGCCCAATAAATACGGGCGTGACAAGCTATCAATAAAGTAGCGCCATGAGCGACGAAATTTTTATGAACCTCGCGCTTGCGCAGGCCCAGGCCGCCGCCGCAGCCGGTGAAGTGCCCGTCGGTGCGGTGGTCGTGCGGCACGGCGAGGTGATCGCCACAGGCCGCAACGCCCTGATTGACGGCCATGACCCGATTGCCCATGCCGAGGTCAATGCCCTGCGTGCCGCGGCCAGGGTTTTGGGCAACTACCGGCTTGATGACTGCGAGCTTTACGTCACGCTGGAGCCCTGCGCCATGTGCAGCGGGGCCATGCTGAACGCGCGGCTCAAGCGGGTGGTGTTTGGTGCGCTGAATGCAAAAACCGGGGCTGCAGGCTCTGTCATCAACCTGTTTGCCGAGGCGCGGTTAAACCATCAGACCGCGCTGCAAGGCGGTGTGATGGCCGATGAAAGTGCGGCATTACTGCAAACCTTTTTCAAGCAGCGCCGCAGTGACCAACGGGAGGGGGAGGAATCCAAAATGAGCCAGCCCCCTGCCTGACGACGCGCTGCGCCCCTGATGTCGCCTTTGCTAAGTAGACTGACTCCCAAAGTGGCAAGCCCCAGTGGGATACTTACAACCGTGAAAAAACATATCTACATCTATTCCCCCTCCAGCGCGGTGCGCGACAAGGCCAGCTTCAAGCGTGGCGTGAAGCGCCTCACCGCCCTGGGCTATGAGGTTGAGGTGGACGTTGCGGCCCTAGCCAAACACCAGCGCTTTGCCGGAGACGACGACACCCGGCTGGCCGCCATCCACCGGGCAGCTGCCAGTGGCGCTGACGTGGCGCTTATTTCACGCGGCGGTTACGGCTTGACGCGTATTCTGCCCGCCATCAACTACAAGGCGCTGGCCAAAGCTGCTCACACGGGTACCCGGTTCGTGGGCTTGAGCGATTTCACTGCCTTGCAACTGGCCTTGCTGGCCAAAACTGGCGCAGTCAGCTGGGCGGGGCCCGCACTCGGCGAAGACTTTGGCACAGAAGCTGCGCCTGACGACATCATGCAAGCCTGTTTTGACGACCTCATCACCGGGCAAGGTGAAGGCACTGGCTGGAAATTGCCCAAGGCCAGCGCGCCTTCCGCTATGGATTTAGTAGCTGGTCACGCGCGTGAAGAGGGCACCGCAGACGTTTTTATGGTCAAAAATGCGCAGCTTTGGGGTGGCAACCTGGCGGTTTTGACAGCGTTGATCGGAACGCCTTACCTGCCCCAAATTAAGGGCGGCATATTGTTTATTGAAGATGTCGGTGAGCACCCATACCAGGTCGAGCGGATGTTGACCCATTTGTTGCACGCCGGGGTGCTGGCCCAGCAAAAGGCGATCATTTTTGGCCAGTTCAGCAACTACAAACTGGTGCCAGGGTATGACAGCGGCTTTGGCTTCGCGGCGGTAGCCAGCAGGCTGCAAAGCCAAGTCAAGGCCAGGGTGCTAACGGGGTTGCCGTTTGGTCATGTGGCGACGAAAGTGCTGTTGCCGGTCGGTGCCAAAGTGACCCTGGCGGTAGAAGGCAGGGATGCCTTTGTGTTGTGGGGGCACCAGCATTGATGATGCAGGGCTTGCGGATGACTTCGGTGCGGTCACAAAAATCCACGACAGCCATTCTCTTGTCTTTAGCCTCATTGGTTGCGCTTCTTGGTGGCTGTGGCGGCGGTGGGTCCGGTTCTGGCTCAATGGCGCCCGCTCCAGTTACCGAGATTCCAACGGCAGGCACTCCGACAGTGCTTCAAACATCAACAACCTTGCAATCGAGTGCGCCAACCGCTGCTGAAATTGTTTCCCGTCGTGATCAATCTTGGTTGAATAGAATTAATAAGCCATTTGCAAATCAACTTGGCACAGGAAATGGATCTGGCGTTCTTATTGCGGTGAGAAGAGCAAGAATTAGGGTCAGACTCCAATTAAGCACATTCGCTACAAATAGAATAGCTGTTCACGCCCGTATTGATTGGGCTACAGCCTGATTTGATGCCTGAAAATGCCTCCAAAAAGTCTTGCAGGCCAGGCAGCCCCTCCTGCTCACCCCAGCTTTTTAACCAGCACCAGGCTCTTCCTGCTTGGAAATACGTGCGCCGCTCAGGCCCATACCTCGTTGGACAAGGCTGCGTATTGACGTCGAGCGACGGGTGAATTAACATGCAAATCGGTGATGAAGCCAAGCATCAGGCACCAAGTTAGGTATTTCCCAATATAAACAGGTTATGGAGACCAAGATGACCCAACGAAACGTAACGAAATCCGCGCATTGGCTACGCATGGCGGCGGCTTTTATGGCTTTGACATTCGCCGCAGTGGCGGGCGCTCAGAACATTTCCATCGCCACCGGCGGCACCGGCGGCGTCTACTATCCGATGGGGGGCGGTCTGGCTGCTGCGCTGTCCAAGTACGTGCCAGGGATGCAGGCTACCGCAGAAGTCACCGGCGGTTCGGTGGACAACCTCAAGCTGATCGGCACCGCCAAGCCCTACATCGGGTTCACCATGGCCGATGCCGCCCTCGATGCTTACCAAGGTGAAGATAAATTCAAGGGTAACAAGGTCCCGCTGCGGACCCTGATGGTGCTGTATCCGAATCGGATGCATCTGGTCACGGTGGAAGGACGCGGCATCAACAAGATCGCCGATCTCAAGGGCAGGCGTATCGCCACCGGTTCGCCTGGCAGCGCCACGGAAGTCATGGCGTTCCGGATACTCGAGGCCGCCGGGCTCGACAAGGACAAGGACGTCAAGCGCGAGCGCCTGAGCGTCGCCGAGTCGGTCAACGCGATGAAAGATAACAAGATCGACGCGTTTTTCTGGGTGGGTGGCTTGCCGACCGCGGCTGTCACCGACCTGGCCCATACGCCAGGCACGAAGATCAAGCTGATCGACCATGCAGAGGTGGTGTTGAAGATGAACCAGAAATACGGCGATCTTTACGTCGAGGACAGCATTCCTAAGGCCGTGTACAAAGGCATGGACGCAGACAACAAGCAGGCCACCGTGATGAACCTTCTTGTCACGCACGCCAACATGGATGACAAAACGGCTTACAACATCGTCAAGACGATCTTCGACAAACGCAGCGACCTGATCGCGGTGCACAAAGAGGCGGAGAATTTCAAGCTGGAGAACCAGAAGACTGCAGCGACTCCCATCCCGTTTCACCCGGGTGCGGCCAAGTACTTCGCCGAAAAGGGCGTCAAGCTCAACTGACGCCGGCATCGGCTTCCCAACCCCGCCTGCTGGCGGGGTTTTAGTTTGTGCAAGAGGCTGAACCATAGTCGGCGGCGTAGCATCGCCGCGCAAAATGAGAGAGACGCACCCCATGAGCGAACAGACCAGACTGGACCCGACTGCGCAGGTGGTCGTCAGCGACGAGGCACTACGCAAGGCCGAGGCATATATCGAGGAGGAGGAGGGTGCGGCAAACCGGCTGGCGGGCTGGCTGGGCAACTTCGTGAAACTGGTTGCGGTGGTGATGTCGGTATTTCACCTCTACAGTGCTTACGCCATCGTACCGACGCAGGTCATGCGCTCGGTTCACGTCGGCTTCGTGCTGTTTCTGGCATTCCTGCTGTTCCCGGTCGGAAAACGTTTTCGCCATCGCATCATGTGGTGGGACTGGATTGCGGCGCTGCTCTCGATCGCCGTCGTGCTGTATGTGATCTTGGGCGGCGACGATTTCACCGACCGCAATACGACGCCACATGCCTGGGACATTTTCTTCGGAGTGGCGCTGATTTTGCTGGTGCTGGAAGCCATGCGCCGGACTACCGGCTGGATCCTGCCGGTGGTAACGAGCCTGTTTCTCCTCTACGCGCTATTCGGTGCCTACCTGCCCAGCCCCTGGACCCACAAGGGCTATGAGCTGGGACGCCTGATCGGACATCTGTACATGACTCTCGAGGGAATCTTTGGCGTGGCGGTCGACGTATCCTCATCGCTGATCATACTGTTCACCATCTTCGGGGCATTCCTGCAATTTTCTGGCGCGGGCAAGTTCTATATCGATTTCTCGTTCGCGGCAATGGGCGGCAAACCCACCGGCGCAGGCCGCACGGTCGTGCTGGCCTCTTTCCTGCTCGGAGGGCCGTCCGGTTCGGGCGTGGCAACCACCGTGACGCTGGGCGCGGTCGCCTGGCCCCTGCTGGCCAAGGTCGGCTATGAAAGGAACGCCGCCGGCGGCCTGCTGGCAGCGGCCGGATTGGGCGCGATCATCTCGCCACCGGTAATGGGTGCCGCGGCATTTCTGATCGCCGAGTTTCTCAAGATATCCTATCTCGACGTGCTGCTGATGGCGATTATCCCGACCCTCCTGTTTTACCTCGCGCTGTTCCTGATGGTCGAAATCGACGCGCGCAAATACGGCATGGGCAATACAGTTTTCGAAAAAGTGGACTCGGTCTGGAACCTGACACGCAAGTACGGGTTCCACTTCCTGTCGCTGATCTCTATCGTGGCCTTCATGATGTTGGGCTTTTCGCCGGTGCTATCGGTATTCTGGGCGACCGTGGTGGCCTTATTTACCAGTTTCCTGCGCCCGGACTGCGCGCTGATTCCCTATGACGTTTTCCGTGGCCGGGGGCCGATCGCGAAGCAGCTCTGGGAATCGAATTTCATCAAGGCGCTGCAGAGCGGCTCGACCGGCGTGCTCAACGTCGCCGCCACCTGCGCCGGCGCAGGCATTATTGTCGGCGTCGTGACGCTGACCGGCCTCGGCCTCAAGTTCAGCTCGATCGTCATCGATCTGGCCGGCGGCTCGCTGCTGCTGACCGCGATCTACACTGCTCTGGTGGTCTGGATCGTCGGCTTGGCGGTGCCGGTGACGGCTTCCTACATCATCTGCGCGGTGATCGCAGCGCCGGCACTGATCAAGCTCGGCGTACCCGACTTTGCCGCGCACATGTTCATTTTCTACTACGCCGTGCTGTCCGAGGTATCGCCGCCCACCGCCCTGTCGCCATTCGCTGCTTCGGCCATCACCGGAGGCGACCCGTACAAGACCACGATGCAATGCTGGAAATACACCATTCCGGCATTCCTGGTTCCGTTCATGTTCGTCCTCGATCCAAGCGGTCAGGGCCTGCTGCTCATGGGTTCGGCCAAGGCGCTTGCCACAGCGAACTGGTGGTCGATCGCCGAAGTCACCTTGACCGCCGCGCTGGGTGTCGCCGCGCTTGCGGCAGGCTTCCAGGGCTGGGCGCTCAGGCGCGCCACCATGATCGAGCGCCTGCTGCTGATCGTCGCCGGTTTTGCGCTGGTTTATCCGAGCGTTATGGCGGACATGCTGGGCATTGGACTGATACTCGCCGCGCTTGCATCGCAGTACCTGCGGGGGCGCCGAGTACAAGAATTAGGGGCAGACTCCAATTAAGTATTTTGACGAGGTTTGAGCCAAAACAGCGCCAAGTAAAGCCTCGGTTCTTTTTTGTTTTGCAAAGCCACAGCATCTGAAATACACTACTTCGATGAACACGCGCCGGTTTCAAGAGTTAGAGCAACTGAGCATCGCTGAAAAGCGGTCTTTGGGTGAGGCCTTGCTCGTCAGCGCTGACAGCGAAGCCTCTGCACCACTCATTACCGACGCGCAACGTACTGAGCTACGTGCGCGCTTGGCCTATCACCGTGAAAACTCAGACCAGCAGGGCATCACTGTGGCGCAACTCAAGGCAAATTTACTTGCTGTCAAACACTGAGAATGGCGTTTAACGTCATTCTCAAGCCACTGGCTCAAATTGAGGTGGCTGACGCTTACCACTGGTATCAGCAACCGCACATTCAGATGGGTGATGCCTTTCTGCTGGAGTTGGAACGCACAAGCTCCTTCCTGGCTAGTAACCCCCACCTGTATCCCACCTGTATCCCAAAGTAGAGCAAGACCTGCGCAGTGCGCACTTGAATCGCTTTCCGTACACGCTGTTCTATGTCATTGACGGCGATACTGTGAATGTACTGTCGTGTTTTCACCAGCATCGAGAGCCGAAATCTAGGGATGCTCTTTCATAAAATTTTAAGCATCAGCAACTTAATTGGAGTCTGACCCCAATTCTTTTCACAGACCGCAGGGAGTTATGCAGAGGGTCCTTAGGTTAAAAAGTAGCTATGTTATTTGTAGCAACCCGAGCTAATTGGAGTCTGACCCCAATTCTTTCTTTGTAGCAACCCGAGCTAATTGGAGTCTGACCCCAATTCTTTCCGCTTATTTTCTAAACTGTGATGCACTTGGAATTAGAATTTACCAATAACGTGTGGCTTATGTATTGGCTTATCGCCAATCAGACTAAGGATTAACAACGTGTTTGCAATATCGTACAGTCTGTTAACACTGCTTAATGTTATTGGTGTTCCCATAGTTTCTCCGTTTTTAACTAATCGGACGCATTCGGGCTCAGTGTAACCATTCTTCAAGAAGAATTAGGGTCAGACTCCAATTAAGCACATTCGCTACAAATAAAAATAGCTGCTCACCCCAGCTTTTTAACCAGCACCAGGCTCTTGCGGTCCAAGTTGTATTTGCGCTTGCGGGCTTCGGGCAACCAGTCGGGGTCAACTTGCACAAAGCCGCGCTTGATAAACCAGTGCATGGTGCGTGTGGTCAGTACAAAAATGCTTTGCAGGCCGGCCGCTTTGGCGCGTTGCTCGATGCGCTTTAAGATTTTTTCGCCGTCGCCCTGACCCTGGCTTTGGGGTGATACGGTCAGGGCCGCCATCTCGGCGGTTTTGGCTTCGGGGTAGGGGTAGAGTGCAGCGCAGGCAAAAATAATGCCGTCGTGTTCGACGATGGTGTAGTGGCCCGCATCACGTTCGATCTCGGTGCGGTCGCGCTTAACTAACGTGCCGTCTTTTTCAAACGGCTCTATCAGTTGCAGTATGCCGCCCACGTCGTCGGCGGTGGCTTCACGCAGCTCTTCAAGCTTTTCATCAATCACCATGGTGCCTATGCCGTCATGCACGTAAATCTCCAGCAGCAGCGAGCCATCGACTGCAAACGGCAGGATGTGGCTACGCTCGACACCGGCCTTGCAGGCCTTGACGCAATGTTGCAGGTAAAACGCGGTGTCGGTGGGTTGTTTCGGGTTGGGTAGCTGGGCCAGCAGCTTTTCGGCGGCGGCCAGCGGCAACTCGGTGTCGACGGGATTGTCTTCGCTCTCAGGTTCGTCGGGGTTGATACGGATGCCCGGAATTTCGGTCAGAAAAATCAGCTTGTCAGCCTGTAGTTGAATCGCCACGCTGGTGGCGACTTCTTCCATCGTCAGGTTAAAGGCCTCGCCAGTTGGCGAATAGCCGAAGGGCGACAGCAGCACCATGGCATCAAAGTCCAGCGTGCGCATGATGCCTGCGGTATCGACCTTGCGCACCAGGCCTGAATGCTTGAAGTCCACGCCATCGACGATGCCAACGGGCATGGCGGTGATGAAATTGCCAGAAATCACGCGCACCGTGGAGCCGGCCATGGGGGTGTTGGGCAGGCCCTGGCTGAAGGCGGCCTCAATCTCGTAGCGCAACTGGCCAGCGGCCTCTTGTGCGCAGTCAAGTGCGACTTCATCGGTGATGCGCATACCGTGCGAGTACTTTGCTTCGTGGCCCTTGGCCCTGAGCTGCTCATTGACTTGCGGCCTGAAGCCATGCACCAGCACGATCTTCACGCCCATGCTTTGAATCAGCGCCAGGTCTTGCGCAATGTGTTGGAGCTTGCCGGCGGCAATCGCCTCACCGGCAACGCCGATCACAAAAGTTTTGCCTCTATGCGTGTGGATGTACGGCGCAACAGACCGGAACCAGGGAACAAACGTGAAGTTGAAGACGGCAGACATGGACACGCTTTCGGTTTTTGGGTTCTGGTGGAGCGATAAGGCGCTATGAGGCGCCGAGGCGCGATAGGGCTGACTTAAATAAGTGTAAAGCACTAGGGCTATGGCGTATCTATGGCGAGACACTGTAGAGGCAAATCGCCTGCGGCAAGCGGAGTATTTCGTACCTTATTGGGGGTAGACTGCAGAAGCCGCAAACAGCGATCTATCCTAGAGGAGTTCACATGTCGGGTGTAGTACTGATTACCGGTTCCGGACGCGGGATCGGGGCCGCGACGGCCAAGCTTGCCGCGCAGCGCGGTTATGCGGTGTGTGTGAACTATCTCAAGAATGAAGAGCGTGCCGCGGAGGTTGTCGCAGCGATTCGCGCCAGCGGCGGCACGGCGATGATGGTGCAGGCCGACACCGCCAAGGAAAACGAGGTTGCCAGTCTGTTCGAGCGGGTGGATCAAGAGCTGGGGCCGCTGACCGCGCTGGTCAACAACGCCGGTATTACCGGAAAAGCCGGGCGTCTCGACAGCTACGATCCGGACAGCCTCCGGCGGATATTCGACGTGAACGTGATCGGGACCATGCTTTGCTCACAGCAGGCGGTTCGCCGCATGTCGACCAGCCATGGCGGCAGCGGCGGCGTGATCGTTAACCTCTCCTCGCTGGCGGCCCAGACAGGCGGCGGCATTCAAGGGATTCACTATGGCGCCACCAAGGGTGCTATCAACAGCTTCACCCTGGGCCTGGCCAAGGAAGTGGCGGCCGAGGGGATCCGTGTTAACGCGATCGCTCCCGGCTTGATCCAGACCGAAATTCATGCCGAGTCCGGCGTCGGCGACCGTCTGCAAAAAGTGATTTCTCAGGTGCCGATGGGCCGTATCGGCACCGTAGAAGAATGCGCCGAAGCGATTTTGTGGCTGATGTCCGGCGAGGC
>JBCKNM010000029.1:0-19276 GCA_038902775.1 Polaromonas sp.
ACCCTCTATGACACACCCAACTGATCCAGTCTTGCTGGAGTTCGTGTTTCAGCCGAAGGACCATGCTGGTGATGAAACCAGCATGCACCAATTTTGCGATGTTACAGTTGTCAAAAAATCGGGGCTGTTTGGGTCTTTATTTCGCCAAGTAGCAACAAATTTAGACTTTTGCGTTGCCGAAAAAAGTACATAAAAAGCACGAGGGGAGCATTCGACGTGGTGAGTTTCTGGTTTGAATGAATACCAACATAACGATGATAAAGCTCATCCCAACTGGGTCGGGAAATCTCTCTCAACTGGCGCTTGATACCCACTATCGTACCGGAGAGCGAAACCCTGTCACGGGCTTTTATAAGCCCTGTTTAGAAGCTTCTGTCACCTATGACCGAGCCGTGGGCTACTTTCGCTCCACCATTTTTGCCATCATTGGGCACCCGTTTTTAAGTTTTGCAAGGCGCGGGGGCAAGGCACGTTTTATTTGTTCGCCATCCATTACTGAAGAAGACGCAGCCGCCATCGCATTTGGATACTCCCAAAGAGATTATGTGATCGCCCAAGCCATGACACGCGATGTGAATGCTCTGCTGTCCGACCCCACCCTTAACTCTCGCACGAGGCTTTTAGCCACCTTCATCAAATGTGGCACTTTGGATATCCGATTGGCGTTCCGAACGGGAGGAAACGGCATCTATCACGAGAAGATTGGCATTTTCACCGACAGTAAAAAACAGCGAGTCAGCTTTTTAGGCTCAGCCAATGAGACATGGAGTGCTTGGCATGCGGATGGCAATCACGAATCCATTGAAGTCTTTAGAGACTGGCTCCCTAGTGAGCATGATCGGGTCCAAGCTCATGAGGCTCACTTTGAGCGACTTTGGGCAGGAGAAGCCCCAGGGGTCAACACCATTGATTTTCCTGATGCTCTAAGGCAAAAGCTTTTAACGGTCGCCTCTCCTGGGCTTGATGACCCAGAACTCGACCTACCTGATGAGATTGGTCCCAGACGGCGCAAAATCCTGCCCCACCAAGCAGCCGCCATTGCAGCTTGGGAAGCCAATGGACGAAAAGGTGTTTTTGAACATGCCACAGGCAGTGGAAAGACCTTTACTGCCATTGAGGCAATTAAACGGCACCTAGTTACTGAGCAACCCGCCATAGTGTTGGTGCCTAGCCAACTTCTTTTAGAGCAGTGGAAGGAGGAAATCTTAGAAGAGATTCCAGATGCCACTATCTTGATGGCTGGAGGTGGGCACACCAAGTGGAAAGATCGGGGCAGGCTTTGGTCTCATACAAGTCCTGATCTAGGAATGAAGCGAGTGGTGGTCTCCACCATGCAAACCGCATCGACTGAGACCTTCATCAAAAGCGTGTGCGAAGGCGACCATCTTTTGATTGTGGTTGATGAGATTCACCAAATTGGTAGTCCTCAAAACTCCAAAGCCATGGCGATTCGAACTGGAGCGAGTCTTGGGCTTTCCGCCACTCCAACAAGGTATGGAGATCCTGAAGGCACACAACGAATCTTTGATCGATTTGGAGAAGTGATTCCACCTCCCATCACCTTGCAAGATGCCATTGCTGCAGGTCGCTTGGTCAATTACGAATATTTTCCTCACGCCTTGCATCTGGACGAAGAAGAAGCGGCTAATTGGAAAAAGCTCACCAAGCAAATCAGCTTTGAATTGGCCAAATCCAAAAACAAGGATGGGAGTCGTGGCGGGCTGACGGACAAAGCCAAGATGATGCTGATCGCACGATCACGCATTGCTAAAAAGGCCAAAGTCAAAACGGGCTTAGCCGCAGGTGTCATCAAACGCGAGTTTCAAGACGGGCAACACTGGCTTGTTTACTGTGAAGACTCCGATCAACTGGGCCAAATGCTCAAGCTCTTAGGAGACGCAGGCCTCAAACCTTTGGAATACCACTCCAAGATGGCAGGCGACAAAGTCGAAACCTTGAAGTGGTTTAAATCCTTCGGGGGTGTTTTGGTCTCCATCAAGTGTCTTGATGAAGGTATTGATATTCCTGCAGTGAGCCACGCATTTATCTTGGCCTCCAGCCAAAACCCACGCCAATTTATTCAGCGTCGGGGCCGTGTGCTTCGGAAATCACATGGCAAGAATCTCGCTGTGATTCATGATGCCATCGTCGTGCCTGTGGACCCCGATAGTGAGGGAGACCAGATCTCGCTTTTGAAAGCTGAACTGCTTCGAGCACTGGAGTTTGCCAACTCCGCTCTCAACAAAAGGGCGGGTGCTGAGCTTCGACGAATTGCCATGGATATGGGACTAGACACCGAGCATCCGAGTGATGCCGCTATTGAAGAGGACGAAGAAGAATGACCCAAGAGACCGAAACCGATATGGCTCTAGCTGCTCTTTTAAAAGCAGCCGCAGAAGTCGAGCCAGCACTTTCACAAGAATTGCTTTTAAAGTCCTACGCCATTCAGCGAAGGCATCAATTTGATCGGGACAACTCTCGTGAGACCTCAATGCAAGATCTGAAAGTCCTGATGGACGCCATGGTGGAATCTGGAGGTGCATCGTCATGATTTTGCACACCCTCTCGTCTTCAAACTTCATGCCCTTCAAAGGCAAGATGTCGATTGCTTTCCCCACCAACAAAGATCAAAACGTCATGCTGGTCTATGGGGACAACATGCGTGGCAAAACCAGCCTGCTTAATGCCCTGCGTTGGGTCTTCTACGGCAAAGCTGTAGGTCGGCACTCCAGGGAAATTGCGCTTTTCGAACTCATGAACAAGGATGCGGCCCTAGAAGGCGATTGGTCCATGGAAGTGGCCGTCACCTTTGAGGCCGATGACCATAAGTATGAGCTACGACGCACAGCCACCAAGCGTGCCTATGTAGCCACGCCAAGTCGATCAGAAGACTTAGAGACCGCTCGTGCCATGAGAAAAGACGACATCCCTTTGAGTGAGCACCTCATTGATGCTGAGATCAACCGCTTTGCTCCTGAGCAAACCTCTCGCTTTTTCTTGTTCGATGGTGAACTCTTGGATGAATACGAGCAGCTATTGATCGATGGAAGTGAGCAAAGCAAGAAGATCAAAGAAGCCATTGAGCAAGCCTTGGGTGTTCCCACACTGATCCGAGGCCGTGATGATGCAGGCACGATCTTGAAGCAAGCTCAAAAGCAGCAAAATGCAGACCTTCAAAAGATGGGTGGTCTTGAAGAACATGCTGAGCGTCAAAAGCATTACCAAACTCAAATCGAATCCATTGAGGACGACATCAAGGATCTGAACGTTCGTTTGAAAGATGTGACCGAAGAGCGCTTGGCCTTGGATGAAGAACTTGAGAAGACCGAGGCTTTGTATCAAGCCAAACAAAAGCTTACCGACACCGAGGCGGCTGAAAGGACCAACGAAGAGCAGCAAGATCAGTTCAACTCAGAACGCCTTGTTCACATCAAGGATGCTTGGCGTGAATTGGTGCGGCCTCTACTAACCTTGAAGCGTGAGCATCTGCATCAAGAGAATGCGAAGCTCACCGAGCGAATGTTTTCCAAGAACACTGCAGAGAATAAGATTGCTCAGCTTAAAGAGGCTATGAAGGCGGACACGTGCCAAACGTGCGGTCAACCTTTGCATGAAAAAGAGCGAGTGGCTGTAGGTATGGAGCTTGGAAAGCTTGAAGCTGATCTTCTTGGCATGAAGGTGGACATTCAAAGCTTCAATCGCCTCTCAAGTTGGATCCAAAGTCTCGATAAGCTTTTAAAGCCCACAGCCTCGCACCAGATTGGTTTTCTGGATAAGCAGATTGCACGCCTTCGTGTGGAGCAAACCAAGCTTGGGAATGAAAAAGAAAAACTCATCGATCTGATCAAGGGGCAAGATACCGCTGAGATAGCACGCCAACGCAACAAGCGTGATGGCCTCATCCGAGAAGCCACACGCATCAGTGAAGACATCAAGGCTAACCAAATCAAACTTGATAAGCACACAAAAGAATTGGCCATGATCTCCAAGGTTCTTGAAGGTATGCCGACAGCTCGTGCTGCCAAGAGTTCACAGCTTGTGAAACTGGCCACGTCCCTGGAGAAAGTCTACGCCCTAAGTATTGATCGTCTTCGTGATGATTTGAAAGCCAGTGTCGAACGTCTTGCCAGTGTGGCCTTTAAAAAGCTCACCACTCAAGAGAAATATTTAGGTTTGCGCATCAATAGCAACTATGGCCTGACCATCCTTGATGAGCATGGACAAGAGGTGACAATTCGAAGTGCAGGAGCAGAGCAAATTGTGGCTTTGTCCTTGATTGATGGACTGACTCATGCAGGTCGCTCTGCTGGCCCTGTCGTGATGGATACGCCTTTTGGACGCCTAGATAAAAAGCACCGCTCCAACATCTTGAGGTACCTGCCTACGACCACCTCACAGCTTGTGCTTTTTGTACATGAAGGGGAAATTAATCGCAGTACAGATCTTGTTGAATTGGGATCACGCATTGGCTGCGTGTATGAAATCAAAGAAGTCAGTCCAAGGCACTCACGGATTGAGAGGGTCACACAATGAATCCGACAGAACCCACCAGTGTTCGTTTGAGCAACAAAGCCAACACGATCTTGTCTCAAATGAAAGAGGATGGCCACTTGGCTGAGATGTCTGATGGCTATCGTCTCGGCATTGCTCTGGCTTTATCGCAAGCTGTAAGCCCCCCTGAACTTCCCCCTGACAGCAAGACGTTTATTGCCGTCTCCGGTTTAGATCCAGAGCAGGAGATCGCTGCAGCAATTCGAGCTTTGGTGAACCTTGAAGGGCAATCGGTGTATCGGTATGCCGAAAAATTGGCTGACTGGGGTGTGATGCACATGCACGATCGATTCAAAGGCGGGCAATTGGATGTGGCCGCTTTGATTGATACGGTCGCAAAGGTGAGCCCTTGAACCCATGAGACCACTTCGAGCCTATCTTTACGCCAAGGACGAATCAGGAGATTGGACCTGTCATTCGTTTAGGGACCTAGAGCCTCTGATGGATGCAGTCACTTCGATGCATCAAGGGCTCACGAAGTCTTTAGCCATTCATGTGGGCTTTTGGCGGCCGGATACGCCTGATGTGGCAGCCTTCTTGGACATACATCCTGGGCAAGTCTTTATCTCTAACGCAGCCATTGGAACTTTCCCACCCCCAGTCAAAGCCAGTGCTCACGCGATAGGGGCTGCTGGAGAGATGAACTTTCATGCGGTACTTGATGGGTTTGGTTTTCAAATCGAAAACCCAACGCCCGCCGCGGCTCCAGCAGCCCCCATCACCTCCACTCAAGTCTTATCAGGATTGCCCAAACCTAGAGGCTGGCTTTCAATTCTTGCGTCAAGTTGCCCTACCGTCTCCGCCGAATTACTTGCGGCTGGCATATGGGATGAAGACTCGTATCTGGAGCACGAATCCAAACTCCCCACTGAACTTAGGCATCAAGTGGGACTGGATCGCTTTTTCATTCTTGCAGGTGAACGCCCGAACCCCAACACCATCGTTGACAAACTCAGTTTTGCTCCACCTTGGTTTTCGGAGGCCGGCATCAATTGGCTTGATCTTTCCGTTCGCTCGTACCACGTATGCCAGGGAGCCGACATCCAAAGGATTTCGGACTTTCAAAGGTATGGGCTTAAAGGACTATTTAGGTTGCCGAACCTTGGGCAAAAGTCCATTTTTGAGATGAGCCGAAAGCTGGTGGATTTACTCACTTCGGGTAAACCTCTCAAAGACCATTTTCGAATTCCGACTTGGGTAGATGTCACCCAAGATCAAAATCGGGCTAAGACCTCAGGGGCACCTTCAGACGGTGGACCCTTAGGTGGCTTAAGCATTGAAGCACTCAAAGACTTCAACGCAAATTTGAACCTTGAAAGCCAAGTAGAAAAATCGACCCAGATTGTCGGCAATATTAGTGATGGTTTTGCAGCAGCGGCACAACGCCTGAACGACAACGATCGAGGTATCTGGGCTGGCCGTATAGGCTTTCGCTGCAAACCTATGACGCTTCAAGAGATGGCAGATCAAATCAACTTGACCCGAGAGCGTGTGAGGCAATTGGAGGTCAAGATTTACAGACGACTTGATGGACACTCCTTCTGGGCTGAGCTTTCAAGCAATGTCTTGGATCACTTAAAAGGTCGCACATCCCCGCTCCTGCTCAATGGCCTATCCGCGATTGATACTTGGTTTGAAGGTGTAGAAGACATTGGCCATGCCTTAGGCAAAGTGTGTGAGCACATTCCGTCTCTTGGTTTCCATGTGTTTACAGTTGCGGAGATGTTGGTCATCTCGCAGATCTCCAAAGCAGATTGGCTAGAAGCCATCGATAACGGGCGTGCTTTGCTCAAAATTTTGGTGGATCAACACATCATGGAAGATGAAGGCCGCATTCACATCGATAGTTTTTTGATGGGTAAGGGCCAAGAACTTCGAGAAAACCTCTGGCGTGAAGTCTCAAGCTCTGGGGTGTGGGTTGAGATGCCTGGTGGTGGACGAAAGCTCATGGGCTTTGGTAAAACAGCCCAATCATTGATTCTGAGTATTTTGGAAGCGTCAGACACTCCTTTGCATGTCGATGAGATTTGCAAACGAGCCAACGAGATATCCCACGACTCTTACAGCATCAATTCGATCAGGAACGTGGCCAGTGATGTGGGCTTTTTGTTTGGGCGGGGCATCTACGGCCTTCTCAAGCACTGCCCGCTGACTCCTGCTGAGATGCAAAGCATTCGAGCCGAAGTCGAAGACATCATGTCAGGAGGGGGCGCTCAAAAGCAGTGGCACAGCAATGAACTGTTGGATGAACTTTTAGATCGAAGCCTTGCGTTTGAAGGACGATTGACAAAATACATCATCAACATGTCTTTGGTGGGATCTCCCAACATCGTTTACCTCAAACGCATGATCTACGGCATGAAGGGTCAGTGGTCTGAGAGTGTCGAGTCCCGTTTGAATGTGAGGCAAGCTGTCATCGCCCTACTTGAAGCTGAAGGTCGACCCATGACCACGGATGAGGTTCGTGCTCGCTTGGCTGAAGGGCGTGGGGTCAATGTGCATTTTCAGATCTTCCCATCGAGTCCTCTCATTCGCATCAAGCCTGGTGTGTGGGGTCTAGAGCACCGCGATGTCCAATTACCTGACGCGAAACAGATCACATTGAAGCTTTTGAAAAATCTCTCTGACAGGCAAGCAGGTCTTCACATCTCTGAAGTGGTGTCGTCGCTTGGATTGCAGAGCGAAGACGATGTGATCTTGTTGGTTTCCCTTGGACAAAAAGAGGGACTTCGAATCGATAAAGGCCAATATTGCTACTTGCAACCTTGGGGAGAGTCTCGTCGGATTTCCGTTCAAGATGCCACCTTAACGATTTTGAAGAGCTATGCGAACGGGCTGCCTCATAATGAAATTCATCAAATGGTGGAGCGAGTCACCAAGCATCCTGTTCAACGCCCACACCTAAGCACCGTTTTGCAAAACCTTGATGCATGGTTTGACCCAGCCACAGGTCTTTGGAAGATGACAGGGGTTGCTGAAGATGAGCCTTCAGATGAAGACTTGCCGATTCAAGCCATGTCGCTCTAGACGGCTTCATTCTTAACGCATTCAAGAAAGCACGCTTGTGGCTACCACTCCTAAAACCATCTTGGGTGCAGTGCGATGACTTGATTACCTTGTAGCTCCACCATTGGGATGCAAAGGCACATCCTTCTCATCTACAGGCAACGAGCACGGGGTATTGATCGTATAGACCGTAGGACGGCTTTTGGCCACGACTGCTGCCTCAGCTTGAAAGCGAGCCATCCCACCTCGGATGAATTCACTCGATAGCTCCACACAAGCCCACTTACGAGCCAAAGTCTCAGCCACCATGCCAGTGACACAAGAGCCACCAAAGGGATCAAGCACCATGTCTCCTGGATCAGTGAGCATCCGAATGAAGTATTCAGGAAGCAGAGCCGGAAAGCGTGCTGGATGAATGTCGATGTCGTTGGCTCTGCAATAGTCTTGATAGACCCCATTGCTCTCGGTGTTGGCTATGGCCAATAGATTCGGGGGCACAGAGCCTCCGTTGTCCTTGGAGAACTTATCCGAGATGTCGTGCCCTGAGGGGCGAAGCTTGGCATCATAGCCATTCTTTAACAGGCTCTTCATGGAGTCTGAGTAAGGAGCAAGCACACGCTTGTTGCTGGCCTTGGGAAATGGCGTTTTAGAGAGCCACCAGACGCAGTTGATCGCATCTTTGACTCGCACACGACGAACATTCACCCACTCGGCTGGGCTTGGCAACTTGGCTGGATTCCACCAGTAGTGCTCTTGAGCTAAGTGAAACCCATACTCTTCACAAAGCATCACCAACAGCTTGAAGTGGTAGAGCGAACGAGTAGGAGTCCCAAACTTCCAGGCTCCACCAATGTCGATGACCAAGCTGCCATCGTCTTTCAAGACTCGGTGAAAGCCTTCTGCAAACGGCCTAAACCACTCGCAGTATTCCGCGGCATCTTCATTCCCGTAGGTCTTTTTACGGACCAGTCCAAACGGGGGAGAAGTCATGATCAGGTTGACTGACTCGGGCTTGGCACGGTGATGCAGGTATTCAAGCGAGTTGCCTTGGTAGATCTTGCCCAACTGAGTCGCATGCATCTCATTGAATGGGGCAAATGACTTCCCATGAAGCTCTTCGTGACGCTTTTTCTCTGGAGCCATAAACACCTTGTGCAGGTGTCTAAGGTAGTCGCCAAGGGATCTGAACCCTAAAGAGGCCGAAGCCTTCTCCATCTCTTCTCGTTCATGAGCCGTGAGCCTCAGGCTCGTGATGTTTTTTCTTGGCTCCGCAAGTAGTGGTCGTCCCATGAGTTCCTCTTCTTTGCGTTTTTCGCATTCATTTAACTGGCAGTTAAGTGTAATACAAAAACTACTTTTAATACGGATCGCCGGCGTGGTTCAAAAAGCGCCGCTTTTAGGTAACACGGACCATGTGAATTTTGGATGGTTTGCCTATAAGGGCACCTCTATAAATTCATTTTTCAGGCAAATTGCTGCGTTGCGCGGTGCTCGCAATCCTCATGTACCTTAAGTACATTGCGGTTGCTCCGCTCCGTGCGCCTTGCACTTTATCCTGAAAATCTGAATTTCTAGAAGTGCCCTATGACTTAACCGATGGCCAGCCGAAAAAGTGTTCCCCGATTTTGAAGCACGCCGTCTCAAATGTGAATATCAAACGACAACTGTTTGTGGTGCTTGACCGCCAGCAGGTCTATGGCATCCGTGCCAAGCACGTACAACAACAGGTAGTCCGTCATGACGTACTCGCGCAGTTGGGGCAAAGAACTGCCTGCGGCATAGCGAATCAACATCAGCGGCTGGCTCACATTTTGGCTGGTTCACTGAGTTTCTGCGCGGCCCGTCTGGCCTGTATGGCCGCAAACCCTTCACGCGCGGGTGTGGTGCGCCCGGCTGCTACATCGGCCAGGCCTTTTTCCACTTCGTCGAGTAGCAGCAGGTGAACCCGCTCACGCTCCAAGCGATGGTAGTAATCGAGCCGCTTGGCAGCAATCAGGGCGACCACGGCTTCGCCATTTTTGGTGATGATTTTTTCGGCCCCTAGTCGCACTTCTTCCACCAACTGGGACAGGTTCGTGCGGGCTTGGGAAAAGGGAACGATGTCGCTGGCGGCAATACCCATGGTAGAACTCCTTTGCGCAGTAATTTGCACTAAATATAGTGCATATTATGAGCCAAACCGTCCAAAAATCCTATTCAGCCAGTTGTCTGGCCAGCAACACCGCAACGTGAATCGCTTCGCGCTGCGCGCCGTCTTTGATCTGATGCCTGCAACTGGTGCCGTCAGCCACCACCAGCGCATCAGGTTGCTGGCGCACCGCAGGCAGCAGGCTCAATTCAGCCATCTGCATCGACACCTCGTAGTGGCTGGCCTCATAACCAAAGCTGCCCGCCATGCCGCAGCAGCTTGACTCAAACAGCGGCCGAGCCAGCGACAAGGCTGGCCCCGGTAGTCGCGTGCCCAAAAGGACGACGATCGCATCTGCAATGTCCATCGAAAGTTGCAAAATCGCCAGGCCCGTAGTTGCTCGGATCGTGTTTGGAACGCTCTTCTCATTCGTGTGCTGGTGGAGCCACAAGGTTAAGGTCTTTGGCCTGGGAGATCAGTGCTGGTAGCGCCATGGCTGAGAGCCCTAACAATCAGCGTTTATCCGCCGCGCCACAAAGCCAGCACAAAGCAAAGATGTCAATCGCGGCAGATAAACCATGTTGGACTGAACCGCCTGTGGGGCGGTGGTGTTGCGATAGTTGCACTATAAGAGGATTTGATTCAACCGCCCTACCTGCGACAGATTATGACTCCGCGCAGCGCCATCGCGCCCGGTGAAAAACAACCACTTAGCGAGCAAACCCTTCGACAAGCTCAGGGCGAACGGTAATTTATAGAGGTGCCCTAATGTCTTACTGGCGGCCACTGCCTGGCAGCGTGCAGTACGCGTAGTACTCGCACCAGATCGCCGGCAACGTCGTAAATCAGGATGTAGTTTCGATGCGCGACAAGTTCGCGCGTGCCTTGCAGTCGGCCAGGCCGACCAAGGCCAGGATGATCCACCAAGCGGGCGGCTTTCTCGGATAGCAGTTCATCGAGATCAAGCGCGGCGCTCGGAGGGTTATTGGGGTCAGACGCCAATTTCATTACGATGCAAAGCATCGCACCCGAAGGGCGTGCCAAGGGCACGATGAATTTGGATTCTGACCCCAAAAACCCTAGCGAATTGCTTTTCGGTCTTCTCGCGCCGGCCGGGTCCAAACCAATTTCACGAATTAGCGCCGGCTAGTCTGCGTCGTGTCTCTGCGCGCCAAGCTACTGCCTCCGCTTCGACCTCTTCGGCCGAAACCACATCGCCGGCATTGGCCGCGTCGAGGCCGATTTGCACCTCACGTCGGAACCAGGAGTCATGCTCTGTAGCCTCTTGCTGTTGCTTCACGAAGTCACGCATGAAGTCACGCAAGAGCTGCGCACCGGTACGGTCGCGGGACTTCGCGGCCGTAGAAAACTCGTCTTTCAATCCTTCATCGACCCGGAAGGTAAAAGTTGCTTCGCTCATGGTGCTGCGCCTTATGTGTTACGTTGTAAGTGCACTGTAGCACAATGGTTAATCGTCGCACAAGTACTGTACTCAAACCGCCCGCATGGCCTACAGCAAAGCCCTGTAAGCTGTCTTCATGGCATCAGGCCTGTCGGTTTTGAACCACGCCCCTGGATGCCCTGCAAGCCTTAATCAGGTAGTTCAGCCAGTTGTCTGGCCAGCAACACCGCAACGTGTATCGCTTCGCGCTGCGCGCCGTCTTTTATCTGATGCCTGCAACTGGTACCGTCGGCCACCACCACCGCATCAGGTTGCTGGCGCACCGCAGGCAGCAGGCTCAATTCAGCCATCTGCATCGACACCTCGTAGTGCCTAGCCTCGTAACCAAAGCTGCCCGCCATGCCGCAGCAGCTGGACTCAATCAGCTCGGGCTGTGCGCCCGGTATCAGCCTGAGCACGTCCATGATGGAGCTGACTGCACCAAAGGCTTTCTGGTGGCAGTGGCCGTGTAGCAGGATGGGCTGTGTGATTGGCTTTAAAGCGGCTTTGAGCGCGTCCAGCTTGCCGGCAGTGGCTTCGCGTGCCAAAAACTCTTCCAGCAGCCAGGCGTGCTTGCTGATGGTCTGCGCGGCTTCGCCCAGGCCCATCACCAGCATTTCGTCGCGCAGCGTGAGCAGGCACGATGGTTCCAGCCCGACGATGGCGATGCCTTTTTCGGCAAAGGGGGCCAAAGCGTCCACCACCTCGCGGGCTTTGGCTTTTGCTTTATCGACCATGCCACTGGCCAGATAGGTGCGGCCGCAGCACAGGCTGTTGCCGTCTGGCTGTGCCTTGCTGGCGATGTGTACGGTGTAGCCTGCGGCCTGCAACACCTTTAATGCAGCGCTGGCATTTTCAGATTCGAAGTAAGCGTTAAAAGTGTCGACAAACAGCACCACGGGTTTGATGGCTGCCAATACTTCGCTGCGAGTGGCTGTGTCATGTGGCGTATTGAAAAAAGTTCTTCTCTTCCATTGCGGCAAAGTGCGCCTGGCAGATAAGCCGATTAACTTTTCACTTAAAAAGGCCAGGCCCGGCAGCTTGTCGCGCAGATTCAGCAACGGCGCAAAACGGCTGGCCCATGGCGCGTAGTCGGGCAGGTAGGCTATGAGCTTGTCTTTGAAGGTGTAGCCGTGCTTGGCCTTGTAGTGGTGCAAAAACTCGACCTTCATTTTGGCCATGTCAACACCGGTGGGGCAATCGCGTTTGCAACCTTTACAGCCGACGCATAAATCGAGCGCGTCCTTGACGGCTTCGCTGGTGAGGGCATCTTCCGCCTTGAGGCCCTGTAACTGACCGCTCAAAGCCAGCCGCAGCGTATTGGCCCGGCCACGTGTCGTATGCTTTTCGTCGCGCGTCACGCGGTAGCTGGGGCACATGGTGCCTGCATCGAACTGTCTGCAAAGGCCATTGTTGTTGCACATCTCGACGGCTTTTGCAAAACCGTTGGCCGGGTCGCCGCCGCTGCCGGGTGCGCTGGTCTGCCCTGTGACCGGGTTGTTCTGTACGTTCCATGCGCTCCAGTCGAGCGCGGTTTTAATCGCTATGACCTGGTAGCTGGGCGGAAAGCGCATCAGCGTTGTGTCGTCCATTTTTGGCGGGGCAATCATGCGCCGAGGACTCAGCAGATTGAGCGGATCAAGATGGTTTTTGATCTGCGCAAATGCTTGTGTGATCTTGGGGCCAAACTGCCATTCAATCCACTCGCCACGGCACAGGCCATCGCCGTGCTCGCCGCTATAAGCACCCTTGTAGTGGCGTACCAGTGCTGATGCTTCTTCGGCAATCGCGCGCATTTTTGCGGCCCCCTGGCGACGCATGTCGAGGATAGGCCGCACATGCAGCGTACCGACCGAGGCGTGGGCATACCAGGTGCCCTTGCAGCCGTATTTTTTGAAAACCTCGGTCAGTGCAGTGGTGTATTCGGCCAGATGCTCCAGTGGCACGGCGCAGTCTTCAATAAAACTCACCGGCTTGCCATCACCCTTGAGGCTCATCATGATGTTCAGGCCCGCCTTGCGCACTTCCCAGAGGTTTTTTTGTGCTGCGTCGTCAATCATTTCGACCACTGAACCCGGCAGGCCCAGCTCGCCCATCAGCTCGACCAGTTGTCTGATTTTGGCTATCAGATCAGCCTTTGATACGCCTGAAAATTCGACCAGCAGTATCGCGTCGGGCTGGCCAATCAGCGCGCTGCGCACGGTGGCTGCAAAAACCGGGTTTTGCAGTGACAGCTCAATCATGGTGCGGTCTACCAGCTCGACCGCCGTTAGCGTGCCGTCACCGATTTTGACGATGTGCTGGGCCGCATCCATCGCCTTGTAAAAGGTCGGAAAGTTCACCACGCCCAGCACCTTGTTGCGCGGCAGTTCGGCGAGGCGCAGCTTCAATGATTTGGTCAGGCCCAAGGTGCCTTCGCTACCCACCAGCAGGTGCGCCAGATTAACCGAGCCGTCCTGCGTGTAGGGCTTTTCGCTCTGGTTGTTGAAGATGTCGAGGTTGTAGCCTGCCACGCGGCGTATCACTTTGGGCCAGTGCGCGGCAATCTCTGGCAGCAAGGCATCTGACAGGGTCTTGACGTAGCTACCCAGTGCGCGTGCTTCGCCACTGGCGGCATCCATGCGCCCCAGCTCAAGCAGGCCGCCATCCGAGCGCCAAGCCGTTATGCCCAGCACGTTATGCACCATGTTGCCGTAGGCGATGCTGCGGCTGCCGCAAGAGTTGTTGCCGGCCATGCCGCCCAGCGTGGCCTGCGCGCTGGTGGACACATCAACCGGGTACCACAGGCCGTGTTTTTTGAGAGCGGCGTTCAGGTGGTCCAGTACGATGCCGGGTTCGACCTCGGCGGTGCGCTGTTCCACATCGACGTTCAAAATATTGCGCACGTATTTGGCGTGGTCAATCACCAACCCTGCGCCCACGGTTTGCCCGCACTGGCTGGTGCCGCCGCCGCGCGCAACGATGGGAACATTCAGGTCGCGGCAAATGGCCAGCGCTGTTTTCACCTCGTCAGCAGTGCGGGGTACAAAAACACCCACCGGCATGACCTGGTAAATCGACGCGTCGGTGGCGTAGCGGCCCTTGTCAGCGCTTGAGAAAAGCACCTCGCCTTGTGTCTCTTCGACTAGTCGTGCGGTCAACTTGCCAGCGACTTCATTGCTGACTTTGGCAACAAAGTCATAGGCGCGCGCTGCAACGTCGCGCGTAACTTTCAGGGGCAGCGGTGCGTTCATGCTTTGGCGTTCATCGTTGCTGCAGGGGTAAATATTGTATGCAAAAATTATTGCTGTCAAATTCAGCGTTTACTCTGCGTTTACCCTTTGATTAATCCTTATTTGATTGACAAATAAATTTTGTATGCAAAAAATAGCAACTATTTTCTGGAGAATCTGCGTATGTTGACGCTTGACTTTCACCCCACCGGCAGACATTTTTTGCAAATCCCCGGCCCTTCGCCGGTACCAGACCGCGTTTTGCGCGCCATGAGCCTGCCCACCATTGACCACCGTGGCCCCGAGTTCGGCGCGCTCAGCCTGAAGGTGCTGGCCGACATCAAGAAAATCTTCCAGACCAGGCAGCCCGTCATCATTTACCCGGCTTCGGGCACCGGCGCGTGGGAGGCGGCCCTGGTCAACACCCTGAGCCCCGGCGACCAGGTGCTGCTGTATGAAACCGGCCACTTTGCCGCGCTGTGGCAAAAATTGGCCGTGCGCCTGGGCCTGAAAACCGAGGTCATGAGCAACCCCGACGCCGAGGTCTGGCGCCACGGCGTGCGCGCCGACCTGATCGAAGAGCGGCTCAAGGCCGACACGCAGCACGCCATCAAGGCGGTCTGCGTGGTGCATAACGAAACTTCCACCGGCGTGACCAGCAACATCGCTGCCGTGCGCAAGGCCATCGATGCCGCCAAGCACCCGGCGCTGCTGCTGGTGGACACTATTTCCGGCCTGGCCTGCGCCGACTACCGGCACGACGAGTGGGGCGTGGACGTGAGCATCAGCGGTTCGCAAAAAGGCCTGATGCTGCCGCCCGGCATCAGCTTCAACGCGGTCTCCATAAAAGCCATTGACGCCAGCAAGACGGCCAAACTCCCCAAAGCCTTCTGGGCCTGGGACGAGATCATAGCGATGAATAAGTCGGGTTACTGGCCCTCGACGCCCAACACCAACCTGCTCTATGGCCTCAATGAAGCCTGCGACATGCTGCTGGAGCACGGGCTCGACATGGTGTTTACGCGCCACCTGCGCTGGGCCGAAGGCGTGCGCGCCGCGGTGCGTGCCTGGGGCCTGCAGATCCAGTGTGCCGATGCAGCCGTGTACTCGCCCATCCTTACCGGCGTGATGACGCCCGAAGGCGTGGACGCCGACGCCGTGCGTAAGATCATTTACGAGCGTTTCGACTGTTCGCTCGGCACCGGCCTGGGCAAAGTCAAGGGTAAGATGTTCCGCATCGGCCACCTGGGCGATTGCAACGACCTGACGCTGATGGCAGCGCTATCGGGCTGCGAGATGGGCCTCAAACTCGCTGGCGTCAAGCTGACCGGCTCGGGTGTGCAGGCGGCGATGGACCATTTTTCCAGTCACGCCGCGGTGGTGCCGTTGCGTAAGGCAGCCTGAGGCGTTCTTTCCCCGTTTCTTTTCACTCGTTTCTTTTTCCTTTTTCCCGTGTTAGCCGAGATTCGCCACATCAAAACCCACCCCTGGAGATAAACCATGCAACGTAGAACTTTCATCACGGCCACCACGGCCTCCGCCGCCACCCTGGCCGTCCCCATGCTCGGCGCGCAAAACCTGCCCACCGGGACAGTGCGCATCATCGTCGGCTTCGCCCCCGGCGGCGGCACCGACATTCTGGCGCGTGTCATCGGCCAGAAGCTCGCTGAGATGTGGAAGACACAGGTCATTGTCGAGAACAGGGCTGGTGCCTCGGGCACCATCGCCGCCGATTACGTGGCCAAGCAAGCGGGCGACGGCGCCATCTTGTTGATGGCGCACATCAACAGCCAGGCCATCACGCCTGCCCTGCAAAAGGTGAACTACGACCCGGCGAAAGACTTTCAGCCGATCGTGCTGGTGGGTGTGACGCCCAACCTGCTGATCTGCAATGAGAGCCAGCCGGCCAAGACGGTGAAGGACCTGGTCGAGCTGTGCCGCGCCAACCCCGGGAAGATCAGCTTCGGCTCGGCCGGCAATGGCTCGGCGCAGCACCTGGCGCTGGAAATGTTCATGCTGGCCGCCAAGGTCAAGACCATCCATGTGCCGTACAAGGGCTCCGGCCCCATGCTCATCGACCTGATAGGCGGCACCATCAACTACAGCTTCGACACCATGACGGCGGCTACGCCGCACGTCAAGAGCGGCAAGGCCATCGCGATTGCGCAGACGCGCCTGCAGCGTGTGGCCGCCTATGCCAACGTGCCGACCATGGCCGAGTCGGGCTTTCCCGGCTTCGAGGCCACCACCTGGTACGGCCTGGCCGGCCCGGCGAAGATGCCCCTGGCCATGGCCAAGCGCATGAACGAAGACATCAACAAGGTCATGCTGATGCCCGACGTGATGGAACGGCTGGCCGCCTCGGGCGCCCAGGATGGCGGTGGCTCGACGGAGAAGTTCGGCGACTTCATAGCTGCCGAGCAGATCAAGTGGGCCAAGATCATCAAGGACGGCGGCGTTAAGGGCGATGCTTGAGCCTCGTTTTTTTGATCGGTCTGGACTGACCCGTCGGCCAACGGGAGTCGCAGCATGAGCGAGGGTGCGGTTCATCTAAAACCATCATGAAAACCCAGATCCCCACCCCCGACGCCTACCAGGACATGCGCGAGGCGCTGCGCGGCATGCTCGCGTCTTTTGATTCGGCCTACTGGCAAAAAGTAGATCACGAGCGCGGCTACCCCGAAGCCTTTGTGACAGCCTTGACCGAGGCCGGCTGGCTGGCGGCCTTGATTCCCGCCGACTACGGCGGCTCGGGCCTGGGCCTGGCTGAAGCCTCGGTGATCATGGAAGAGATCAATTTTTCTGGTGGCAATGCCGGCGCCTGCCACGGCCAGATGTACAACATGGGCACCTTGCTGCGCCATGGCTCGGACGCGCAGAAAAAACGCTACCTGCCCAAAATTGCCAGCGGCGAACTGCGCCTGCAGTCCATGGCCGTGACCGAGCCAAGCACCGGCACCGACACCACGCAGCTCAAAACCACCGCGGTGAAAAAGGGCGACAAGTATGTGGTCAACGGCCAGAAGGTCTGGATCTCGCGCATCCAGCATTCCGACCTGATGATTTTGCTGGCCCGCACCACGCCGCTGGCTGAAGTCAAGAAAAAATCCGAAGGCATGTCGATCTTCATCGTCAACCTGAAAGACGCGATCGGCAACGGCATGGCGGTGCAGCCGATTGCCAACATGGTGAACCACGAAACCAACGAAGTCTTTTTCGACAAGCTTGAGATTCCCGCTGAGAACCTGATCGGCGAAGAAGGCAAGGGCTTCAGGTACATCCTCGACGGCCTCAACGCCGAGCGCACGCTGATTGCCGCCGAATGCATAGGCGATGCCTACTGGTTTATCGACAAGGCACGCAAATATGCGAGCGAACGTGTGGTGTTCAACCGTCCCATCGGCCAGAACCAGGGCGTGCAGTTTCCGATTGCCGACGCCTACATCGAGACCGAAGCCGCCAACCTGATGCGTTTCAAGGCCTGTGAGCTGTTTGATGCCGGCAAGCCCTGCGGCGCCGAGGCCAACATGGCCAAGTACCTGGCCGCCAAAGCCTCGTGGGAGGCGGCCAATATGTGCCTACAAACGCATGGCGGCTTTGGCTTTGCCTGCGAATACGACGTGGAGCGCAAGTTCCGCGAAACCCGGCTCTACCAGGTGGCGCCGATTTCGACCAATTTGATTTATTCGTATGTGGCGGAGCATTTGCTTGGCTTGCCGCGGTCGTTCTGAAACCTTGCGGGAAAGACCGCAGCCGCGAAGCGGTAAGCTCTGTCCCCAACTGATTAGGCTATGACACGTCCCCTTGACGGCATCACCGTCATCTCCCTCGAACACGCCATCGCCGCGCCCTTCTGCACGCGTCAGCTCGCCGACCTGGGCGCCCGCGTCATCAAGGTCGAGCGTCCCGGCGACGGCGACTTTGCGCGGGCCTACGACCAGCGCGTGGACGGCATGGCCTCGCATTTTGTCTGGGTCAACCGATCCAAGGAAAGCCTGACGCTGGACTTGAAGCAACCCGCGGCGCTGGCCGTGCTCAAGCAGTTGCTGGCCACGGCCGACGTACTGGTGCAAAATCTCGCACCCGGCGCGGCCGCGCGCATGGGGCTGGGCTTTGAGGACCTGAGCGCCGCCAACCCCAAACTCATCGTCTGCGACATTTCGGGCTATGGCGACGACGGCCCTTACCGCGACAAAAAAGCCTATGACCTCTTGATCCAGAGCGAAGCCGGTTTCCTGTCGGTGACCGGCACGCCGGACGAACCCAGCAAGTCGGGCAACTCGATTGCCGACATCGCCGCCGGCATGTATGCCTACAGCAGCATTCTGGCGGCGCTGCTGCTGCGCGATAAACGGGGCGGGACCGGCAAGGGCGCACACATCGATGTGTCCATGCTCGAATCGCTGGCCGAGTGGATGGGCTACCCGATGTACTACGCCTATGGTGGCGCCACACCACCGCCGCGCAGCGCGGCATCGCACGCCACCATTTATCCCTATGGTCCGTTTGCCGCCGGGGATGGCGGCACGCTGATGCTGGGCCTGCAGAACGAGCGCGAGTGGGTGATGTTCTGCAAGGTCGTGCTGCAGCAGCCGGCGCTGGCGCTGGATGCGCGCTTCGACAGCAACGCGCGGCGCAACGAGCACCGCGATGCGCTCAAGGCCATCATCCTCAAAACCTTTTCCGCCATGACGACCGCGCAGGTGGTCGAAAGGCTTGATGAAGCGCAGATTGCCAACGCCCGCATGAACAGCATGGCCGAACTCTGGGACCACCCGCAGCTCAAGGCGCGCGAGCGCTGGCGTCAGGTGGCCTCGCCGGTGGGCGCTATTGCCGCACTGCTGCCGCCGGGGCGCATCAGCAGCTTTGACTACCGCATGGACGCCATCCCAGCCGTCGGTCAGCACACCGACGCCATCCTGCGTGAACTGGGGCAGG
>JBCKNM010000030.1:0-19085 GCA_038902775.1 Polaromonas sp.
GCTGATTTTTTGTGCCGTACTTGGCCTCATGCTGTTGAATTTCCTTATCCTTGATCTAACCGGGGCCTTTCAATGCCGAAATTGTTTAGCTTGCCTTCGCGCCCACTGCGTCGTGCCGTATTCCTGATCGCCGCGCTGATTGCTGGTGCTCAACAACTGACCTACGCGCAAGCCAGCTATCCTGAGCGGCCGATCAAACTCATCGTCCCCTTTGCGGCCGGCGGCACCGGTGACGTTGTCGGAAGGTTGATTGCCAGTCATTTGGGCGATGCCTTGGGCCAGACCGTGTTTGTCGAGAACAAGGGCGGTGCCGGTTCTATCATCGGTACTGAACTTGGCGCGAAAGCTGAGCCTAATGGCTATACTTTGGTCATGACCAATGGCGCGGCGATTACAACCGGGCCTTTGCTTGGTCAGAAAGTCGGCTACCGACCCATTGAAGATTTTTCGCATCTTGTTTTATTGGGAACCTTCCCGAATGGCCTGATCGTACGTGCCGACCACCCTGCAAAGTCGTTCAGGGAGTTTGTTAGCTTGGCAGCCAAGGCTAACGGCAAGTTCAACTACGGGTCTGCCGGCATAGGTACGGCTGGCTTCATGGTCGGAGAGTTGCTCAAGCAAAAAGCCAATATCCAGTTAACGCATGTGCCGTACAAAGGCACTGGGCAGGCAATGATCGACTTGCTCGGTGGCCAACTCGATGCGATTTTCAATAACCTAGGTATTGCTGCTGCACAGGTCAAGGCAGGCAAGGTGCGTATCTTGGCTGTTAGCGGGCCCAAGCGCTTGCCCGATTTTCCCGATGTGCCGACGATGGATTCGGTGGTCCCGGGCGCTGTCGGTGAAGCGTGGTTCGGCGTCTCCGCGCCCGTCGGTATGCCAGATGCCGTCGTCGATAAACTCGTATCTGTTCTCGCGAAAATCGTCGCGACTGCGGAATTCAAGGCCAGGCTCTCCGAGCATGGACTGACCCCGATAGGCGCAGGCCCCGTCGATTTTGTTCGGTTCCTTAAAGCCGAGGAGCAGAAATGGGGCCCGGTCATCAAGGCCGGCAACATCAAGCTCGATTAAGCCGGCAGGTTTATCATGCCTGTTGAATATGCCCGCAAGGGGCTGCTTGGCGTGCTCACCCCGCAGGCCAATACGACCGTTGAACCAGAGTGCGGCATCCTCATGCCGCACGGTTATGCTGCCATCAACGCACGACTCACGAGTGACAAGGAAACGATCGAAGCGCGTCTGGTTGATTATTTCAACACGTTAAAGACGGCTTGCGGGCAATTTTCAAATGCGCCCGTTCAGGCCATTGCGGTAGCCTGTACCGGGGCCTCTTACCTGGTGGGTCGAAATCGGGAAACGGAAGTTCTGCGCGATATCGAAGAGTCGCGTGGCGTGACTGTCTATACTGCGGCAACCGCCGTCGTCGATGCGTTGCGGGAACTCGGTGCCAGGCGTATTGCGCTGGCCTCTCCCTATCCCGACGGGCTCACGGCAAAAAGTGTCGCTTACTGGGAGTCACACGGTTTCCAGGTTACCCGCGTCGTTTCCATGCCGATTGACGACAGCCACTTCCACCCGATTTATTCCATGAAGGCGGCAGCGGCTAGCGGTCTGTTGCACCAACTGGCAGATGGCAAAAGCCATTTGGCCGATGCCATCGTGATGCTCGATACCGGCATGCCGACCCTGGGACCTTTGCTTCTGGCTAATTCAGTTTCCCCGGTTCCGGTCATTTCCTGCATGCTCTGCCTAGCATGGAAAGCGGTAAGTATTGTTGACCCGCTCAATACTTCATTGCAAGCCTGGATACGTGGCGATCCCTGGCGTGGACGTTTCGAGATGCAGCAATATCCCGAGTAAGAAACACCAGGTCCATAGACATAGAGCAGCAGCCCGCACCCGACTCGCTGAAATATTCAAGTGATCGCCGCTGCCTCGCGCAGGCCGGTGATCATTGATGTCTCCAATAAATAAGTGGCAGCTAGGCGGGGATCGCTGGCCTTGCGTTGCAATTCCCGCAATGTATCGCGGCGCTTTCCCTCGCCCCGCTCCTGCATGCGTGCGCGGTTCTGTCCCGACTGCTGTAACACGTGCTTGATTGCGATCGGACGGCGTTGGCGCTCGTACAAGGAAAGCAGCGCCTCAGAATTTTCGCCAGCATAAATGCGCTGTAGCTTTTCGGTGAGGTTGAACGCGTCATGAATGCCGCCGTTCATCCCCATGCCACCGCTCGGACTATTCACATGCGCGGCATCGCCCGCGAGAATGATACGCCCGTTAACATAGGTCTTCACTACGCGCTGGTGAATTCGGTATGCTCGGATCTCCATCACGCGATATGGCTCGTTGCGGGGGAAAACATGCTGGAGTTTGCTTTCGATCGAGTCTGGCGTGAGCGCTTCCTCCAGCGACTCGCCCTCCCAGGGATATAAGCTGACGCGCCATAAGTCAGCCAGCCGCAACAGGCTGAAGGTGCCCGTTTCCGCCCAGCAATAATTGATGAACGACAGAGTCTTGATGTGCTCGTGGAACTTGAAATCAGTCGTCGCCAGCACGGTCGTCTCGGGAAATGTATGTCCCTCGAATTCCAGATTGAGCGCAGACCGCACGACACTGCCCGCCCCGTCAGCGCCAATCAGATAGCGCCCCGTGATGGTCTGCTGCTGCCCACCGGCTTCGACCACGACGCTGACGCCATGCTCATCCTGTGCGATGCGAACGCATTGGTGGCCCATCAGGACCTTGATGCCAGGAAGTTTCTGCCGGATATGCGCAAGCAGCAACTCCGACAGCTTCCACTGCTCGGACTGCAAGCGATAGGGATGCGAAGTATCATTTTTGAGCACGTTCAGGTCGAACTCGGCGTATTCGCCGGTTGCATGCATGCGTACCTGCCAGGTCGGGGCGATCAAGCCGCGCGTCAGCAGGTCCGGTGTAATGCCGTATTCGTCCAGCAGGTCAAGCGTTGGCGGGTGAAAGGTCGAGGCCTTCAAGGCGCGCGAGATCGATTCCTGCTCCTCGATTACGACCGCATCGATGCCGAAATGTCCCAGTCGCATTGCGCTGACCAGACCCACCGGCCCAGCCCCGACAATAATGACCTGATCACGCTTTGCAGCACTCATGGCACGCTCCGTTCAATCCACATACAGTGATTCCTCGATTTTGCTGCAACCTCCACCATCCCCTGAAACGATTTGTCGGTGGGGCACGTGACGCACCGATTGCGGCCCGTGATTGGGAAGAGCCTCGGCTATTCGTAGAGCTTTGCGGTCGCCATAAGTTCCGCGGTGCCGATGACTTCATTGAGACCGTCAAAGTCCAGCATCTGCTTTTGCCACGGTGCCGTGGTCTGGTGCTGGTGCAGGCTGGCGTAGTAGCCCTGCAGGGTATGCGCCACGGCGCGCGCGGTGCCGCCGGGGAAGATGACGATACGAAAACCGCGGGCTTGCAATTCGGCGGCGCTCTGCACCGGCGTCTTGCCACCTTCCACCATGTTCGCCAGCAGCGGGACGCGCTGGCCAAAACGCTGACAGGCCGCATCCATCTGCTGCTGCGTGCGCAAGGCCTCGATGAACAGGGCATCCACACCACATTCAAGATAACGCTCGGCCCGCTCCAGAGCGGCATCAAGCCCTTCCACCGCCAGCGCATCGGTACGCGCCAGGATCAAGGTGTCGCTGCTGCTTCGCGCATCCAGAGCGGCCTTGAGCTTGCCCACCATCTCCTGCACTGGCACGACAGATTTTCCATCGAGGTGGCCGCAGCGTTTGGGAAAGGTCTGGTCTTCGAGCTGGATCATGGCCGCGTCCGCACGCTCGAAGCCCTTGACCGTGCGCATCACATTGAGCGCATTGCCAAAGCCGGTATCGGCGTCCACGATGACCGGCAGGTTGACCCGCTCGGTGATGCGAGCCAGGGTGTCGGCCACTTCGGTGAAGGTGGTCAGGCCCACGTCGGAGCGCCCCAGGCGTGTGTAGGCGATCGATGCACCCGAGAGATACAGGGCTTCAAAGCCGGCCTGCTCGGCCACCAGCGCGCTCAGTGCGTCGTACACCCCGGGGGCCAGCAACACCCGGGCTTGCGCCAGACGCTGCTTCAAAGAGGGCTTGTTCATGGTTGGGTCTCCGGGATGGTTTTCGCGGTATGGGCAGCGATGTAGCCGCCCGCAATGGCGACGGGCACATGAACCTCCGCTGCCATGCGCTCAGCGCGCTGAATCACGGGTTGGGTCATGACAGGGATTGGACGAACTCTTCGCAACGCATGAGCTGCGCCACACTGCCCATATCGGCCAGCGCAGTCGCATGAACTTCGGGCTTGAAGGCCGCGCAGCCATCGCTCAACACGATGGTGTGGTACTCCCGCATGTGGGCATCGCGCACCGTGTTGGCCACACCGCCGTTGGTGACGATGCCGCACACGGCGACGGTATCCACCCCCGCATGGCGCAGCACCCAATCGAGCTGGGTGTTGAAAAACGCCGAGTACGCCACCTTGCAGACCGACACATCGATCCACGGTGCAAGTTGCGCCACGCTGGCCTGCCCCGCACTGCCCGGTGCGAAGTCGCCCCGGCGCAGAAAGGGGCGCAAGGCCTTGAGATGCGGCGAGATCATCGGCTCGCCCTGGGCATCGGGCCAAAGCGTGAACTGGCTGGCAGCCACCAGACCTCCACAGGATTTGACCGCACGCGCCACGCCGGCCAGGCGCTCGGGCAAAGCGCGAGCGGCAACGCTTATCGCGCCGCCACGCGCGTAGGCCCCGTCGGGCGACAGAAAATCGTTTTGCAGATCGACCACGATCAGGGCCACTCTGGATGACGGGCTGCTCATGATGGCTTGACCAGCAGGTTGCCAAACGCGTCCACTGTCGCGTGAAAGCCCGGCTCCAGCCAGACCGTGGTGTCGGGCTGCTTATATGGTTGAATTTCCTATCCTTTATACTGGCTCGGTACTAGCGCTTGAGGTATTTGCGGATTTTATCCGCAAATTGAAACGGGAGGCCGGTGCGTTCGCCCCCTATGCGAACAAACCCGACGCTGCCCCCGCAACGGTATTCGAGTAACAGGCTTGCTGTACGCCACTGTGCATCGCATGGGAAGGCGCAAACCCTGGGAAACCCCTACTCGTGAACCCGGAGACCGACCTCAGGTGATCGTGAAATTTTGTGTGCGGAGGGCGCGCAGATGGATTGCCTTGCCGCACATCCGTCTTGTACTTCCCTCTGCCTGTCGTTTTATCCTGGTGGCATCGTGCGCCAGGTGTTCATCAACGGAGGGAAATCGCATGTCGTCACTACCTGGTTTACTCGATCACGTCGCTGTACAGCCCCGCTCGACGCTGTGGAAAGACAAGCTATTGCCGGCCTTATTGGCCGGCGGTCTGGGCCTGGTGCTGTTGTATGCCGGCGGCTTCGCTGAATCCACGACGCTACATAATGCCGCGCATGATGGCCGCCATTCCGCCGGTTTTCCGTGTCACTAACGCGCATGGCCGGGGGGTTTAACCTGGCGGCGTTCAAAAGGATTGCGGCGACGGCCTTGTTGGCGGGCTTGCTGGCGGGCTTGCTGTTGACCGCAGTGCAGAGAGTCCAAGTCATTCCCATTTTGCAGCAAGCCGAAGTGTTGGAAGACGCCGCCTCCGCACACACGCATGCCGCGACCGAAGGCGCGCATCACCATGATGCCGAGGCATGGAAGCCGGAAAACGGATGGGAGCGGACTTTTTATACCGGGGTGGGGAATATCAGTCTAGCGATCGGTTTTGCGCTGTTGCTGAGTGCTGCCATTGCTTTTCGCGGCGGTACCAGTACTTGGCGTAGCGGGCTGTTATGGGGGCTGGCGGGATATACCATCTTTTTCATCGCGCCGGCTTTGGGCTTGCCACCGCAAGTGCCCAGCGCCGAAGCAGCGCCGCTAGCGGATCGGCAACTATGGTGGTTAATGGCCGTCCTCGGGACGAGCGCGGGATTGGCGTTGTTAGTTTTCACCCGCAGCGGGATGGTGAAAATACTGGGCGCAGCCTTGCTCGTCGCGCCTCACCTGATCGGTGCGCCGCAGCCGCCGATACACGATAGCGCGGCGCTGATCGAATTGGCGCGCGCATTTTTCGATGCCAGCGCAATGGCCAATGCCATGTTTTGGCTCACCCTGGGTGGTTTGACGGGATTTTTTTACCAGAAGATGGTGTAGTTTTAGTCCCGTTGCGCCGCGGCGAATGCCTTAAAAGAAATCCGATGAGAACCCACACCAGACATGTGTTGATGTACACCGGCCCGCGTTGCACCGAAGGCGGTATGCAAGCTGAAATTATGCTTCAGCGGCTGGGCGAAAAAATCGATCTTTTGTGTAATGACAACGAGCCGCTGCAGTGCGACAAGTACCCGGGTGAACTGGTGCTCACGCCACTGGAGCTGATCGAGCGCATCGCTCAATTGGTGCCCCACCACGCACCCACCGGCACCGCTACTACGGTGTGCTGGCACCGAACTCGCCATTTCGTGCGGCCGTGACGGCGATGGCGCAGGTGACGCAGATGGCGCAACCGGTGGTGCCGGCGGGTTTGGTGTGCCCTGAGCCCGACGCTGGGCACACGGATGCTTGCAGTGCACAAGCCGGGCCAGGTATGGCGGCCCAATCTGAGCCACAAGCCAAACCCAAACCGCGCCCATCCTCGCACTACCTGTGGGCCGCGCTGATCGCCCGCCCCACCGCATATTTACGAGGTGTTCCCGCTGATCTGCCCGGACTGCGGCGGGACTATGCGCATCATCGCCTTCATCACCTTCAGCGCAGACATCGACAAGATCCTGGAGCACATCGGCGTCGACAGCGAAGCTCCGCGCATTACCCCGGCATGCGGGACACCGCTGTGGGACGACTGTGGTACGCAGGAGTCTAGGGAGGGTGTTGATGCCATGCCGGACTGGGATATGACCAGTCCAATCACAGCCCGACTACCCCGAAGATCAGCGCACAGACTGGTGAACCTGCTGACCTAAAAAGCGACGACTGCGCCGGGCTAGGGTTGTGCCCGCAGCCCAGCTTTGCATGTCGTTTGTGCCGGTGGTGGGCGGCAAAACCTTGGGGATTCAGATCGCCACATCAGGGAAAGCACGACTCTTGAGGACGCTTTTTTGTGGTGCGCCCGGCAGGGCGCACTTACTTGGCTTCATGCGGTTGAATTTCCTATCCTTCTGCTTGCTTTATATGAAGTCCTAGATATACTCAATGGCTGTGACTGGTTCTTTCGGCCATAGCCGCCTATTAGGAGTGATAAATGCATCCAGAATCGCGATCCCCGTCCGGTCTTCGTTCGGCAAGCCGCCGGAAATTCCTCAAGACCTCCTCCACAGCACTCGCGGTCGGCACAATTGCTGCGCCGTGGGTTACCAACAAAGCACACGCGGCTGGCGAGCTCACCGTCATTCTCAATCAAGGCCTGTTGGCCAAACTTTGGATCGATCACTTGAACCCGGTGTTCGAGAAGCAGACCGGTGCCAAGCTGAACGTTCAGCAATCGGTCACCGCCAATATGCTGGCGATGCTGAAAACCCAAAAGGACAACCCGCCGGATCTGATGCAGTTTTCCGAAGCCGGCGTATTCCTCGCGGTCAAGGAAGGGCTGCTGCGACAGCACGCACCGAAGAACATTCCCAACTTCGCGTCGCTGCGCGACGAGTTCAAATTGGCCGACAATCATTCGGCCGGCGTGGTCGATGCTGTACACACGCTTTACTACAATACCAATCAACAGAAATCGCGCCCGACCTCCTGGGCTGAAATGTGGGACGCCAAGAACAAGGGGCGAACCGCAATTCCGCCGATTACATGGAATAGCGGCGTGCGCATGGTGACAACGGCGGCGCAGATCGCCACCGGCAAGCCGTTCAAAGAGGCCCAGTATGAGCTGGAAGCGGGGATTCGCCATCTGGCCAAGTTGAAAGAAAACGGCGGTGTGGCGTATACCAGCGCACCACAGGCCATCCAGATGCTGCAATCTGGCCAGGTGCCTTTAGTTGCTTTCTACGGCATCTTCATCAACCCGCTCATTGACGGCGGGGCACCGATTGCTCCGGCCACGAATTTGAAAGAAGGTAAACACGGCGAGATCGTCGGCCTGAACATGCCGGCCAAAGCCAAGAACGTCGAACTCGCCGAAATCTACGTCAATCTCAGCTTGTCCAAGGAATTCCAAGAAAAGATCGACAGCGTGTTGCGCTCGCGCGCCGGACGCAAGGACGTCAATCCTTCCGCGCGCACCGCCGAACTGCTCGGTCCGCCGGAGAATATCCTCTATGCGGACTGGAAATTTCTCTCCGAGCAGCGGCCAAAATTGACCGATATGTGGAACAACGTGTTCGGCTGAGGCAACTATGGCGGCGATAGCAGCCGGCTGGAAGCGGCATTTCCCCGCCGTAAGCCTGCTTGCGCCGTTGTTGGTGTTCTTGGCGATTTTTTACGCTGTCCCGCTCGGCTACACCGTGAAGGAAAGCTTCATGCCTTCCGCCTCGGACAACGCAGCGCCGCAGCTGACGGTGCAGCAATACGAGCGCGTCGCGAATAACAGGCGCAGCTATCGCGGGCTCGAGCGAACGCTGCGGCTTTCCCTGATCGCCACGGCGGTGACGTTTTTACTGGCTTACCCGATAGCATTGCTGCTGCTGCAGGTTCGGCCACGCATTCGCACGATAATCCTTATTACAATCTTCGTCTCGCTCGCCTCGAGCCTGATCGTGCGCAATTATGGATGGCTGGTGATGCTGTCCGACGCGGGGCCGGTCAATCGGATCCTGGTTGGCCTTGGCTTGGTCGATCAACCGCAGCGAATCGTCTATAGCGAAGGGGCGACCGTCATCGCCTTGGTGCATTACTGCCTGCCGTTCATGATTTTGCCGATCTACGGAGCGCTGCTGCGCATACCGCCCTCGTTCGGCGAGGCAGCCCAATCGCTCGGCGCGCCACCGTTTCGCGCGCTCGCCAATATCGTATTGCCGCTCTCCATCGCCGGCATCTTTGGCGGCACAACCTTGTCGTTTGCGATCTGTATGAGCGCCTTCGTCACCCCCTTGATGTTGGGCTCGCCGGCCACGGCGATGATGTCCCAAATCGCCGCCGAACAATTCCTGGTGCAGCTGAATTTCCCATACGGCTCGGCCATGATCGTTACGTTGACCGTGATCACGTTCGCGATCGTCTTCTTATACGGCCTCGCGATTCGGAAGTGCTTTCGCACCAATGTTTGAATCGGCGACATATCGGATGGCGGTTGGTGTGGTGGGCTGGACGGGCGTGCTTTTCCTGGTCATCCCCGTATTCTTCACGACTATCGTTGCGTTCGGCGGCTCGCAATTCATCGAATTTCCGCCCGCCAGCTTTTCGTTCCGCTGGTTCGAGAATATCGCCAAGATCAATCAGATCGTTCCCGCGACGTTGACCAGCCTCGGCATTGCCTTTACGGCGGCCACGCTCGCCACCTTGCTCGGCATCGGTGCCGCGTTGGCAATCGTCCGTTTTTCGCTGCCGTTCAAGCCGGCGTTGACGGCTTTTCTGTTATCGCCGATTACCTTGCCGGTCGTCGCCATCGGCATCGCGCTGATCCAATTTTTCATTCTGATCGGCATTTCCTTCACCTGGCACAGCCTGCTAATCGGCCACTTGGTTCTGGTGTTGGCCTATCCGATCCGGACCATGGTGGCTTCGCTCACGCTTTCCAATCCAGCGTTGGAGGAGGCCGCTTCCAGCCTGGGCGCCAATCCTTGGCAGGTGTTTCGCACCGTCACCCTGCCGCAGCTGAAACCGGGCGTTGTCAGCGGCTTTCTGTTCGCCTTCCTGATAAGCTTCGATAATTATCCGATCAGCATTTTTCTCGTGCGCGGGCAGATCACGACGCTGCCGATTGAATTGTTCAACTATATCAACCAAAATCTCGATCCGACGCCGGCGGCGTTTTCGACCTGCTATATCGTCGTCATCGCCATCCTGATTTCCCTTGCCGAGCAGCGCTACCGGATCATTTCTCTGTCGATCCCGAGGTGATCCATGGCGCAACTCGAAATCAGGAACATCGACGTTGTGCTGGGCGGCAATCGCGTGCTGCACTCGGTAAATTTGACCGTGCACGATGGGGAATGCGTGGCGTTGCTCGGCCCATCGGGCTGCGGCAAGACGACGACTTTGCGGGCAATCGCCGGTTTCGTCCCGGCCTCGGCCGGAGATATCACCGTCGACGGGCGTTCGATGACCGGCTTGCCGCCGCACCGCCGGAACCTGGGCCTGGTTTTTCAGGACTACGCGTTGTTTCCGCATATGACCGTGGGCCAGAATATCGCTTACGGGCTCGTCATGCGCCGCAGGGACAAAGACGAAATCAAGGCCGCCGTCGCAGACGTCTTGCAGCTGGTTCGCCTCGGGGACATGGAGCATCGCTATCCGGCGCAAATGTCGGGAGGTCAACGGCAGCGCGTAGCACTTGCCCGCGCGCTGATCATCAAGCCGGACATCTTGCTGTTGGACGAACCGCTCGGCGCCTTGGATCGCAAATTGCGCGACCACATGCAGGTGGAATTGAAGCGCATTCAACGCGAGGTCGGAATCACCACCATTATCGTCACCCACGACCAGGAGGAGGCCCTGTCGCTTTCGGATCGCGTGGCGGTGATGTTCGACGGACAGATCCACGAGTTCGGCGCCCCGGATGCTCTCTACGAGCGCCCGGCTACCGAAATCGTCATGGATTTTCTCGGCACCGCCAATTTTTTCGATGGGGTGGTGGCGGCTTCCGAGCAAGGGATGGCGAGGATCGAAACCATGGATGGCTTATCGCTCGAATGCACGTCGCCGGCCGCGGCGGGGCAGGCCGTCAAGCTGGGTATTCGGCCCGAACATGTCGGCATCGCCATGCGGCCGACCGGCGTCGCCAACGAGTTTCCGGCGCGCGTCTCGGAGATCGTTTACAAGGGCAGCCACGTAGAAATCTATTGCGTCGCGCAGAACAGGCGAGCCTTGATCGCCCGCCTGACCGCGCTGCCCGATCAGCTGGTGATCGGCGCGCCCGTGCACGTCAACTTGCCGTCGCGGCATTTAAAAACGGTGATTCAATCGGAGGGCGGTAAGCCATGACGATCAGCGGCGTTCACGATGTCGGCGGCCTGCCGGGCGAGCGCATCGATCGATCGGAACATGCACGAACCCTCTACGAGCAGCGAGTCGACGCGTTGCTCATGCTGTTGGTGCACCCGGATCGCAGCGCGTTCACGGTCGATGCCCTGCGCCGCGCGATCGAGGAGTACAACGCCGAGGAGTACAACACCCTGTCGTATTACGATCGGTGGATGCGGGCGATCCGCATTCTGTTGGTCGAGCAGCAAATTTTGACCGATGCGGAGATTGACGCGCGCATCGCCGAAATCGAACGGGAGACCGCAATGGACCATGGCCATGGGCGCTGAACGAACCGAACTGGCGCCAGGCACGCCGGTGCGTGTGCGCGCCGACACGCCGTCCGGCCATTGCCGTACGCCGCGCTATTTGCGTGGCCATACGGGCGTCGCGGAGCAACTGCTCGGGACGTACCGAAATCCAGAGCAATTGGCGGTCCACAAACCGGGTTTGCCGAAATGTCGGCTCTATCGCGTACGCTTTCGGCAAACGCAGATTTGGCCCGACTATGAGGGCCCGAGCGGCGACGAATTGGTCGCCGATCTGTACGAACACTGGCTCGATCCATTGGAGGAGGGTACCGCCCCATGACGACGCATACCAAATTGCCGTCGATCGCACCGCACGATCACGATGGCGAGCAGGCCCACGACCATGCACACGAAACGGGACAGGATCCGCACGCGCCGATAAACGATGGTGATGAACCGCCGGCGCGTTTCGGGGCGTTGGAACGCGCCGTGCGCGAGTTGCTGATCGCCAAGGGCGTGCTTTCGGCCGCGGATATTCAGCGCCAGATCGACAATCAGGAATCACGCACGCCGGCGATGGGTGCCCGCATCGTCGCCAAGGCGTGGACGGATGCAGACTTCAAGGCTGCGCTGATGAAAGATGCCAAGGCGGCGATCACGTCGCTCGGCATCGATGTCAGCAATACGCCCGAGTTGAAGGTACTGGAGAATACCGCCGACGTGCATCACGTAGTGGTTTGCACGCTGTGTTCCTGCTACCCACGCATGATTCTCGGTGTGCCGCCCGCTTGGTACAAGAGCAAGGCGTATCGCGCGCGGGTGGTGGCCGATCCGCGCTCCGTGCTTGCCGAGTTCGGGTTGCAATTGCCAGACAGCGTCAAGACGCGCGTTTTCGACAGCACGGCGGACCTGCGCTACCTAGTCTTGCCGGTGCGCCCGGCCGGCACCGAGACGTGGTCCGAAGAACGCTTGGCCACCTTGGTGACGCGCGACGCCATGATCGGCGTCACCCAGCCCCTCCCAGGTGCCCGATGACCTCGGCCCTCGTGCGGACGCATTCCGGTCGCGCGCCCGAATCCGCAAGAGTCGGGACAGCGGGCCTGACGGCGGATGCCTCGGCGCTGGTCGCGGCGCAAATGCGGCTTGCTTGCCTTTCTCGCGCATACGCGCCCTGAACTCTGCCTGCCGTGTGCTGTTGGTCTTTACCATGATGGTGGCCTGTTACTCGTAACGATCAGACGCAGCCCAGCTTTGCATGTCGTTTGTGCCGGTGGGCGGAAAAACCTTGGGGATTCAGATCGCCATATCAGGGAAAGCACAACTCTTGAGGACGCTTTTTTGTGTCATAGTTGGCCTCATGCGGTTGAATTTCCTATTCCTCGAAGCTGTAGCGCGGTTCCCACTCTCCCTCTCCTTTGTTATCCCCAGAATCTGCCCGACCCACTGCCGACCCCGTTCAAGGAATACCACGATGTTTTCAAGGCTAAAAAAGGCAGCGCTGCTGCCGGCGCTACTCGTTACCTTCGCCGCTACGGCGCAGGACTACCCCAACAAGCCCGTGCGCATCGTGGTGGCCTCCGCTCCCGGCGGCCCGATTGACGTTGCCGCACGGACCATAGGCCAGAAGCTTTCGGATTTGTGGCGCCAGTCGGTGATCATTGAAAACAAGGCCGGTGCCAGTGAGATGATTGGCGCGGATTATGTGGCGAAATCGGCACCCGACGGATATACGCTGCTCGTCAGCTCCCTGTCCCCGATGACCATCAACCCGGCGGTTTTCCCAAAGCTGCCCTATGACCCGGTGAAGAGCTTTGCCTCGATCGCTTCAATTAACTCCAACCCGATGGTGCTGGTGGCCAATCCAAAGGCACCGTTCAACACCATCAAGGAACTGGTGGAGGTGTCCAAGCAGCGTCCCGACGGCCTTTCATGGTCCACGCCGGGACTTGCTACCTTCAACCACATTGCCGGCGAATGGTTCGCTTTCGAAACCGGCGCGAAGATGGTGCATGTGCCTTACAAGGGCGGGCCGGCAGCTGCCAACGCGGTGATTGCCGGTGAGGTGCCGCTGGGTGTCGTGTCGATGGTCCAGGCTTTGCCGTTTGTGAAGGCGGGCAGCCTCAAGGCACTTGCAGTGACATCCGAAAAGAGGACGCCGCTGGCGCCCGACTGGCCCACCATCGCGGAACTCGCCGTCCCCGGCTTTGACGTAGCCGTACGCTCGGCCATGTTCGCGCCTGCGGCCACTCCCAGGGCGATCGTCATGAAAATAAATGCGGACGTGAACCGTATCTTGCAAACGCCGGAGATAAAGGAGCGCTTCGCCACGATGGGCGCGGAGCCGCTTGTCTCCACACCGCAGGAGCTGGACACTACTATTGCGAGGCTGAAAACCAAGATCGCCAAAGTAGTGGACGACGCAAAAATCACCGCGCAGTAAGAAGGCACAGGTGTAGCAGGTCACCGGCGCAAAGCGCTACGTGCCCTGATCCTTGCAGGCGGGCGGGGCAGACCGCAGGAATATTCCGATCATACGATCCAGACAGCCATGCTGGCGCATCAACCCGATGCAAAAGTTGTCATCCCACCCCACCAGACGGCAGTTCCGTCTTTGACCGGTGACACCCAGCGCGATCAACATATCAAAGTGATTGCAGAAAAGGGACGCATCACTTGGCAACGCGAAAGCGGCTACAACCTGCGCAGTGATGTGGAGCTTGCGATGCAAAGGTACAAGCGCATTTTCGGCAATACGATGAAAGTGCGCGCCTTGCCTGAGCAAAAAACTGAGGCATGGATCAGTGCGTCTGCACTGAACATGATGACAAATCTGGGAATGCCAATCTCAGTGTAAGTCTGAAATTTCGTGGGAAATGGAGCGCTTTCCCTCATTTCCGATTTATTCAACAACGCCCTGCCTTTGGCTTACCGTCCCCGTGCTAACCGAGATCGATCCAGCGCTGGAGATTGTCGGTGCCGGATAGCGACGCGCAATGTGTTCGCGAGCGCGTCGGCTTACTGCGGCTTCATACCTGCCTTCTTGATCACCGCCCCCAACTTGTCCGACTCCGACTTGACGTGGGCTAGGAATTCCGCCGGCGTCGAGCCGACCGGTTCGAAGCCCATCTTATCCAGGCGATCCAGGAGGCCCGGGTCCTTCAGCGTTTTAACGATCTCGGCGTGTAGCCGGGCGGTAATCTCCGGCGGCAATTTTGCCGGTGCCACCATGCCGAACCATGCCGTAATGTCGTAGCCGGGCAGGCCCGACTCGGCCACCGTCGGAATATCGGGCAGGTGCCGGTATCGGCGTGTGCTGGTCACCGCCACTGCGCGCACACTGCCTGAATTTATGTGGTTGATCACTGCCGGAATGTTGTCGAAGGTCATCTGTATATGGCCGCCGATCAAGTCCACCAGCGCCGGCGCGGCGCCCTTGTAGGGCACCTGCTGAAGTTTCGTGCCGGCCATCTGGTTGAACATCTCTCCGGCTAGGTGGCCGGTCGCGCCAAATGCCGGCGTCCCGTAGAACAGCGGCGTCGGGGAAGATTTCGCGAGTTGGATCAGGTCAGCCACCGTTTTCACCGGCACTGCCAGATTGACCGAGAGGATATTACCTGAAGTGGCAATGAGCGAAATCATGGTGAAATCGCGTTGCGCGTCATAGGGCAGGTTCGCGTGCATGAACGATTGCGTCGCCAGCGTGATTCCCGACATCAGCAACGTATAACCATCAGGCGGCTGCTTGAGCACATACTCTTCGGCGACCCTGGTTGTGGCGCCGGGGCGGTTTTCGACCACGATAGTCTGACCGAGAAGTTCGCCGAGTTTGATGCTGACCCCGCGAGCCAACAGGTCCACGGTGCCGCCTGCGGCGGCAGGCACGATCAAGCGGATGGAACGCGCAGGCCAAGCCTGTGCCTGGACCGGGCCCGCAGCACTGGCCATGACAACGATGGCGGCGAGCGCGACGAAGATGCGATGCATGCGCGGCAGCACGGATGCACCCGCGCACAGCAGCGTGGCGGCAAGGAAGCGGAGTCTTGGGTTCATACGCATTGGATTTCTCCCGGGGTTAAGGTTTATTGTAGACCAATCTGCACATTGAGCACGGCGGCGCGGCCTATGCCACCTCGAAAGCGGCGCTGAAAAACCTCGCGCGCTATTGCGCGAAGGAATGGGCGCCGGACGGCTTGCGCGTCAACGTGATCTCGCCGGGACCGGTCGACACGCCGATGCTCGACCGCTTGTCTCCGAATCAACACAAAGGGCTCAAGGCGACGATGCCGCTCGGTCGCTATGTCAGCGCCGAAGAATGCGCGGCCACCGAGATGCGGAGGCTCGAGGGCGGCATGGTGCAGTCTGCACCCGATGTCGCGGCGAAGCTCGGCACGACGCCGGGCGAGCCGGTGTTGCGAACAATTCAGGTCCGCATGGCGCGCGGTAGAATGCGTACTCCGCCGTCGCGCATTTCGCCGCGCCCTCTGAGTTCACCTTGATGGAGCCAAGCATGTCCACCGCCACTCCCCCCGGCACCGACAATTTCTGGCAGGAGTACGCCGCCGATGAATGGTCCGATGCGCTGGTCGCCTCGATGAAGCTGGGCGGCATCGACCAGTTGTTCTTTGTGTCCGGCTCCGAATCGGCGTTCCTGCAGGAAGCCACCGCCAAGGCTGCGGTGAAGGGCACGCCGGCCCCCAAGCTCATCACCATGATCCATGAGTCGGTGGCGCTGAACGCCGCGCTGGGCGCGGCCATGGCCACCGGCAAGCCCACTGCGACCTCTGCACATGTGGATGTGGGCACGCTGCATTACGGCGGCGCAATTCACACTGCCTGGCGCGGTGCCTATCCGGTACTCATCACCGGCGGCGCCGGGCCGCGCGCCTTTCCTGGCTCCATGCGCGGGTCGCGCAGCGTGGGCGTCCAGTGGCTGCAGGAGCCGCGCGACCAAGCGGAGATCGTGCGCCAGTTCACCAAGGCCGACCACCGCCTGGAGCACATGGACAACCCCGGCCTCATTGTCAGCCGCCTTCTGCAGATCGCCCTGAGCGAACCCAAGGGCCCGGTCTATCTCACCATTCCGCGCGAAACCGCGATGCTGCCGCTGCCGGGGACCACGCGCTTTCCAACCGTCGAACAACTCGGTATTGCGCGGCCGGTTTCTCCTGATGCGGATGATGCGCGCAGCATCGCCCGCTGGCTGGTGAAAGCACAGAACCCGGTGCTGTATACCAACCGGGTGGCGCGCGACCCGGAGGCCACTACGGAACTGGTGCGGCTGGCCGAACTGCTGGCAATCCCGGTGATGGAATCCTCCGACTCCGACCGCATGAATTTTCCTTCCACGCACGCCCTGTACGGCACCGGGCCGCAGGCGAAAGACGCCGACGTGGTGCTGGTATTCGAGAGCCATGTGCCCTGGATACCGGGGGCCGGCTCGCCGCCGGCGGATGCGAAGATCGCCTGGGTGGCCATTGACCCGGTGCACTCGCGCCTGAAAACCCAGGAATTCCGGGCCGACCTGTGGATTGCGGCGACCGCCTCGCGTACCGCGCGTGCCATCCACGAGGCCGCCACCGCGCTGCTGGACCAAACCGATCTTTCCCGCATTGCGGAGCGCCGCAAGCGGCTGGAAGACAGGAAGCACCAGATGGCGGCAAAGGCTGAGGAACTCGCCATCGCGGCAGGCAAGTCGGCGCAACCCAACGGACGCTGGGCCGCCTATCAATTGGGAAAGATACTAACGCCCGATGCCATCGTCCTGAACGACGGCATTTCCAACGGCGGCTTCGTGCATACCTATGCACAACGCCATCTGCCGGGAACGTACTTTCGTAGCGGCAGCAGCGCCGGCGGCTGGGGGCCGGGCGCGGCCTTTGGCATCAAGCTCTCACGTCCGGAACAGGACGTGGTGCTCGCCAGCGGCGATGGCTATTATTCTTTTGGCACGCCGATGGCAGCGTTATGGGCGGCACGCCACCACAAGGCGCCGTTCCTCAGCATGATTTTTGTCAACGGCAGCTACAGCACCGGCACCACTGAATTGCGTGGCATGTATCCGGACGGCTATGCCGTGAAACACGGCGACTATGCGGGGGGCGATTTCGATCCGCCGCCCAACTTTGCCAAGTATGCCGAGGCGGTGGACGGTTATGGCGAATACGTGACCGAGGCCGCGCGCGTGGGCCCGGCATTGAAAGCGGGGCTGGAGGCGGTGCGCAAGGGTTCACCGGCGGTCATTGCGGTTCGTGTACCCGGCCCCCTGCAGGAAATTTCGAAGTAGTTACGCTGTCGCTTCGAGGCGATTATGCGAGCGCGTCCGGAGACCGGCTCCCGCGCGCTCACACCACGCGGGGGCCGTTGATGCCTCAAGTGGCGACTGCGGCCGCGTAATCGAGTTCGGCAGGACGCTTGTCGAATATCTTGCGCTCGTGGATCCAGTTCTGGGTGCGCTCGAAGGTCTGTTGCGTATAGGGCAGGAACACGATGCGCTCGCCGGCGGCAAACTTCGAGAAAACACCAATCGATCAACTGCTTAAATTCTCAGACACCAATAGCCAAATTGTGACTGCCAGTAACCAACTGAATTTATTCTCTTAAATCTCCGGACAGTAGTGGTGCTCTGTAGTAAAGTTGACCGATGAAAAAATCACTCCGCCTGCTGAATTGCCTGATCCTGATCCTTGCGTTTGCCGGCCTGCACTCGAGTGCACTGGCTCAAGGCTACCCGAACCGGCCTGTGAAACTGATCGTGCCATTCCCACCGGGGGGCGCCACTGACATCGCCGCGCGCCTGGTGGCCGACCATATGTCGCGTGCCTGGAGCCAGCCGGTTGTGGTGGAAAACCGCAGCGGCGCGAGCGGCATGATAGGCACTGAATTAGCGGCCAAATCCCCCGCCGACGGCTACACCATTCTAATGGGCACGCTGGCGGCTAACGTCATGGTCCATCTGCTGCATGCCAAGGTGCCGTATGCCCCGGATGCCTTTGCACCAGTGACACTGCTGACAACCACGCCCAACATGCTGTTGGCCCATAGCCGAATTCCGGTATCCACCTTGCCCGAGCTGATCGCCTATGCCAAGGCAAGACCCGGCCAGGTGAGCTACGCCTCGGCGGGCATCGGCCTATCCGGCCATGTGGGAATGGAGCTGTTTGCCTTGGGGGCGGGTTTGCAGTTGCTGCACGTCCCGTTTCGCGGCAGCGCTCCTTCAGTTCAGGCCTTTTCCGCCGGACAGGTGGACCTGACGCTGGGCCTGATACCCGAAGCAGTCAGTGCCATGCAGCACAAAGGCGTGAAGCCCATTGCCGTGGCCGCAGCCAGAAGGACGCAGCAGTTTCCTGATGTGCCGACGTTCTCGGAATTGGGATTCGACAATGTCCAGGTCTACGCCCTGAACGGGTTGATGGTGCCCGCCGGCACACCGGAGGACATCATCGATCGCATCCACCGCGAGGCGGTCAACGCACTGAACGCCAACCGGGAGCGGTTTGGCAAACTGGGCATGGACGTGGTCGGCGGCGGCCCGAAGGCATTCGCCGATCACCTGGCGCGCGAGCGGGAGCGCTGGGTGCCGGTGATCAAGCACGCAAACCTGCGCGTGGATTGATACGGCGCAGTAGTGCCCCCTACTTTCTTTCAAACCGATTCAGGGTTTCCACGCCCAGCGT
>JBCKNM010000031.1:0-18995 GCA_038902775.1 Polaromonas sp.
CAGTGGCCGAACGCAGCTCTGAAAATCCGTGATCTATCAGTGGCGTACGCCTGGAGCAGGAGTTTTCAATCCTGTCCGGCAGCACCAGAAATAAGAAGCGCCGGAACATGGCTGACACGCTCCGGCGCTCTGCATGTGCAGGACGGGACTTATTACTTCCCGACGACCTTCTCGTAATAGCTCAGGTCGATATATTTCGCGGCCGAGGCCGGCGTCGCGCCGCCGTAGAGCGTGCGCAACTTCAGCACCGTCTCCATGCCTTTGGTATTGAGGGCCGCGCGCTTGTTGAGCCCGCCGGGGCCTGTGAGCCGGTCATAAAGCTTGCTCGCATCGGCATCGGACTGACCTTTGATGCGCGCTTTGCTCACCTCGATGGTGCCCGCCTTGTTGGAGAAGATGAAATCGGTCGCCGCCACCATGGCGCGGACGAAAGACTCGACCTCCTTGGGATGGTCCTTGGCGTAGCTCTTGCGCACCGCATAGGTGCTGCCCTGGAAAGCGCCAATCTCCGAGGCTGCGTCGCCGAGGATGGTGAAGCCTTCGTCCTTCAGCCATATGTCGTCGGGCGAAGAGATCATGGCCACATGCGCCGTGCCCTCCTTCAGCGCCTTCACGCGCGCGCCGGTGCCGCCGACCGAGTTGATGGTGTAGTCCTTGTCCTTCTCCAGCCCGGCCTTCTCCTTGACGATCTGGTAGAACACGGTGGCATAGCCGGAGGTCGGTGAGTCGACCGCGACCACTTTGCCCTTCAAATCGGAATATTTCTTGATCTCCGGCAGCACCACCACGCTGTGCATGCCGAAATGCACGCCCATGATCGCGACGACATCGTAGTTGGGAAACTTGGTCGTGCCCTCGCCCTCGGTATAGGCCACTATGTTGTCGAAGGCCGTGGAGGCGAACTGATATTTGCCCTCCATCAGGTCGATCATCTGTTGCTTCGACCCCGGCGTGACGTCCAGCGTAACCTTCAGGCCTTCCTTCTTGAAAAATCCCTTATCGAGCGCCACCCAGGTCGGCATCATGGACCCGCCGCCGAAGCCGATCATCTTCACTTCGGTCTGCGCAACCGCGGACCCACACAGGCCGATGACGACGCCTGCCGCCAACACAATCGCTGTCCTTCGCAACATGTTTTCTCCTCTGGCGTTTTGTTTCGTTAAGACTCGATGGCCCCGTAGGTCGGGATCTCGTTGGTCTGATAACCCTTGATCACGCGCTCCGAGCCGTAGCCCCAGTAATTCCGCAACGTCTCCGGGCCGTGCGCCTTGGGATAGAGCGGACGTTCCTGATGCCACGGACGCTGATCGAAATAGCCTAGCGCCTCGTAGGGATAGGACTTCCAACCGCATGAGGCCAAATATAGCACCAAAAATCAGCCTCAGAAACCATGCTAACCCTCAGTCGCTGGCCTGATTGCCCAAGAATTTGCGCCCCATCATCGCAAACCACGCACCGCGCTGCCCATGGGCACAGGGCACACCAAACCCGCCGACACCACCACCCCAATGGGTGAAATGATGTTCACCCTCATGGCAGGCATGGCGCAACGGCGCGGTCGAGCGGCAACATATGCCGCGTGTGTCAATTCGCCCTCAGGCCGGCGCACCGACCATGCGCGCGGCGGGCTTGTCGCTCATGAACATCTGTGCGGCGCCGGCAGAAACGCCGATAGCCACACCGATCATCCAGGCCATGTCGTAATTGCCCATGGCGTCGAATATCAGCCCGCCGCCCCAGGCGCCCACGAAGGACCCTGCCTGATGACTGAAAAAGGCAATGCCCGAAAGCGTCGCCATGTAGCGCAGGCCAAAGATATGCGCAATCAGGCCACTCACCAGCGGCGCGGTGCCCAGCCACAGCAGGCCCATGGCCGCGGCAAAAATCACCGTGCTGGCCGGTGTCGGCGCTGTGCTGAAATAAATCACGATGATGATGGATCGCAGGATGTACACGCTGCCCAGCAGATATTGCTTGGGCAGCTTGCCGCCCATCCAGCCCAGCACATAGCAGCCGATGGCGTTGAAGCCGCCGATCACCGCCAGGGCTGTTGCCGAGAGGCCCGGCGACTGCCCGCACAGCGCGAGATAAGCCGGCAGATGGGTGGTGATAAACACCAGTTGCAGGCCGCAGACGAAAAAGGCGACGGACATGGTGACAAAGCCTTTGTGGTGCGCCGCCTCGTGCAGGGCCGCCTTCAGTGACAGCCCCGCGTCGCGGTCCATCGCGCCCGGACGCGGGCTCTTCTTGTCACCGGCCCCGGCGTAATAGGCCCCGGGAAGCATGACAACGCACAAGGCGATAAAGCCGACCAGCGCAATCTGCCAGCCCTGGCTGACAATTAATCCCTGCGCCAGCGGCGCCGCAAGAAAGCTGCCGATGGAACCCGCCGATGACACGGCTCCCAGTGTCAGGCTGAGCTTGGCGGGCGATACCACCTTGGCGCTGGCGGCAAGGGCAAGACTCAGTGAAACGCAGGACATGGCGAGGCCTATCAGCACACCCATGCCGAGTATGAGCATCAGTGGCCCGGTGGCCATCATGGTCACGGAGAGGCCTGCGGCGAACAGGATGGAACCGAACAGTGTGATCCGGCGCACGCCAAACTTGTCGGCGAACGCGCCGGTGAACGGCTGGGTCGCGCCCCAGATGATGTTCTGCAGGGCGAGGGCCAGGGTGAAATCAGCCACCGACACGCCGATGTCCGCCGTCACCGGGATGACGAACAGGCCGAAGCTCTGGCGCATGCCCATGCTCATGGTGAGCATCAGGCTGGCGCCGATGAGCACGGAATACATCTGGGTCTGGCTGGCTTTCTGTTCTGCTTCGGTCATGATGCGGCGGCCTGAATGAAGGATAGGACTTCCAAAGGAAAGGATAGCACGCCGTAGTACCGATGCCGGTGTGTGCGCAGCGGGGGCATCCATTGAGCGATACGGTCGATCAGCTCCAGTGGCGTGAGCACCAGTTCACCCGGGTACTTGTCGGACTGCAGCGGCTCGCTGTCATTGGTGTGGCCTTTGCCGCAGCGGTAGACCAGATCGGCACCGCGCTGCTTGCGCACATTCCACGAGGGCTAGAGCACTAAAATGGGCGTGGTTCAAAATCGGGTAACACTTTTTCGGGTGGCCATCGGTTGAGTCATAGGCAAACCATCCATAATTCACATTGTCCGTGTTACCCAAAAACGTTACTTTTTGAACCACGCCAGTGTTCGCCTCGGGTCGAGTCCGGACGCTAGGATGGCGGCAGAATTTGGTGGTGAGCTCGCGGCCGCATTGAAAATGCAGCAGGCGAAGGCGAACGCAAATTGATCCGAATTGATTTTCTGGAATTGATCACCAGAACACGACATGCGCTACGCGTTGCACATCTATCACGCCGTTCCCGGGCCGACTGCCGGATATGAGCATCTTGAGTCTTGGTAACATTTGCTCCAAATAACCTCCAGCCCGCCCCAATTTCACTCTTACTCGGTCATCATTCAGCCTTGATGCCGACAGTGCGGACGACATCGCGCCATTTCGCATGGTCGGTGATAATGCGCTTCTGGAACAGCTGGACCGATTCCTTTATCGGCAACATGCCCCCCTCCACCAGTCTCTGCACCACCAGTGGATCCTCCAATGCCTGGTTAATGTGACTGTTCAGCAACTGAACGATAGCGTCCGGCGTGCCCCTAGGCGCCATCACGCCGAACCAGTTAGTGACGTCATAGCCCGGGACGCCGGCTTGATCGAAGGTCGGCACATTCGGCTGCGCGGCAAGGCGCGTAGGGGCTGCGACCGCAAGCACGCGCACCTGCCCCGCCGCGATCTGCGCCCTCACTGAGCCGGGTGTGAACATTCCGAACTGAATCCGGCCGGCGACCAGATCGATGCCGGCAGGCCCTACACCCTTGTACGGCACATGCACCATCTTGATGCCCGTCAGGTGGCCCAGCACTTCGGCTCCGAGGTGCGGCATGGTCCCGATGCCGGCCGACCCGTAGTTGATCGTTCCAGGATTTCTTTTCGCGTACTCGATGAACTCCTTCAGCGTTCTTACCGGGAGCTTGTCGTTGATTGCGACGCTGCTCGGCGCCTCGGCTATTGTCGCCACACCGACAAGGTCGTTCAACGGGTCGTAGGGCAGGTTCTTGTTGATCCAGGGCGCGACGGCGGAGTGGCTGACGTTGGCGAGCCCAAGCGTGTAGCCGTCAGGCGCCGACTTGGCCACGTAGTCGCCCGCGATGATACCGCCGGCGCCCCCCTTGTTTTCGACAATCATCGGCTGGCCCAGGCTGCGCCCGACCCTTTCCTGTATGACGCGGGCCATGATGTCGGTGATGCCGCCCGCAGCAGCCCCCACAATCAAGCGTATCGGTTTGTTCGGAAATGCCTGTTCCTGCGCCTGCGCCAGGCCGGAAAAGGCCGATACCGCGGCAAGAACGCACCACACCAGTCGCGCCATGAAGTAATGCATGCCAATCGCCCTTGATGATTCAATTCTGTAATTCAAATCATACAGGATTGTGATCAGGGGGAATAGCCAGCGATCCCATATCTCCTACGTTGAGGCTGTAAAAAAATCTCTTCCCAATGCAATTTTTGTAGGCACATGAGAGGGCTGAAACGTTATGAACGGGTCGCAAACATTTCATCAAAATCATGGCCCGCTACAAACCCCAAGACCGCAACAGCCTGCTGCTGCCGGTCGTGTTGTCTGAACAAATCGTCCCCGGCAGTTTTGCCTTCGCACTGGACTATCTTGTAGATAACGAACTCGATCTCACTGCCTTGGACGCCAAGTTCAAGAACGATGAAGTCGGTGCCAGTGCCTACGACCCGCGCGTCATGCTCAAGATCGTCCTGCTGGCCTACAGCCAAGGATTGATATCGAGCCGCAGCATCGAGCAAGCGTGCCTGCGCAACGTGCAATTCATCGCCATCAGCGGTGACAGCCAACCCAGCCACGCCCACATTGCCAAGTTTGTCTGCAGCCTGAGCACACAAATCAAACCCCTCTTCAGCCAAGTCCTAATGACCTGCGATGCCCAAGGATTGATTGGGCGCGACATGTTCGCCATCGACGGCATCAAGCTCCCCTCCAACGCCAGCAAAGAACGCAGCGGCACCCATGAAGAACTGCGCCACCGCGCCAAACGACTGGACCAGGCGGCAGACAAGATCCTCGCCCTGCACCAAGCCCAGGACAAGCTCGGGCAAGAACAATCCATGGAGCCCAAACGCCAAGCCCGCATCGACGCCTTGCGCAAGGAAGCCAAACGCACGCGGGAGTTTCTTGCTACGGCATCCAAGCGTGTGAACCGCAAAGGCCAGGAACTAAAATCCAACGTCACCGATCCCGAGAGCGCCAAGATGGCCACCAGCAAAGGCGTCATTCAGGGCTACGCGGCCCAAGCCGCAGTCGACAGTGCAAACCAGATCATCATTGCGGCCGACGTCATTGGCTCAGGCTCCGAGCAGGCCATGCTGCTGCCCATGATTGAGCAGGCTACACCTTATCGCATGGCCGACACCTTGGTCACAGCGGACGCGGGCTACCACAGCGATGCCAACATGGAGCAGCTCCTGCAAAAAGGCATCCCCGCCATGGTTGCGGACAACCAGATGCGCAGCCGTGATGAGCGCTTTGCAAGCCAAGACAAATACAAAGGCAAGCCCGACCCGCTGTCCGAGAAGAAAGCAACCGGGCAGCCCCAGTCAATCCAGAAGTTCCAACCCAAAGACTTTACCTTCAACGACGACAACACCGCCACGTGCCCGGCGGGCCAATTGATGACCAGTGCAGGAACCATCCATACCTCTGCAAGAGGGTTGCGCTACCAGACGTACACCGCTAAAGCGGTGGCTTGCAATGCATGCGCACTCAGTGGCCATTGCCTGAGGGGACCGATCAAACCCAACGATGGACGAGGGCGCCAGGTCAGCCGCTTCGAAGCCAAGCCCAAAGACCCGACTAACCCCAGTGAGCGCATGCGCCAAGCTATTGACTCACCCCGGGGCAGGCAACTCTACAGCCAGCGCTTTGGCACCGTAGAGCCGGTGTTTGGCAACCTCCGGCACAACAAGCGCCTGACCCGGCTGAACCACCGCGGCCGCACCAAAGTCAACACGCAGTGGCGCCTGTATTGCATGGTGCACAACATCGAGAAGTTGTCCAAGACGAGCTTGGGACAGCAGAGGGTTCAATAGGAGGGCAATAAGGCCCTGAAACTGCGATCAAGCGCAAAAGAGGCGAAAATTGCGGCACACTTTGGGCATGAGCGCTCAATTCTTGAAAACCGATCCGCAAAACGTGCACGGCCAAGATGGCGCGCGCGGAAAACGGGTTTTTTTACAGCCTCGTTATACGCAGCCAGGTCCAGCGCGTAGCCGGTATGAAAGTCCACCTCACCGCCGCGCGACGCGGCCAGCTTGCCGTAGCGCACCGACATAGGCGCGGCATCAACGATGTTCTGAGCAATCTTCACTGCCGCATCTAACGCGCCACCCGCCTCGACCAGTTCATTGAGCACGCCCCACTCATAAGCTTGGCTCGCGCTGAATGGCATACCCGTAAAAATCAACTGCTTGGCCCGCCGAGAACCGACAGCGCGAATCATATTTTGAATACCAGCGCCACCCGGCAAAATGCCGCGCTTGGCTTCTGCGAGCGAAAACACGGCAGTTTGTGAGCCAACGATAAAGTCAGCCATCAAAGCCAGCTCAAGCCCACCACCATGCGCATGGCCTTCAACCGCCGCTATCACGGGCAGAGGGAAGTCTTTGACCGGATTAATCCACGCCTTCGACCACGCGTATGTCGCGCTCCGCCGAGCCCTTGCCCAGCGCCTTGAGCGCCTCCTGGTAACCCGCCCCGTCGTACGTCGCGAGCGCCTGCGCGAGGCTCGGGAACTCGATCACCACCGTGCGCTGGTTCAGCCCGGCCTCGTAGGTCTTCACGGGCGTCGGGGTGCGCACCAGGAACTTTCCTCCGGCGGCCAGGATCGCGGGCCCGGCCAGCTTCGCGTACGCCGCGAGCGCTTCGGTGTTGCTGATCGAACGGTAAGTGGTGATCCAGTACGCCTTCGCCATCGTCATCTCCTCGGATTCAGGGGTTCAGCTTCGATTAGGGATAGGAAATTCAACCGCATGAGCCCAACTATCTCACCGTATCAGGTCCTCAGAATACGTGTTTACCCTCAGGCGGCAGGCTGACTCGCCAAGAATTTTTGCCCCATTGGGCACAAGCGGGGTGCCGACCTGCCAAATAGCGCAGCCCTACCCCGGCGGGAGCTTCAACACCAAACATTCACCAAACGGTACGCTGATCTTCGGGGTAGTCGGGTGGTGATTGGCTGGTCATATCCCAGTCCGGCATGGCATCCACGCCCTCCCCAAGCTCCTGCGATAGCGACTGTTTCAGGGCTTGGTCTTGTTGTGCCTGAACTCCCAAGGTGGCACTGGGTCAGCATGGTTTCGGAGGCAGCTTTTCGGTGGGATACTTGGCCTCATGCGGTTGAATTTCCTATCCTTCCCTCGACCAAAGGACCACCACCATGCCGATTTCGATGTACAAGGCTTCCGTGCCGATCTTCGCGCAGCTCCTGACCTCCCTCTCGGCGGTTCTCGACAAGGGCGCGGCGCATGCCGAAGCGAAAAAGATCGATCCATCTTTTCTGCTCAATATGCGGCTAGCTCCCGACATGTATTCTCTCATCCGGCAGGTCCAACAGGCGACGAGCCATGCCGTCAAGGTCTCCGCCGCGCTCGCCGGCGTGCCGCCGCTCGCCCTGACCAACAATGAAACGACATTTGCCGATCTCAAGGCGCGGATCGCTCAAACCGTCGATTTTCTCAAAACCCTCAAGCCGAAACAATTCGAGGGCAGCGACGATCGCATGGTGACGCTCGGCGAACGCACGCTGCCCGGTCGCGTGCTGCTGCTGACGCATGTCTTCCCGCACTTCTATTTCCATTGCACGACCGCCTACGACATCCTGCGTCACTGCGGCACCGTTCTCGCCAAGAGCGATTTCATCGGCACGCGCGCCGACATCTAACGGCGGTTCGAGTAAGTGCGAAAATGGCGATTCCATGGGCGACGCAACCCCAGCCCCGTGATGCAAGCCACCGTTCAGGCGGCACCCGGATAGTTATCCTTCGACTACCCCGACGATCAGCGCACAGTGTGGTGAACCTGCTGACCTAAAAAGCGACGACTGCGCCGGGGTAGGGCTGTGCCCGCAGCCCAACTTTGCATGTCGTTTGTGCCGATGGGCGGAAAAACCTTGGGAATTCAGATCGCCACATCAGGGAAAGCACGACTCTTGAGGACGCTTTTCGGTGTCATACTTGGCCTCATGCGGTTGAATTTCCTATCCGTTTGATCGACGGCGGCGGGAAAGGGCTATCACTGCGCGCTTCAGCGCACCGGCGGACTCGAAGCTAAGCGGTAAATGTGGCGTGGTTCAAAAAGTGCCGTTTTTGGGTAACACGGACAATGCGAATTTTGGATGGTTTGCCTATGACTCAACCGATGGCCACCCGAAAAAGTGTTACCCGATTTTGAACCACGCTGAATTTCTTATCCCTCAGCGATCCCTCAGCGTCCGCCGGTCATGCTGAGGGTGCAGCCGATCATGTAAGCCGCCTCGCCGGACATTAGCCACAAAATCGCTTCGGCGCATTCTTCTGCGGTGCCGATACGGCCCATTGGCACCTGAGAAATCACTTTTTGCAGGCGGTCGCCGACGCTGGCCTCGGCATGAATTTCGGTCTGGATCAAGCCGGGAGCGATCGCGTTGACACGGATCCCCTCGGCCGCCACTTCCTTGGCCAGGCCTAGGGGGAAGCTGTTGATGGCGCCCTTGGCGGCGCCATAGGGAATCCATTGATTGCCGCCGCCTGTCTGGGCATCCCTTAACATCGCGAAGACTTAGAATACTAAGCAACGTGCAACGGCCGCCAGCGGGCTCGTCTGCTGACTCAACTTCAATCAAGGAAGAAATTATGAATACGCACCTCACCAAGCGCGCATTGGCTGCGCTGCTGCTTTTGGCCTACAGCGCCTTCATTGGCTTGGCTTCGCCTGCATTTGCGCAGCAACCCTATCCAAACCGGCAGGTCACGATCGTCGTGCCGATCGGTCCCGGCACCGGGCCCGACTGGAGTGCCCGCGCCTATGCGCAGAAGCTGTCGGAAATGTGGAAAGTCCCCGTGGTGGTGGAGAACCGCGTCGGCGCGGGAGGAGAAATCGGTATCGTATCGGTCGCCAAGTCGGCACCGGATGGTCATACCTTGCTCGTGACCGCCGTTAGCTTTTCGATACTTCCGGCGATCAAAAAGGCGAGCTACGATCCGGTGCAGACCTTCAAGCCGATCATGCTGATGAGCATTGCACATTTCACTTTCGTCGTGAGCTCGAAGGTCAAGGCAACAACGCTGGCGGAGTTCATCGCGGAGGCAAAAGCCAAGCCGGGGCAGTTCAACTATGCGTCTCCCGGGAACGGGAGCGCGCAGCACCTCACGATGGAGCTGTTCAAGAAAGAGACCGGCATCAACCTCACGCACATTCCCTACAAGACGGCCGGCAGTGCGATCGCCGATCTGGTCGGTGGCACCGTGGATGCCGCCATCGTTTCGGCTCCTCAGGTGGTAGAGCTGCAGAAGGCCGGTAGGGTGCGTATCCTGGCCTTGCTGGCGCCGGAACGCGAAGCACTCATTCCGGCTGTCCCCAGCGTGGTCGAGTTGGGCTATCCGGGCACGGTGGTCACCGCCTGGGGCGCCATGCTGGTTCCGGCAGCGACCCCCTCCGATATAGTGAACAAGCTGAGCCGTGACATGCGCACGGTGCGCGAAATGCCCGAGATGCTCGATGCGTACTTCAAACGATGGGGTTATCCGGATAAAAACGGCGGCCCGCCGGAACGGGTGGCCGATCTGATCGAGGCCGATGTGAAGCGATGGAAGGCCGTTGTGATCGAGGCGAATATCAAGCCGGACTGACCGCTGTGCCGCGCATTTTCGGAACGAGGAGAACGGCGTTGTTGCACGGAACAAAAAGAAGACGAGTCTTGGTCTTGATACCCACTCTATGCATTGGCACCGCCGGTACGAACGGAGCTCGGGCATCCAGCCTGGGTCAGGCGGTTTATTCGCCGTCTGAATGCTGAAATGGTCAAGATTATGAACGATCCTGCATTCAAGGCACGATTCATCACGCCTTCGGGACTTCTAGCTGACGACTACGCCAACGCAACGCCGGCAGAATTCGCCACCCTCATCAAGAACGACCGCGAGGTAGTTACCAAGGCTGCCGTCGCAGCTGGAATTACGAAGCAATAACATGGGTGATTTTTCTCTAGCTGCAGTCGCGGTGGACAAATGCAAAACGGAACTACGCGAATTCCGGATTCCCGATATTCCGCCTGATGCGGGCCTGCTCCGGGTTGCGACGACCGGCATGTGCGGCGCAGACTGGCCGATGTACCAGAATGAAAAGCCGGGGCCGCGCATTCTAGGCCATGAGATCGTCGGCACCATAGAGAAACTGGGCGAACTTGCGGGTAACCGCTGGGGCGTGAAAGTAGGCGACCTCGTTGCGCTGGAGGAATACCTTCCCTGCGGTCACTGCGATTTCTGCCGCAGCGGCGAGTTTCGGTCATGCCTCGAGACCGATACCCGGATCCCCGGGAAAATCCGCTACGGATCCACGCCGCTTTCGATCGCACCCGCGCTCTGGGGCGGATACAGCCAGTACCTGTACCTGCATCCGCGTAGCGTGATGCACCACGTACCGCCTGGCATTGCCCCGCACATCGCCGCAATGGCCCTGCCGATCGGAAACGGTTTCCAGTGGGCCTATCTGGATGGCAAGGCAGGACCCGGGAAGACCATCGTCATTCAGGGTCCCGGGCAACAGGGTCTGGGATGCGTGATTGCCGCGAAAGCCGCCGGTGCGCAGAACATCATCCTCGCCGGCCTGTCCCACGACGAGAACCGTTTCGAGGTGGGGCGGGCGCTGGGTGCGCACCATACGGTCGCGGTGGACAAAGAGGATCTGGCCGACGTTGTGTCGCGAACCACGCAGGGCCGCATGGCCGATATCGTCATCGACTGCAGTGGCGCAGGTCCGGAGGTTACCAACCGTTCCATCGCCCTGGTGTGCAAACGTGGTACCTTGCTGGTGCCCGCTGGGAAAACGCCAATAGACGGATTCGACATTGAACGGCTCATCGGAAAGCAGATCGTACTGCGCGGTACCCGGGGACATAGCTACGAAGCGGTGGAACTGGCGCTAAGCACCATGGCCGCCGGAACGGTTCCACTGGAACGGATGTCCAGCCATGTGCTGAGTCTGCACGACCTCCACGATGGCCTGATGATGCTGGGCGGCCAAGGCAAGGAGCGCTCGATACACATCAGCATCGAACCCTGGAAAACCTGATCCGGCAACCCTGCTGATTTGGACATTGCAATAGTGGGACAGAAGTGGAGATACGAGAATGATGAAAATCGAAGACAGTGAACGCATTACGCGTGTTGGCCCAGGCACCCCTGGCGGAGCTCTTTTTCGCCGCTATTGGCTGCCTGCGCTGCTTTCTGCCGAGGTGGAGGAGAAGGATGGACCGCCCGTCCGCGTAAGGCTTCTTGGCGAAGACCTTGTCGCTTTTCGGGACAGTTCTGGACGCGTTGGACTGGTGGATGCCTTCTGCGCCCATCGACGGGCTCCGCTTTTTTTCGGGCGCAACGAGGAGAACGGCATACGCTGTGTTTATCACGGCTGGAAGTACGATGTATCCGGCGCCTGTGTAGACATGCCCTCGGAACCCAAGGGTACGCCCATGCTATCCAGGATCCGGCTGGCTGCGTATCCTACTGTAGAACTCGGCGATGTCGTGTGGGCTTATCTGGGCCCCAAGGAGGAACAGCCCGAGCCGCCGGATTTCGAGTGGCTTCGGGTCCCGGCCGGTTTTCGCCATGTATCCAAAACCTTCGAGGACTGCAACTATCTGCAGGGTCTTGAGGGAGGAGTCGACAGCGCGCACTCCTCGTTCCTGCACAACAACAACCTTGGCGATACCAGCGAGCTTCGCAACCGGGACCGTGCGCCACGCCTGGAAGTTGAAACAACCCCATATGGATATCGGTATTCGTCTACCCGCAATGTAGAGGCGACGCAGAGTTACGTGCGCGTTTATCACTTCGTCATGCCGACGCTGCAGATGCGCGGATCGATCACGGACTACCCTGGCGGCGGCAAGCGGAGCAAGATGCCCAAGATCGACGGCCATGTCTGGGTTCCGATCGACGATGAACATACCCACGTGTACAACTTCATGTATAGCTACGACGATTCCGTTCCGCTCGACGCCGAACCATGGGAAACATTGACGGGACGCGGAAAAGACGATCTGATTCCGGGAACCTTCCGCCTGAAGCGGAACGCCGGCAACAACTACATGATTGACCGTTCGTTGCAGAAGACGAAGACCTTTACCGGCATTCAGGGCGTAAATACCCAGGACATCGCCCTCCAGGAGGGTATGGGGCCTATCGTCGATCGCTCGAAGGAGAACCTAGGAAGTACCGACCGGGCCGTGGTAACCACGCGGAGGTTGCTGCTCGATGCCACCCACGCTGTGGAGTCCGGGGGCCAATTGCCCGGCCTGGATCCTGCCAGCTACCGCGGCGTAAGGCCACATGACGGCTATGTGCCAGCGGGACAGGACTGGCGCGTGGCGCTGGAAAAAGATCTGCAATCCAAGTGGTGAATTCAGAAGTACGCGATGAATGATATCGATACCACCACACCCCGGCATCGTATGTCGAGAAGGCTTTTCGCAAATACCTGGAGTGCGGCATTTTCGCTCACGGCTTTGCGCGCGCCCGCTGTGATGACTGCGGGCATGACTTTCTGGTGGCCTTCTCCTGCAAAGGCCGCGGTGTCTGCCCATCGTGCAACACCCGGCGCATGGCCGAGGCCGCAGCGCACCTGACGGACCACGTCTTCCCCCATCTGCCGGTGCGCCAGTGGGTGCTGTCGGTGTCCAAGCGTGTGCGCTACTACCTGCAGCGCGACAAGGGCGCACTCAATGCCGCACTGCGCATCTTCCTGCGCGTGGTGCAGCAGAGCCTGCAGACCCATTGCCCCGGCGCTGCAAAGGCAGACCCCGCCAGCCTGCACCTGGGCGCGGTCGCCTTGCGTCCACCGCTTTGGGCGTGGTTCAAAAAGTAACGTTTTTGGGTAACACGGACAATGTGAATTTTGGATGGTTTGCCTATGACTCAACCGATGGCCACCGGGAAAAGTGTTACCCGATTTTGAACCACGCCCCAATCAGCACCCGACTACCCCGAAGATCAGCGCACAGACTGGTGAACCTGCTGACCTAAAAAGCGACGACTGCGCCGGGGTAGGGCTGTGTCCATGGGCAGCGTAGCGCGTGGTTTGCGATGATGGGGCGCAAATTCTTGGGCAATCAGGTCGGCGACTGAGGGTCAGCACGTTTTTCGAGGCAACATGAGGCCGCTTTTTGATGGGATACTTGGCTTCATGCGGTTGAATTTCCTATCCTTCCCATTTCACGGCGCTGCATTTTCTAACGCCCCGGTAGCCAGCTGGCGTGAAAAGGCTTTAGACTGGGCGGATCTATTGCCATTCATGAGCAGACGCTGCCGCAGGGGAGGATGACATGCCAATATTCCAAGGGGTCAAACGCTATTGGGGCGCTGTTGCGATTCTCATAGCATTCATCGCATCACTGCCACCTCCCACTCTGGCGCAGACTGGCGACCTGCTGGCGGCGCAGATCAAGGCGGCACATCGTTCACCCAATAATGTGGCGCGCGATCAATTTCGCAAACCTTATGAAGTACTGAAATTTTTCGGCATCAACGGCAACAGCCGGGTGGTTGAAATCCTGCCGGGCAGCACCGGCTATTTCACCGAAATCATCGCCCCTTATGTGCGCGATCAGGGGCTTTACATCACCGCCGGACGGCATGATACAGCGCCGCAAAATTACCTGGATGACCATAAGCGGATGCTCGATAAATATGCCGCCAATCCCGGTGTCTTTGGCAAGATTCAGGTGACCAAATTCTTCAGGGACGAGCATGAGATCGCGCCCATCGGCAGCATGGATTTCGTGCTGACGTTCCGCAATCTGCACAACTGGATCGAGCGCAATGAAATCGAGGGCGCGCTGAAAGCCTTTCATGCGGCGTTAAAACCGGGCGGCATATTTGGCGTGACCGATCATCGGGGCCGCACCGACTTGTCGCAGGAAGCGCAGATCAAGAATGGATATATCCGGCAGGATTACGCCATTGCGCTGATTGAAAAAGCCGGGTTCCAGTTTATTGGTTCCTCCGAAGTGAAGGCCAATCCGAAAGATACAAAAAATTATCCTGAAGGCGTCTGGAGCCTGCCGCCGACCTACCGGCAGAAAGATGTCGATCGCGCGAAATATCAGGCCATTGGCGAGAGCGACAGGATGGTGCTGAAATTCGTGAAGCGATAAGTTTGAGTTGACGAGAGGGACAGGCGACGGCTGCGCTCGCTGAACGGCCTGCACATAGTTCGAGCCTCCGGATCGAGCCGGATGGTGCCTATCTGGGTGCGCTGGTCAGCGGCATCGATCTGTCCAAACCGCTCAGTGATGAAGATATAAAAACGCTCACACAGGCGCATGCGCAATACGGGCTGCTGATCTTTCGCGATCAGCTCATGAGCGCCGATGATCTCATCGCATTTGGCAAATCATTCGACGCCTTGAGCGTGCATCCCTTCGCACCCAATTCCGGGGTCAAGCCGGAACTGATCACCTTTCGCAATGACGAAAACAATCCGCCCTTTGGCACGGACTGCTGACATTCGGATGAAACCTTCCGCATCGCCCCGCCGATGGGCACGATGCTGCGCGCCACCGATGTGCCAGCCTTCGGTGCGCAGGAGCCTGGGGAGGGTGTGGATGCCATGCCAGATTGGGATATGACCAGCCAATCAGCACCCGACTACCCCGACGATCAGCGCACAGTGTGGTGAACCTGCAATGGGTGGCAATGGCCCCGTAATGGCCCCGTCGGGGTAAGGCTGTGTCAATCGGTAGCCCGGCCGCGTGGTTTGCGTCGTGGTTTGCGTTGATGGGGCGCCAAATGCCTGGCCAATCAGACTGGTGAACGAGGGTGTGCGTATTTTCTGAGGCTGATTTTTGGTGCGATACTTGACCTCATGCGGTTGAATTTCCTAACCTTATATAAGACACCATGCATGCAGTGCGAATACTTGTAACCTTCTTGTTGTCACTCAGCGCTTCATTGCCGATGGAAACGCTGGCACAGTCAATTTACCCAGACAAGCCGCTCAAATTCATCGTGCCTTTTCCGGCAGGTAGCGGAATAGATGCGACGGCCCGCTTCATCGGGCAAAAAATCTCGCAGCAGATAGGGCAGCCAGTCATCGTGGAGAATACTCCAGGCGCCAATGGTTTCATAGCCGCCCAGGCCGTCGCGCGTGCCGCTCCCGACGGCTATACCATCTTCGTGACGGCGGCGACTACGCAGGTGCTCAATCCGCTGCTCTTCAACAAGCTTCCCTATGATCCTGCAAGGGACTTCGCGCCTGTCTCGAGAATCTCGATTCAACCGATGTTGCTCGTGGTGCGTGCGTCCAATACCCAGATCAAGACCGTGCAGGATCTCACGGCGCAAGCGAAAAAGACACCCGGCAAGCTCGCGTTCGCCAGTGGTAATGCCACATCGCGTATCGCCGGCGAATTATTCAATCAGCTGACTGGCACGGACATGCTGCATGTGCCGTACAAGGGAATTCCGCAGGGCTTGACTGATTTGCTTGGCGGTCAGGTAGATGTGATGTTTCCGGACCTGGCTACCGGGGTGTCACAGATCAAATCCGGAAACTTGCGCGCACTGGCCGTCACTGGGGCTAATCGTGTAGCGAGTTTGCCTGATGTACCTACGATGGCGGAGGTGGGCCTGGCTGGATTCGATTTGTTCACCTGGACGGCGGCGTATGTGCCTGCCAAAACTCCGAAGGCGGTGATTGATCGCATTAATGAATTGTTCAATGTGGCACTGACGTCTGCGGATGCGGGGAAGTTTTTTGGTAGTTCGGGGAATACGGCGATGCCGTCTACGCCTGCGGAGCTTGATGCATTTACTAAATCGGAATTGGAAAAATGGGGGCGAATTGTTCGGGGGGCTAATATTCCGCGGGAGTGATGCATGCAGTGTTGGCGCCGTTGGGATGTTTGTGGTGTTTGTGGTGCGATGATGGCGCAGTTTGTCGAACTGCGCCATTTTGAATTTGAAATGTGGCCGATCCGATGCACTTGGACGGCGTGGGATTGCCTCGAAAGAATTAGTGGTGGAGGCGGCGGGAATCTCCCGGTCTTTGCGCTTGCAAGGGCGTGGTTCAAAAAGCGCCGTTTTTGGGTAACACGGGCAATGTGACTTTTGAATGGTTTGCCTATAACTCAACCGATGGCCACCCGAAAAAGTGTTACCCGATTTTGAACCACGCCAGATAAAGCCTTTCAAGGCAGCAAAAAAGCCCGCTATCAATTAGATAGCGGACTTTTTCTTTCTCAGCTCATGGATTTTATCACTCCAGCTTGACACCCGCGTCCTTGACCAGTTTGACCCAGAATTTGGCGTCCTCGTTCAAAAACGCTGCGAACTGCTCGGGCGACTGCGACAGCGTCACGTCGGTGCCTTCGCGCGCCAGTGCGGCCTTCACCGACGGCTGTTGCATCGCCATGGTGGCGGCGTCAAATATCTTTTTGATGATGGCTGGTGGCGTACCAGCCGGAACAAAAAGGCCGTACCAGAATTCAATGTTGTAGTCAGGCAAACCCGCCTCCGCCATCCCCGGCATGCCGGGGACCAGCGCAGTGCGCTCGCGGGTGCTCACCGCCAGCGCCCGCAGGCGACCCGCCTGCACCATGGGCAGCACGGACGGTGGCGTGCCGAAGGTCAGGTGCGTGTCGCCCGCGATCACGGATTGGATCGCCGGGCCGCCACCGCGAAACGGAATGTGCGTCATCTGCACGCCCGTGAGCTGGATGAATAGGGCCGCGCCCAGGTGCGGCGCCGAGCCGTTGCCCGAAGTGGCGAAGTTGAGCACGCCGGGTTCTTTCCTGGCCCTGGCAATCAGGTCTTGCACCGAGTTGATGCCGGTGGCCGGGTTGACTGCAATCACCAGCGGTGAGCTGGTCACTTTGGTAATGGGTGCCAGATCGCGCGCAGAGTAGCCCAGCTTGACATTGAGTGCCGGATTGACCGAGATGCTGCTCGGGCTCGCAATCAACACGGTGTAGCCATCCGCTGCGGACCTGGCCACCATCTCGGCGGCAATGCTTGAGCCGGCGCCCGCGCGGTTTTCAATCACCATGGGCTGACCCATGGCCTTGCCCAGCGCATCGCTCATGGCGCGGGCAACGTAGTCGGCCGCACCGCCGGGTGCAAAACCGACCACCAGCCGGATCGGCTTGACCGGGTAGCCCGGCGCCTGGGCGGCTGCGCCCAGGCTCAGACCACTGAGGGTCAGCGCTAAAAAGATGTTTGATTTTTTCATGCTGTTGTCTCTCGGTTAAATGTATCGGCTGTGACTCAGTGTTCGCTCGCCACCGTCAGCACGATCTTGCCCAGATGCTGGTTGGCTTCCATGTGGGCCTTGGCGGCTGCGAGTTGCTCAAACGCAAAGACCCGGTCCACCAGCGGCTTGATGCGACCCGCTGCAATCGCAGGCATCAGATCGGCCACGAAGCCCGGCACAGCCTGGGCGCGCTGCTCTGGCGTGCGCAGCTTATTGGACACGCCGAACAGCGTGAGGCGCTTGGCGTGCAGCGCCTCAAGGTCCAGCTCGGCCTTGAGCACGCCGTCGACGTAACCGACCGTGGCCAGACGCCCCTGGAAGGCCATGCAGCGAACGCTCTCCGTAAACACCGAGCCCCCCACGGTGTTGATGACCAGGTTCACGCCTTTGCCGCCGGTGGCCTGCAGCACGGCCTCGTGGAAATCGGCGGCGCGCGTGCACAAGCCGAGATCGAGGCCCAGCGGCTGGAGGCGCGCGAGCTTGTCGGCCGAGCCGGAGGTGCCAATCACTTTCGCGCCCAGGGCCTTGGCAGTTTGCAATGCCGCCACCCCCACACCGGACGACACGCCGTTGATCAACACCCATTCGTCGGCCACTAGGTGTCCCTGCAGCACCAGCATGTCATAGACCACCAGAAAGGTCAGCGGCACGCTGGCCGCCTCTTGCCACGACAGGTTCGCCGGCATGAGCATGGCCTCGCGCACATCCATCAGGGCATATTCGGAAAAAGCCCCGGGGCAGCGGCCCATGACGCGGTCGCCCGGTTTCAGAGCGGTGACGCCCGCACCCAGCTTGACGACTTCGCCCGCGCCCTCCATGCCCACGGCCTTGGCGCTGCCCGGCTTGCCGTGCAGCCCGTGGCCGGCGATGAATTCGCCACGGTTCAGGCTGGCCGCATGCAGGCGCACCAGCACTTGGTTGGCCCCTGGCTCGGGCTGGGGCATCTCGCGCAATTCCAGCGTGGCGTGCTCTTCGGTCATTGTCATCCAGTAAGACTGCATTGGTGCTCTCTCTTTCGGTGGCGGTTGCGGTGAAGACTAGGTCATTGGCCGGTGAAGACCGGTTTGCGCTTTTCCATGAAGGCCTTACGGCCTTCCGCGTAGTCGGCGCTGTCAAAGCATTCGCGAATTTTCTGCTGGCACAGCGCCATATCCAGCTCCTTCGAGGGCTTGAGAACTTCAGCCATGATGACTTTGGCCGCGCGAACGGTCAGCGGCGCATTGACGGCCAGGGCCGTGGTGTACTCGGCCAGCAGAGCGGTCAGTTGCTCGGGCTCGCACACGCGTGAAATTAAGCCTAGCGACTGCGCCTCATGCGCGTCAATTTTGCGGGCCGTAAAAAACAAATCTTTGGCTGCGCCCGGACCAATCAAATCGACCAAGTTTTTC
>JBCKNM010000032.1:0-18674 GCA_038902775.1 Polaromonas sp.
TCACTGCGGCCGATGCCGTACCTGAAGATGACGTGATTAGCGTTGAAATTGCCGGCAAAAGCGTCGCGCTGTTTAACGTCAGCGGTGAAGTGTATGCCACCGATAATATCTGCACGCATGGACATGGGCTGCTGTGCGACGGTTTTCTCGAAGGTTTTGAAATCGAATGTCCTCTGCATCAGGGCAGGTTCGACGTCCGCAATGGCAAGGCAATGTGCGCGCCACTGACCGAGGATATTCAAAGCTATCCGGTGAAGATTGAAAACGGCCGCGTATTCCTAAATTGGGTAACAGCGCAAGACATCGAGTTTGCTGGAAGCGCTACTTAAAAAAGTACAAAAAAACAAGGAGTCCAAGATGAGTGAAGTTCCATTGACCTTCAGGCGTAAGCTGTCTTGGGAGGACGAGGGCGGCAGCCGCGTACCGTACTGGGTCTACACGGACGAAGACGTGTACCAGCGCGAGCTTGAGCGAATTTTTTATTCTGGCCACTGGTGTTATGTCGGCCTCGAAGCCGAAATCCCGAATGCGGGCGATTTCAAGCGCTCGGTGGTGGGCGAGCGTTCGGTCATCATGGTTCGTGATCACGACGGCGCCGTCAACGTGATTGAAAATGTCTGCGCCCATCGCGGCATGCAGTTCTGCCGTGAAAAATCCGGCAACAACAAGGACCTGACCTGTCCCTACCATCAGTGGAATTACGACTTGAAAGGCAATCTGGTCGGCGTGCCTTTCCGTCGTGGCGTGAAGAGCCACGGTGAAGTCCATGGCGGTTTCGATGCCGACTTCAAGCCGGAACAGCACGGCCTGACCCGGCTCAACGTGGCGGTGCGCGGCGGTGTGGTGTTTGCCTCCTTCGACGCCAACATGGAGCCGCTGGAAGATTATCTCGGCCCAGCGCTGCTCAAGTTTTTCGACCGTACCTTCGATGGTCGCAAGCTCAAGGTCCTCGGCTACAACCGCCAGCGCATACCAGGCAACTGGAAGCTGATGATGGAAAACGTGAAGGACCCATATCATGCCGCGCTGCTGCATGCCTGGTTCGTCAACTTCGGCCTGCTGAGGGCGGATAACAAGTCGACGCTGGTCACCGACGAGAAATTGCGCCACGGCGTGCTGACGACGATGCGCGACACGAACTACCTGTCGGAAGATGTCAAGAAGCAGGCGAGCTACAAGGAAAACATGAAGCTCAACGACGACCGTTTCCTGGACGTCGTTCCCGAGGCCTGGTGGAACGGTCCCAGCGCGGCGATGATGACGATTTTCCCGAGCGTGATTTTCCAGCAGCAGGTGAACTCGCTGTCGACACGGCATATCCAGCCTGACGGCACTGGCTCGTTTGATTTCATCTGGACCCATTTCGGCTTCGAGGAAGATACGCCGGAAATGGAAAGGCGCCGTTTACGCCAGGCCAACCTGTTCGGCCCGGCAGGCTTCGTGTCGGCTGAAGATGGCGAGGTGATCGAATATTCGCAGGACGGTTTTGAGCAGAAACCCACCGCGAGCACCATCGCCGAACTGGACGGCCGCCGCACCGGCGACGCCGATCACATGGTATCGGAGACGCTGATTCGCGGCATGTACGATTACTGGCGAAAAGTGATGGAGATTTGATGATGGACTTCAAGACCTATTATGAACTGAACCAGTTGTACGCCGATTACGCCTCCGCGCTGAGCAATAACAATTGGCAGCAATGGCCTGAATTTTTTCTTGAGGAATGCATCTACAAATTGCAGCCGCGTGAAAACTATGACCGCGGGCTGCCGCTGGCCACCATGTCCTTCGAGAGCAAGGGCATGCTGAAGGACCGCGTCTACAGCGTGATGGAGGCGTTCTATCATGAGCCGTATTACCAGCGGCTTGTGATCGGCGTGCCAAAAATCCTCGGCATCGAAGGTGACCAAATCAGGACCGAGGCGAATTACGCGGTGTTCCGCACCAAGCCCGATCAATATTCAAGCGTATTTAATGTCGGCCGTTATGTCGACACGGTGCGCCGCACGCCGGATGGCTTGAAATTCGAATCGAAGATCTGCGTGTTCGACAGCGAAATGATTCCGAATGCGATGATCTACCCGATCTGAAGATGGCCTGGCAATGGATGCCGCGTTTTAGTCGACACCAAGTGAAATAAAAACCAGAGGAGATGAACTTTGAAATTACGTAACTGCTTTTTCCGGCGTGGTTCAATAAGTAACGTTTTTGGGTAACACGGACAATGTGAATTTTGGATGGTTTGCCTATGACTCAACCGATGGCCAGCCGAAAAAGTGTTACCCGATTTTGAACCACGCCCGGCATACTGTTCGGCCCGCCGCTGGCCGCGGCAGTGGTGACCGAAAGCGGCGGCTGGAAAGCACTAGTCCCCGCTTACCTGGTCGCTTCGACGCTGTGCGCGACGCTGATCCTGATCGCGGCGCGCGGCTGGGCATTGCAGGGCGGCGAGGCAAGGGCCTGAGACCGCTGTATCTATTGTCATGTTGTCATGGCGAGCAGCCGCCCTTGCTGCAATTACCGGAGACTCAAAATGAAGTTGTTCAATACCGCCCCTCGTCTGTTGATTGGTCTATCCCTGTCGCTTTTAATATTGCTGCCCTTCAGTGCACCGCGGGCTGAGGTCCTGAAGCTGGGTCACATCGCGCCGCCCTCTCACTCCTGGCAAAAAATCGCCGAAAAACTAGCCTCCGACCTGGAAACGGCCTCAGGAGGCAAGACAAAGATCGCGATCAGCCCGCTGGCCAAACTGGGCCAGGAACCGCAGATGATCAACCTCATGCAAGGCGGCGCGCTCCAGTTCGGACTCTTTACTGCTGCAGGGCTGGCCAACCGTGACGAAGCCTTCTACGGCTGGTTCCTGCCCTACACTTTTCGCGACGTTCACCACGCCACGCAGGCAACCGCCTTGCCCGCCGCGCAGGAGATGTTAAAACGCCTCGAAAAACACGGTATGGTCGGTCTCGGATATGTGTTCGCTGGCCAGCGGCACACGCTTGGTACAAAGCCGATCAAGACTCCTGCCGATCTCAAGGGGAAAAAGATCCGTGCCTTCCCCAGCCCAATTTTCAGCGACTTCTGGCAGGCTGTAGGCGGCGCACCTACCGCGTTGCCACTGTCGGAGGTGGCGCCATCGCTGATCACGGGGCTGCTGGATGCGGTGGACATCGACCTTGATGCGCTGATTTCGCTCAAGCTGGGCCAGCAGGCGCCCTATCTGACGATGACTAACCACATGGCTTGGCCGGGCATCATCGTGGCATCCAAAAAGTACTGGGATGGTTTGGCGGAAGCTGACCGCGCAGCAATGACCAAGGTCATCAAGGACGTGGAAAAGTGGGGCTTCGAATTGGCCGTCAAGACCGATGCCGAGAATCTCGTTAAAACCAAGGCCGAGAAGCTCACTATCGTGCAAGCCGACCTGAAGGCTTTCCAGGAGATGAGCGTGACGGTGCGTGATACCTATCTGAAGAAGGATCCGCTTATCGGGCAGTTTCATCGGCAAGTCGCCGGAAAATAATCCCGATTCACGTGCGCAGCGGTCCGCGGACCAGTCTCTGTACCGCTTACGCGTAAGCTATCACTCTCTAGGAGAGCGTCTTCATGGATAGACTTCTGCCCCTGATCTTCTCCCTCAATGATCAAGTGGCCCGCCTCGAACGTTGGCTGACCATCGTACTGGCGGGTACTATCTCCACGATAATTGTCGCGCAGGTCGTGTTGCGCTACGGATTTAACGCTCCTTTATTCTGGGCCGAGGAGGTCGCGGCGCAGTTGCTGGTCTTCATGACGCTGTTGGGGCTATCTTTGCTCATCCATGCGGAGCGGCTTATCGCGATCGACTTCGTGCCCAAGCTCGCTGGCACACGAGGCCGGCATGTGCTGGCCGCTGCATTCGGTCTGAGCATCATCGCGCTGCTGCTTTTCATTGCCTGGCTGGCCTACGGCTGGATCAGCCAGCCGCAGGTGCGCCTCGAGATGAGTTCCACCACGCGGCTGCCGCGCTGGTATAACTACGCCGTGCTGCCAGTAGCGCTCGGGTTGATGGTGTTGCACCAGGCCGTGACCGTCTTGAAGCACTTGTGTGCCGTATCGGGAGGCAGCCGTGCTTGACCTGGCGATCTTTCTCCTGCTTCTGTTTAGCGGCCTGCCCGTCATTTTCGCGATTCTTGGCGGTGCGGTACTCTACCTCGTGCGGCATGATCTCGGTACGCTGTTTGACTCGATCCCAATCCAGTTTTACGCTGCGCTGGAAATCAACGGGCTGCTGGCCATTCCGCTGTTCATGCTGCTGGGCGAGATCATGAACAAGGGCGGCCTGACGCAGCGCCTGGTCGCGGCGGCCGACGCACTGGTTGGCGGCTTGCGTGGCGGACTGGCCTATACCAATTTGCTGGCCAACGCATTGGCCGCAGCCATTCTCGGTTCGGCCACCGCGCAGATCAGTGTGATGAGCAAGGTGATGATTCCGGAGATGGAGCGTCGCGGCTACGACAGGGCCTTCTCAGGCGCGCTCACGGCAGTGTCCGGACTGCTGGGCCCAATCATTCCGCCGTCGATGCTGATGATCATCTACGCCATCGTTGCGGTGCAGCCCATCGCGCCCTTGTTTATTGCCGGCATTTTGCCCGGGATGCTGCTGGTCGCCGCACTGGCTGTTGTGATTTTTCTAACCGGCTTGCTGGGTCGCGGCCTACCGCCGGGTTCGCGCCATGCTCGCAGTGAAGTGGTGCGCGCGCTGGCAAGCGGCTTCCTGCCAATGCTGATTCCGGTGCTGGTGGTAGCGGGCATCCTCGCCGGTGTGATGACGCCGACCGAAGCTGGTGCCATCGGTGCCGTGCTTGCCGTCATCATCAGCGTAGTCTATCGCGAGCTGCACTGGCGCGACGTGCCCGACATCCTCGTGAGCGTGGCTACCAACACGGCCACGGTCACCGCGCTGATCGGCGTGGCCTCTGTCTTCAGCTGGGTGCTGACTTTCGACGGAGTGCCCGATCGCATGGTTGAACTGATCCGCTCGGCTACTCAGTCGCCGCAGGCCTTCTTGCTGCTGGTAGCGCTGGTGCTGTTAATCCTGGGCATGTTTCTCGAAGGCATCAGCGTGATGGTGGTAGTCGTGCCGCTGCTGATGCCGGTCGTACAGGCTCTCGGCGTTGACCCTATTCATTTTGGCATCGTCGTCACTGTGGCCACTGTTATCGGGCTGGTGACACCGCCGGTAGGGCCAGGCCTGTACATCGTGATGATGGAAACCGGGGTGCCGATGATGCGACTGTTCGTCGAGGTCATGCCCTTCCTGGTCGCTACTCTGCTCGTGTTGGTCGTCATCTGCCTCTATCCGTCGTTGTCGACATGGCTGCCCAATTGGATAGCCATTGCGGCGCGGTGATTTCTTGCTCCTCCTGAATTCAAAAAATACCATGTCCAAAATTTCCATCAACTTTATCGTCGCGGGCGCCGGCATCGGCGGTCTGAGTGCTGCGCTTGCTCTGGCCCAGAAAGGCCACCGCGTCACTGTATTGGAGCGCACCCCCGGCATCGGAGAGATTGGATACGGCATCCAGATCGGCCCGAACGGTTCAGCCATTCTTGAGCATCTGGGCGTGCTTGAAACGTTGCAACCCGATTGCTTTTATCCAGATGCGTTAGTCCTGGCCGACGCCCTGGATGGACGGGAAATTACCCGTATCAATCTGGGAGAAGCTTTCCTTGAGCGCTACAAATATCGTTATTTTGTTATCCATCGGCGTGATTTGCATGGCGCCTTGTATGAAGCCTGTCGTCAGCAGCCGGATATCACCTTAGTCGAAGACCCGAAGGAAGTCATGTCCTTCCAGCAAGTAGCGGATAAGGTGGTTGTGAGGTGTACGGATAATTCTGAATATACCGGAGATGCGCTTATTGGGGTCGAAGGTCTGCGTTCTCCGGTTCGCGCTCAAATCGTCAACGATGGAGCGCCTCGCGTCTCCGGCCATGTCGTCTATCGTGGACTCGTTCCCTTTCAAGAGGTTAAGGATCGCACCTATCACGACTCGATGGTTATCCACGTGGGTCCTGGTGTGCATTTGGTGCAGTACCGTCTCCGCGGCGGTACCGTGATGAACAATGTGGCCACCTTTGAAAGCCCCGGTTTTTCACGAGGCGATGCTGAATTTGGCGGCAAGGATGAATTATTTTCGATGTTTTCTCAGTGCGATTCACGTGTGCGCGAGATGCTGGGTTATATCTCACTGGAGCGGAATTGGGTCCTGCATGACCGGGATCCCGTCACTAACTGGACTCAAGGCCGAGTTGCGCTGCTGGGTGACGCCGCCCATCCGACACTGCAGTTCCTGGCGCAGGGCGCCATCATGGCAATGGAAGATTCGGTGGTATTGGCAGACGAGGTCGAACGTTCTGGCAGATGTATTGAAGATGCGTTTGTCGCTTACCAAGCCCGGCGAATGAACCGCACGGCCCGTGTCGTGCTGACGTCGCGCCTCTTTGGCCATATTTGCCATGCCGGTGGTGGAGCTCGAATGCTACGCAACGACTTGGCTCGTCAACGTAACCCTGACCTGCCATGGGAGATCGACTGGCTTTACCGCGGTATGGTCAAATCATGAAGTGACTGGCGCATGAATGGGTGGCTATCGGGACCGGCGGAAACGAAAGCGCGGGGTCAAAAGCGCGGGGTCAGGTCTTGCAATCATACATTCAGCCTAAAGAATAAGGTTAGAACGTGCAACCCTTCGTTCGAGCTGGACCCGACTTGTCGGCGGCCCGCTCAACTTGTACGTTGAGGCTGTAAAAAAACCTCTCCGCAACGATAGAAACATGAAAATGCAGAAATCGACCTCTCAGAACGCGCTGTATTCGACGATCATGACCTCGGCAAGGGTAAACGTACCCCCAAAATCGGAGCATTTCTCCAGGGGTGGAGTTTTTTTACAGCCTCGTTAGGCGCGTTTTGCGCCGCGTCGACTATCATCGTTAAGTGATGGACGAAGAACTCGCAACGGACTATCTCGTGGTCGGTGCCGGGGCCGCGGGGATGGCGTTTACCGACGCGCTGCTCGCGCATTCCGACGCAACGGTCACGATAGTCGATCGCCGCCACGCCCCAGGCGGACACTGGATAGACGCCTATCCCTACGTCCGTCTCCATCAGCCTTCCGCCTTCTATGGAGTCAGCTCGGTGCCGCTTGGGCAGGACGCCCTCGATGTGGCCGGAACGAATGCCGGCTACTACGAGCTCGCCGGCGCGGACGAAATCCGAGCTTACTTCGCGCACGTGATGCAGCGCCACTTTCTGCCCAGCGGCCGTGTTCGCTATTTTCCCTCCAGCGAATACCTGGGGGAGAACCGCTTTGTCTCCCGGCTCGCGCAGCAGTCGTGGAAGGTGCACGTGCGGCGCAAGGTCGTCGACACCACGTATATCGAAGGCGCCATTCCCGCGACCAGTGCGCCTCCGTTCGAGGTGGCCGACGGCGTTCGCTGCGTGCCCGCAGGCGAGATCGCGCGCATGACGGAGCGCCCCGAGCGCTTCGTCATCATCGGCGCGGGCAAAACAGCCGTGGACGCCTGCGTATGGCTGCTGGAACAAGGCGTCCCCGCTTCCGTGATCCGCTGGATCAAGCCGCGCGAGGCATGGTGGCTGAACCGCCGGTTCATGCAGCCGCACGCGCTGCTCCCGGACTTCTATCGCGGCCTGGCGATCCAGCTCGAGGCCATGGCACAGGCGACTTCGATCCAGGATCTCTTTGCGCGCCTCGAAACGGAGGAGTTCTTTCTTCGCATCGATCCCAGCGTTGCTCCGACCATGCTCCACGGCGCGATAATCAGCGAGGCCGAGCTGGGGCTTCTCCGCCGGATCGAGGACGTCGTCCGCCTCGGTCACGTACAGAGGATCGAGGGCGGCGAGATCATCCTGGACGAGGGCCGCGTGCCGACGAGCGAGGGGGCGGTGCACGTCCACTGCGCGTCGAAAGGGCTGGCGCGACCTCCTCTTCGCCCGATCTTCGAACCCGGACGGGTGACCGTCCAGCCTTTCCAATGGGGATTTGCGTGCTTCCAGTTCGCCATGCTGGGCGTGGTCGAGGCCACCGTGGAGAGCGACGAGGAGAAGAACCGCCTCTGTCCGCCCATCGCTTACTGGGACGCGAACACGGACTACCTGTCCGTGTTCCTGGCGACCCTCGCGAACCAACGGGCACTGGCCGCCCACCCGGCGCTCGCAAGCTGGGCGAAGAACACACGGCTCAATTGGCTCGGCGGGATTGCGCTCTACCGCGATGCCTCGAACGTCATTGATGCTCGTGAACGCATCAAGCGCTTCGGGGCCACGGCGGCGAGCAATCTGGTGAAGCTCCTCGAGGCGAGCACCGCTCAGCCGAGGACCATCAGGGGCGCGAAGTGAAGGCTCGATGCGAATGACGCCTAACCCGCGGTTCGACCCGACCTGTTCCGGCGGGCTCCGCCCGCCTACACGGGCGGGTCAACCGCAACGTTGGGCAACACCTAGGTCACAGCTGCTTAATGCATAAGGAAAACTTTCAATGCCATATACACGCATAATTGCCCTGACGACACTCGCCATGATTGCATTTGCGGGTAATTCACTGCTCTGCCGGGCCGCTCTCGAACATACCAGCATTGATGCAGCCAGTTTCACTACCATTAGATTGATCTCCGGAGCGGTGATGCTTTGGCTAGTGGTGCGAATAAGACGCGGCACACGTACCGGCGGGGGCAACTGGGTGTCGGCATTTGCGTTGTTTGCTTATGCAGCCGGATTTTCTTTTGCTTATGTGAGCTTGCCTGCGGCAACCGGTGCGCTGCTGCTCTTCGGTGCCGTCCAGGCAACGATGATCGGCCATGGAATTTGGACCGGGGAACGCCTGCGTAGACTGCAGCTCGTCGGCCTTATGCTCGCTTTCGGCGGGCTTGTTGGTCTACTGCTGCCAGGTCTATCGGCGCCTCCACTGTACGGTTCCATATTGATGTTGGGCGCTGGGGTTGCATGGGGCATCTATTCTTTGCGCGGGAAAGGTGCGGGCGATCCCACCAGGGTAACGGCGGGTAATTTCCTCCGCGCTGTCCCTATCGCGGCAGCATTGAGTCTATTAATGCTAAACGGCACCTCTCTGGATAATGCCGGATTTTGGTACGCAGTTTCGTCGGGTGCACTGGCTTCTGGAATGGGGTACGCCATTTGGTACACAGCATTACCTGAATTGAAAGCCACCAATGCTGCGACAGTGCAACTCAGTGTTCCGATCATTGCGGCCTTGGGAGGCATTGCTTTCCTCGGTGAGCCCATAACCCTGCGCTTAGTATTGGCGTCCGTAGCTATTCTAGGTGGAATCGCGCTGGTAATTCTCGAGAAACAACATGCTAATGGCACCCAACAAGTCGTTCCAGCGGACCGCCCGTAAACGCGCGGCCGCTGAACTCAGGCGTTAACTGGACGCATTCAAGCTCCAAGCCATCAAAAACTGTTTTACAGCTCTGTTTCGGTCTTTGAATTCGTCAAAAAGTACTTTTTGATGCGATTTTTAACCCTAAAAATGGCTGTATCCCACTAAATACAGGCGTAAGCAGCTATTAAATTAGTAGCGTGACATCTTCAATACAAACAAACTCAAGGCGCCAGTCGCTCCCGCAACCAGCCCCCATCGTCTTGCAGCGTGTACCGCAAGCGATCATGCAAGCGGCTCCTGCGCCCCTGCCAGAACTGCCAATTGTCGGGCTTTAAACGGTAGCCACCCCAGTGCGGTGGGCGCGGTGGTTGCAGTAGAAATTTGGCAGCGTACTTGGCGGCATTGGCCATCAGCACGCCGCGCCCGGTAATCACCTCGCTTTGCGGGCTGGCCCATGCGCCTATGCGTGAGTCGAGTGGGCGGCTGTTGAAGTAGGCATCGCTTTCTTCTGCTGAGACTTTTTCAACCACGCCTTCAATGCGCACGCTGCGCTCTAGCTCAACCCAGTGAAACTGCAACGCCGCATAGGGGTTGCCTGCCAGCTCCATGCCTTTGCGGCTGTCGTAATTGGTGTACCAGACGATGCCGCGTTCGTCATAACCTTTGACCAGCACCACGCGCGTTGAAGGGCGCAGGTTGTTGGCTACGGTGGCCAGCGTCATGGCGTTGGGCTCGGGTACCTCGCCTGCAATCGCTTCGTTTAACCACTGCTCAAATTGTTTGAGCGGGTCGGCATGGGATGCGTCTTCATTGAGCTCGGTGCGCGCGTAGCTTTTACGCAGATCGGCGATGGCTTGGTTGGAGTGTGTAGTGCGTGACATTGTTAAAGTGTAGCCATGCAGCGAAACCCTGCGTGCCATCGCACTCGCGCCAGCATCTTATTTACGGAGCCACCAGCGTCAGCAGCTTGCCCAGTGCGTGGTCATCAATGCCCAGCGTGCGCAGTTTGTCGTAGGTTAGCTGTGCGTACTCGCGTGTGGTGCCGTAGCGCCCGCATGAGTCAGAAAAAATCTGCCGGTAGGTGTCAACACTCAGCACACCCGTGTGATTCGGGCTGCGTTTTGAGAGCGTGAAAGCCAGCGCCAGCACCTCGCCTTGTTCAGTGTGGCAACGTAGCCATTTCGGGTCATATACGCCGTTGGGCATTTCGCGTTCCCACAGGCCGGGCAGGGCTGCAATCACCTGGGCGCGTGGTATGCGAAACGCCACCCCCTTGCAACTGCCACCGTGCAGCAGCCCAAATACCAGGCCAGGGCGCTCGGGCGTGCCACGGTTCAGACGGCTCCACATTTTTAACGCACGGTGATAGCCGTAAATGGTGGCAAAGCGTTCTTCGGCAAACTCAAACTCAGGCCGCCAGATGAGGGACGCATAGCCAAAAATCCAAAGGTCTTTCTTGCCACCCCATTCACGGCTTACCGCTTCCAGCATGTGCGCCGGATTGCGGACGTTTGACTTCCCGTTGCCTAGAGTTGGGGATGAGTTTGCTGAAACTGCCACAGCCACACTTTACAATCTGGCGGGGGTTTTATTGAATTTTTGCAGCAGTTTTTTTAAGGAACGGGATGTCTTCTCAAGATGATGATGGCCAGCAGGGCTTGGTGTTGGCGTGGTGTTTGGTTTGATTGTGCTGGTGCTCGCTTCAGCACCCGCAGCACCTTAGTCGCGCTGGATCAGTTCAATCTTGTAGCCATCCGGGTCGGTCACAAACGCAATCACCGTCGAGCCGCCTTTGACAGGTCCGGCTTCACGCGTCACGTTGCCTCCGGCGGCTTTGATTTTTTCACACGCTGCATAGGCGTCTAGCACACCGAGCGCGATGTGGCCGTAAGCGGTGCCCATGTCATAGCTGCTGGTGCCGTGGTTGTAGGTCAGTTCCAGTTCTGCATGGTCTGGATTTTTTCCGTAGCCGACGAACGCCAGGGTGTAGTTGTATTCAGCATTTTCAGATGTGCGCAGCAGCGTCATGCCGAGTACGTTGGTGTAGAAATCAATCGAGCGCTGGAGATCGCCAACGCGCAGCATGGTGTGTAGGAATCGCATAAAGGGGGTCGTGAGTGTTATCGTAAAAAGTGATTGTCGCCAATCTTGACTGCGAGCGTCAGCACCTGTAACAAAGGCACATACAGGCAGGACTTATCTCAGCCTACTGGCCTTGTGACGGTATCTGGAACACCAGACAAGTCGTCGTCGCATGGGCATACAGCTTGCCATCCGGCCCCACAATCCGCCCCTCGGCGGTTGCCAGTTGCTTGCCGCAGTGGATGACAGTGCCTATGGCGCGCAGCGGGCCAGTGGCGTGTGAAGCTGCACGCACGATGTTGACGCTGAGTTCGGCAGTGGTGTAGCCGCGGCCCACCGGCATCATGGTGTGGACGGCACAGCCAACGGCTGAATCCAGCAGCGTGGCGTACCAGCCGCCATGGACGCTGCCCATGGGGTTGTAGTGCTTGAGCTGTGGTGTGCCCTGAAAGGTGGCTTTACCCGGCTCCACTTCTACCAATGAAAAATCGAGTGTTTCGGCAATATGCGGGTATGGTATTTCGCCTGTCAGCATGGCCTGCATGATTTCCAGTCCGGTTTTGCCAGCTACCTGCTTTGGGTGCGTCAGGCCGGGCTTGCCGCCACCCGCCGTCATGCGGGCGCGCACAGCGTTGCTTTGTTCTACCCATTGGTCTAGTGTGGTTTGCGGTGACATTGGATGTGCGTCTGCTGTGGGTGTTGGATGGACTAAAAAGTACGGGTCAAGTAGTCATTTTAAATGGGCAACTGTCCGCCGAGGGCGATGGCCGTTTCCGCGCACCACGCCAAGCATTTGCTCCATCGCCAAAAAACTCAACAAAACCTCAAGAACAATTCCAAAATTATCAATTGACCTCCATCGTAATTCACAAATAGCATAGCGCCAAGACTGAGGAAAACTTGCATAAATAGCAAGTCATCTGGTTTCGGTAGAGTGTTCAAAGCGCTCGAGACCACAGAGATAAATTCAGTCGAAGCCCAATGGTCTATGGATTTCTCCCAAGCGCAGTCCTGTCTCTCAGAGAATCTTTACATGAATCAACAATCACTTCCGGTCATCATCGCTGGCGCCGGTCCCGTAGGGATGATGGCGGCCGCCGATCTGGTCCGCCAAGGCATTCCCGTAACGGTGCTGGAGAAAAACAGCACACTGAGCATGGAGTCGCGTGCCTCCACGTTCCACCCGTCCACGCTGGACCTGCTGGACGACCTGGGCTTTGCCAAGCCACTGCTCGCCGAAGGTCTGGTGGCGTCGACGGTGCAGTACGCCTCCACCGTGCATGGCGAGTTGGGGACGTTCAATTTTTCGGAAATCGCCGACCTGACACGCCACCCCTTCCGCCTGCAAGCCGAGCAGTTCAAGCTCACCCGCATCATCCTGGACGCGCTGAAGCACAACCCGCTGTTCACGATCCGCTTCGACAGCGAATTAACCGCGCTGACACAGGACGCCAACGGCGTCACGCTCACCATCAACGATGACACCAGCCCCGTTAACTATCGCTGTGACTGGCTGATCGGCGCCGACGGTGCCAACAGTGCCGTGCGCCGCCTCCAAGATATCGGCTTCGACGGCTTCACGTGGCCTGAGCGCCTCATCGTGATGACCACCTCGGCGGACATCGCCGCGATGCGCCCGGGCATCAGCTCGGTCAGCTACTGGGCCGACCCGGTACGCTGGCACTTCCTGCTGCGCATCATAGGCGCCTGGCGCGTGATGATGCCGGTGCCCTCCGAGATAGCCGATGACGTGGCCACCAACGCCGAGTACGTGAAGGCATCGCTGGCCAGCGTACTTCCCGACGAGGTTCCGGTTAGCCACACCACGCTGTACCGCGTGCACCAGCGCGTAGCGGACAACTTCCGCAAGGGCCGCACCTTCCTGGCCGGCGACGCAGCCCACATCAACAACCCGTTGGGCGGCATGGGTATGAATGGTGGCCTGCATGACGCGCTGAACCTGACTGCACGCCTGAGCGACGTGATCCAGGGAAAGGCCACAGAAGAAACGCTGGACGGCTACGACCGCCAACGCCGAGCTGTGACCATGGAAGCGATCCAGGTCGGCACGATCAAGAATAAACGCAACCTGGAAGCCAAGACCGAAGAGGATCAGACCGCCTTCCGCGATGAAATTCGCAATGCCATGTCCAGCCTAGATTCGCGCCGCGCCTTCCTGCGTCGCATCGCGATGATAGACAGCCTGGAGCGCGCGGCCACCCTATAACGGCTAGCGCTTCGACCGCTCAGCCAGGGGGCACGCCCAGCGCGTGTTCCCTGGCTTTTTTCAGGGCCCGATGCCAGCCGCCTTACGAAACAGGTCGCTTTGCTCTTGGAGCCAGGCACGAAAGCCCAGCAGGCTCGGCTCCTCGGCTTTTTCCTCAGGGTAGGCGAAGTAATACGCGCCCTCGCTGCGAATCGAGATATCGGACAACACCCGCAGACTGCCCTCAAGCAATTGCTTTTCGATCAGGAAGCGCGGCAGCAAGGCCACGCCCTGGCCGGCACAGGCTGCGCTGATCAGCATGGACTGGATCTCAAATCGTGGCCCCCGCATGACCACCGCACTGTCAGACTCTGCCGCCCGGCTCCAGGAGCTCCAAGCATCCATTCGAGTCATCAAGTGCAGGGTGCGGTGCTGCACGATATCCCTGGGTGCCATCAGTCCCTGACCACGCAGGATATCCGGCCGCCCCACCGGGACCAGCTCTTCGTCAAACAGATAGTCCGATTTCGCACCAGGCCAGAGCGAAGCACCAAAATAGATCGCACCATCCAGGCCGGTTTTCTCAAACAGGAACCGGGTGCTGCGCGCACTCAGACTCACCACGGCATCGGGGTGGGTGGCATAGAAACTCTGCAGGCGCGGGATGAGCCACAGCGTGCCGACCGTGGGCAGGCAAGCGATTTCCAGACTTCCGTCCACCCCTTCGCGGGCCATCACATCGAGCGTATCCCGCTCGATCTGCTCAATGGACCGGGCCACGGCAGCGCCATATACCGCACCAGCCCGTGTCAAAGACATGCGCTTCTTGATGCGATTGAAAAGGCGCACGCCCAACAGCTCTTCCAGCAGAGAAATTTGGCGCGACACCGCACTTTCCGTGAGAGACAGCTCATCGGCTGCGCGCTTGACGCTCTGATGCCGGGCAGCAGCATCAAAGGCCAGAAGCGCGCTCATACTGGGAATTCTGCGTCGCATCAAGTTCTTTCGTAAAACTCATGATTTGATCAGAATAAATCAGTCAGCTCCTTAAAGTTATCCCTGAGAATAAAACTCTTTAGGAATAACTCTTGCCTATTAGGAATTAGCTTAGGGATTATGTTCAAAACCCAGGCTTACCCCAATAGTAGAGACGAGGGAAATGCCTGAGACTGTGCAACCATGAAACAACAAGCTCTTGGCCTTAACCTGAACACCCGGCGTACCCGCCGGGCAGTGTTTCTCAACGAGATGGAACTGGTCGTGCCCTGGCGCGAACTGGTTGGCTTGATTTCTCCGCACGCACCGATTGCCAAAACTGGACGACCGCCATTTGCACTGGAGAGCATGCTGCGCATTCACTTCATGCAACAGTGGTTTGGTCTGTCTGATCTGGCCATGGAAGAAGCCCTGTTTGATACGCCGATGTTGCGCGAGTTCGCTGGCCTGTACAGCATGGAGCGCATCCCCGACCGGGTCAGCATCCTGCGGTTTCGCCACCTGCTCGAAGCCAACGAGCTGAGCGCACAAATCATGGCCACCATCAACGCGACCTTGACTGCCAAAGGACTGCTGCTCAAGACCGGCACCGTAGTGGACGCCACCCTCATTGCCGCGCCCAGTTCCACCAAGAACAGCACCGGCAAACGTGACCCCGAGATGCACCAAACCAAGAAGGGCAATCAGTGGCACCACGGGATGAAGGCCCACATCGGTGCAGACGCTGAATTGGGCCTGGTGCACACCGTCATTGGCACCGCAGCCAACGTCAACGATGTCACCCAGGGCCACGCATTGCTGCACGGTGAGGAAACTGTTGTCTTTGCTGACGCCGGCTATCAAGGAGCAGACCAACGCGAAGAAGCAACGGGAGTGCAATGGCAAGTAGCCATGCGCCCTGGCAAGCGCAAAGCGCTGGACAAGAACTCGCCCTGGGGCAGCTTGCTGGATAAAGCAGAACAACTCAAGGCCAGTGTACGCGCCAAGGTGGAACATCCGTTTCGGGTCATCAAGCGCCAGTTTGGCTATGTCAAGGTGCGCTACCGTGGGCTGGCGAAGAATACCGCGCAACTGGTAACACTGTTTGCCTTGTCCAACCTTTGGATGGTGCGGCATCGAATTATTCAGGGTTTGCAGGCATGAGTGCGTCCAAATCGGAGCATCAAACCAGCAAATTAGGTCGAATTGGCCCGTATTAGCTCGCAAACGAACAAAAACAAACGAAATTGAGTCTGAATTCATCGTCAGTGGTACTGGATGGCTTTAATCGGGCCGGTCACTCTGTGTTTTGGACATGATCCTTAGGCTAGTTATACGTGTCGGGAAGTTCCTGTGAACGCCACCGTCACGAGAGCATTCAACGACTTTGTTCCATGTACTTCTTTAGGTTGCAATTATGTTTTCTAAAATTGTGGTTTCCGGCCTTCTGTGCTTGACCGTCCTAGCAGCAAGCGCTACTGAATACCCTGACAAGCCGATCACGCTGGTCGTGCCGTTCCCGCCCGGCAGCACCAGCGACCTGATTCCCCGCCTGCTGGCCCCCATCATGTCCAAGTCGATGGGCACATCAGTCATCATCGAAAACCGCCCGGGTGCCAATGGCTCACTTGGCGCCGTCAAAGTAGCCGCCTCTCCGGGCGACGGCTACACGGTTCTGATGGCCACTACCGGTGTGCTGGCCATCAACCAGTGGATCTACAAGAAACCGTTGTACTCGGCCTCAAAGGACTTCACTCCCGTGATCAACGCCGCCTCCACGCCCAACATGCTGGTGGTGCATCCCTCAGTGAAAGCCAACAACCTGCAGGAACTGATCAAGCTGGCCAAGGGCGATCAGAATAAACTGACATACGCCTCGGCCGGCAACGGCAGCACCAGTCACCTGTGCGGTGAAACGCTTAATGTGGCCGCTGGCATCAAGATCGAGCACATCCCCTACCAAGGTCCGGCACCGGCCATACAGGACGTGCTGAGCGGCCGCGTCTCGATGATGTGCGACAACCTCTCCAATGTCATCCAGTACGTCAACTCCGGCAAGCTGCGCGCCATTGTCGTGACTAGCACGGAGCCCAATGTCCAGGCTCCCCAAGTACCAACCTCGGTGCAAGCCGGCCTGCCGGAGTTGAAAGCTGGCATCTGGTATGGCTTCGTTGTGCCGTCGGCCACGCCCAAAGCCATTGTGGACCGTCTGAACGCCGAGTTCGCCAAAGCCTTGCGCGACCCCACCGTCTCGACACGCCTGACCGGCCTGGGCCTGACCATCGTGGCCGACAAGCCCGAGGAGTTCAAGGAATTCGTGGCCCAGGAATCCAACCGCATGCGCAAGATCGTCGAAACCTCGGGTGCGTCGATTCAGTAAGTCATCGTCACTGCGCGTGACCGGTCTGGTCTGGCCCCACCGAAACACCAGCCCTGTCACCCGCAGCCGCTTCCGCCGGGTGCCTGCGGGCGCCTATCTCTTCACTCTTTTTTTTGTACCCCTATGTCTTCTACTTCTATCGCCTCGCATGTGCTGCCGCTCAAACTCATCTCCCATAAGGGTGTCGTCGATTTCCCTTCGGCGCTAGACTGTGCCGTGATTGCGGGCTGGACCGGGCGAGACCATATCGCCATGGAGAAACACATCGTCGAGTTGGAAGCACTGGGCGTGGCGCGTCCAGCGTCCACGCCGGTGTACTACCGCGTGGCTGCCGCCCGGCTGACCACCGCCTCCCGCATCGAGGTCAGCGGCGGCGACTCCAGCGGCGAGGTCGAGTTCGTACTGGTGCAGTTGCAAGGGAAGCTGTGGGTGGGTGTGGGTTCTGACCACACAGACCGGAAGGTGGAGACTATTGGCGTCACCATCTCCAAGCAGCTGTGCGACAAGCCCCTGGCCCCCGTGCTGTGGCCGTACGAGGAAGTGGCCGGCCACTGGGATCAGTTGATCCTGCGCTCCTACATCATCGAGGGCGGTGAGCGCGTGCTCTATCAGGAAGGCCCGGTCACCACCATGCGCGATCCACTCGACCTGATCGCAGGTCTGAAAGCGGGCGCGACCGCATTGCCGGAAAGCGCTGCGATGTACTGCGGCACACTGGCTGCCAAAGGTGGCATCCGCCCTGCCGCGCGTTTCGAGTTCGAACTGGAAGACCCCGTGCTGAAACGCTCGATCGTCCACGGCTACGACATCGAGACCCTGCCGATCGCTGGCTGACCGACGGCCCCGCCCTCCACACCTTTTATTTCCACAACGAAAGACTTTTCTCATGGCAGTCAACAAAGAACACAAAGAATTCCACACCATCGATATGATCAGCGGCTGGGAAATTCCGCCGGGCTACCCGCCCGGGCTAAACGTCCAGCAGAAGATTCTGGCGGGTAAACTGGACTTTGATGGCAAGCGCGGCTCGCAGACCCGGCTGCTCAGGTTCGCCCCCGGCGTCTTCACCACCAAGCCATTCGTGCATGACTACTGGGAAGAGGTCTACCTGGTCTCCGGTGACCTGACCGGTGGCAACGACGAGCAAGGCAATGGTGGGGAGGCATTCCCGACCCACACCTATGCCTGCCGTCCGCCAGGAGCCTACCATGGCCCGTTCAAATCCGTGAGCGGGTGTGTCATCCTGGAAATTCATTACTACGACCCCGTTTAAACCATGTTGCCGTTGACCTCGCTCGCCACACTGAGCGACGACCTGCACTCAGGCAAGACCTCCAGCCGCGAACTCGTCGAGGCCTGCCTCGCACGTGCTACCGACCCCGCCGGGGAAGGTATGCGCACCTACCTTGAGATCGATGCCGACGGCGCCCGCTCGGCCGCCGACCAAATCGATGCCGCTCGCCGCGCGGGCCGAGAGCAGCGCTCGCTCGCCGGTATCCCGATCTCGATCAAGGACCTTTTCGATGTCCAGGGGCAGGTCACGCGAGCGGGCTCAGCGGTGCTGGCCGACGCACCGCCCGCAACGCAGGATGCGGAAGCCGTGGCGCGCCTGCGCGCAGCTGGTTTCGTC
>JBCKNM010000033.1:0-18093 GCA_038902775.1 Polaromonas sp.
CGAAACCAGCAGATTGCAGGCATCAAGGATGCGGCTGTGATGCCCAAAGTGGCTGACCTCAAAATCAGCGATGACGAACTGCGTGAGACGATTGAGCAAAACCAGTTGCGCCTGATGACAGAGCGTGGCAGCGACATCACGCTTTTCAGCCCGCGCGCCAGTTTTATGGCGCACCACATTGGCGACTTCAACGTGTCGTCTACCTGGGCGGCGATTTGCAACGAGCTGTGCTATCGCGTCAGCCAGCTCTTCCCCGATCATTTTGTGCCTGTCGCCATGCTGCCGCAGTCACCCGGTGTTGACCCCAAAACCTGCATTCCCGAACTGGAGAAGTGCGTCAAACAATATGGCAATGTCGGTATCAACCTGAACCCCGATCCATCGGGTGGCCACTGGACATCGCCACCCCTGAGCGACAAACACTGGTACCCGATTTACGAGAAGATGGTGGAGTACGACATCCCGGCCATGATCCATGTATCCACCAGTTGCAACGCCTGCTTTCACACCACGGGCGCACACTATTTGAATGCTGACACCACGGCCTTCATGCAGTGCCTGACGAGTGATTTGTTCAAGGACTTCCCGACCATGAGGTTTTTAATCCCGCACGGCGGCGGTGCAGTGCCCTACCACTGGGGGCGTTTTCGTGGTCTCGCGCAAGAGCTGAAAAAACCGCTGCTTGAAGAGCATCTGCTGAACAACATCTTTTTTGATACCTGCGTGTACCACCAGCCCGGCATTGACCTGCTTAATACCGTGATTCCGGTCAAAAACGTGCTGTTTGCCTCTGAAATGATTGGTGCGGTGCGCGGCATTGACCCGCAAACTGGCCACTATTTCGACGACACCAAGCGCTATATCGAAGCGTCCAAAATTCTGACGCTTGACGACAAACATCAGATTTACGAAGGCAATGTGCGTCGTGTTTTCCCGCGCCTGGATGCGCAACTAAAATTAAAAGCATTGTGAAACCTTGTGGGACAGACCAAGGGTTTTTGGGGTCAGAGTCCAAATTCATCGTGCCTTTGGCACGCCCGCCGGGTACGATGCTCTGCATCGCAATGAAATTGGCGTCTGACCCCAATAACCCTTGCTCTATCCTCAACCAATCAAAATCAAACCTTGTGGGACAGAGGCAACCACCAACATGACAAAACCTTCAGATAGCGGTTTCACCAAAACCCCTGGCTGGCTCGACTGGTACGCAGGCCCCAGTAAGCCCACTTTCAAATTACCTCCCGGTGCGGTTGATGCGCACTGCCACGTCTTTGGCCCTGGCAACGTGTTCCCCTATGCGCCCGAGCGCAAATACACCCCTTGCGATGCGAGCAAAGAGCAGCTTTTTGCCCTGCGCGACCACTTGGGGTTTGATAAAAACGTCATTGTGCAGGCCACCTGCTACGGCAGCGACAACCGCGCTCTGGTAGATGCTTTGAAGGCCTCGAACGGCAAGGCCAAAGGGGTCGCTAGCGTCAAGCAGGGCGTGACCGACCAGGCGCTGCGGGACATGCACGCCGCTGGCGTGCGCGGTGTACGCTTTAATTTTGTCAAACGACTGGCCGACTTCACACCGCGCGAGGTGTTGCTTGAAATCGCCAACCGCATTGCACCGCTCGGCTGGCATGTGGTGATTTATTTTGAGGCAGTGGATTTGCCCGAGCTGTACGACTTTTTCACGGCGCTGCCGACCACCGTAGTGGTCGATCACATGAGCCGCCCCGACGTGACCAAACCAGTCGATGGCCCCGAGTTCAGCCTGTTTGTCAAAATGATGCGCGAGAACCCCAATATCTGGAGCAAAGTCAGCTGCCCCGAGCGCTTGAGCGTGAGTGGCCCGCCTGCGCGGGGCGGCGAGAAAAACGCTTACAGCGATGTGATTCCGTTTGCCCGGCATCTGGTCGAGACTTTCCCGGATCGCGTGCTATGGGGCACGGACTGGCCACATCCCAACCTGAAAGACCACATGCCCGACGATGGTCTGCTGGTTGACTTTATCCCCCACATTGCGACAACAAAAGAATTGCAGCAAAAACTGCTTGTTGACAACCCGACCCGTCTTTACTGGAGCTAAAAAATGTCACTTGAAAAACCATATCTTGACGTTCCCGGCACCACCATTTTTGATGCCGAACAAAGCCGCATGGGCTACCACCTCAACCAGTTCTGCATGTCGCTGATGAAGGCTGAGAACCGCCAGCGCTTCAAGGCCAACCAGCGCGCCTATGTTGACGAATGGCCGATGTCCGAAGAGCAGAAGCAGGCGGTGCTGGACGTGGACCTGAACAAGGCCATATCGCTGGGCGGCAACATTTACTTTTTGGCCAAGCTGGGCTCCACCCATGGCAAGAGCTTCCAGCAGATGGCCGGCAGCATGACCGGCATGACCGAAGAAGAATACCGGGACATGATGGTGGCCGGTGGCCGCTCGGTTGAAGGCAACCGCGTCATCGGCGAGAACGGCGATGCACAGACTTTTCGTCAGCCACAAGGCAAAAAATCAGCAACATCAGCAACATCAGCAGCAACCAAAGGGAGCGTCTAATATGGCCAGAATTACCGCCGCTGTTTTTACATCCCATGTGCCAGCCATCGGTGCGGCAGTTGACCTTGGCAAGACCAATGAGCCGTACTGGAAGCCGGTTTTCAAGGGTTATGAATACTCCAAGCAATGGCTCAAGGACAACAAGCCCGATGTCATCCTGCTGGTCTTCAACGACCATGCAACGGCCTTCAGTCTGGAAATGATTCCGACCTTTGCGATTGGCTGTGCCGCCGAATACGCGGTCGCCGACGAAGGCTGGGGCGCGCGTCCCGTGCCCAAGGTCATAGGCCATCCCGAGCTTGCATCGCACATCGTGCAGTCCGTCATTCAGGATGATTTTGACATCACCATCGTCAACAAGATGGATGTGGATCACGGCCTGACCGTGCCGCTGACGTTGATGTGTGGCCAGCCTCCTGCGTCAGATTTCCGCTGGCCTTGTCCCGTCATACCGATTGCCATTAATGTCGTGCAATACCCCCCGCCCTCGGGCAAGCGTTGCCTTAACCTCGGCAAGGCGATTCGCAAGGCCGTGGAGTCGTTCGACCAGGATCTGAATGTACAAATCTGGGGCACGGGCGGCATGAGCCACCAGATTCAGGGCGCGCGCGCGGGCCTCATCAACAAAGAGTTCGACGCCGCCTTCATGGACTTGATGATTAGCGACCCCGAAGCCCAAGCCGCCATGCCGCATATCAATTACATGCGTGAAGCCGGCAGTGAAGCCATAGAGCTGGTCATGTGGCTGACTGCACGCGGCGCACTGTCCGATTTGAACGGTGGCCCAGCGCCCACCGTGAAGCACCGCTTCTACCATGTGCCTGCGTCCAACACAGCCGTCGGCAATTTGATTCTTGAGAACAACTGAGGCCATTGGAGATTCGTAATTTTAACGGAGTGAACAAATAATGAGCAAAACAATCAAGGTAGCACTGGCCGGTGCCGGGGCTTTTGGCATCAAGCACCTGGACGGCATCAAGAACATCGACGGCGTTGAGGTCGTATCACTTATCAGCCGCGACATCGACAAAACCAAAGAAGTCGCTGCCAAATACGGCATTGGCCACGTCACCACCGACTTGGCCGAAAGCCTGGCGCTTAAAGAGGTCGATGCCGTCATCCTCTGCACGCCAACGCAAATGCACGCCGAGCAGTCGATTGCCTGCCTGAAAGCTGGCAAGCATGTACAGGTCGAAATCCCGCTGGCCGACAGCCTCAGGGGTGCGCAAGCAGTCGTTGCTGCGCAAAAAAGTGCAGGCCTGGTGGCCATGTGCGGTCATACGCGGCGCTTCAATCCCAGTCACCAGTACGTTCATAAAAAGGTGCTTGCGGGCGAGTTCAATATCCAGCAGCTCGATGTGCAAACCTATTTTTTCCGCCGTAGCAACATGAATGCCATGGGCCAGGCGCGTTCGTGGACGGATCATTTGCTGTGGCACCACGCCGCGCATACGGTCGATTTGTTTACCTACCAATGCGGCAGCCCGATCGTGAAAGCCAATGCCATTCAGGGCCCGATTCACCCGGTGCTGGGTATTGCGATGGACATGAGCATCCAGCTCAAGGCGGCAAGCGGTGCCATCTGCACACTGTCGCTGAGTTTTAACAACGACGGCCCGCTGGGCACCTTTTTCCGCTATATCGGCGACAACGCGACTTACCTGGCGAGCTACGACGACCTGTTCAATGGCAAGAATGAAAAGATTGATGTCAGCAAGGTTGACGTGAGCATGAACGGCATCGAGCTACAGGATCGTGAATTTTTTGCGGCCATCCGCGAAAACCGCGAGCCGAACAGCAGCCTGGCCAAAGTGCTGGCCTGCTACGAGGTTTTGCATGACCTAGAGCAGCAGCTCAAAGGCTGAAAACCGCTGAATCAAACGGCACAATACAAACATGAAAACCAGACAACTAGGCCCATTCACCGTCAGCGAAATCGGCCTCGGCTGCATGAACCTCAGCCATGCCTATGGCGCGCCTGTATCAAAAGAGCAGGGCGAACGTGTGTTGCTGGCCGCGCTGGATGCAGGCGTGACACTTTTCGATACCGCAACGCTTTACGGTTTTGGTGCCAATGAAACGCTGGTCGGCAATGTGCTCCGGACGCACCGCCACAAGTTCACACTGGCCAGCAAATGTGGCTTGCATGGTGTGGACAAAGCGGGTGACGGTAAGCTGGTGCGCGAGGTTGACGGCAGCCCTGCAACCATTCGCAAAAACTGCGAAGACAGCCTGCGCCGCCTGCAAACCGATGTGATTGACCTTTACTACCTGCATCGCTGGGACAAAAAGGTGCCGATTGAAGACAGCGTGGGGGCGTTGGCCGAGCTGGTGCAAAAGGGGCACATTCGTAGCATTGGTTTGTCTGAGGTGTCAGCCACTACGCTGCGCAAGGCCCATGCGGTACACCCCATCACCGCCGTGCAGACCGAGTATTCGCTCTGGACGCGCAACCCTGAAATCGCCGTGCTCGATGCCTGCCGTGAACTCGGCACCGCCTTCGTCGCATTCGGTCCGGTTGGACGCGGGTTTTTGTGTGGTGATCTGACCGACGTAACAGCGCTAAATGCACGGGATATTCGCCGCCAGATGCCGCGCTTTCTGCTAGATAACTATGCGGCCAACCTCAAGCTGCTGCCGGCTTACAGGGCGCTTGCCAAAGAGGCGGGGTGCAGTCCGTCGCAACTGGCCCTGGCGTGGTTGCTGCAAAAGGCTCCGCACATCATTCCCATTCCTGGCACCACCAGCCTAGAGCATTTGCATGATGACCTCGGTGCTGCCGGTATTGCGCTCTCTGCAGACCTGCTTGCCCGGCTTGAGGCATTGATAAACCAGCAAACCGTCACCGGCCCGCGCTACAGCGCGCAAGGCACAAGCGAAGTGGATACTGAAGAATTCATCTGAAGGGCACTTCTAGAAATTCAGATTTTCGGACGAATTGCCGCGTTGCGCGTTGCGCGGAGGGTTATTGGGGTCAGGTCAAGGCTAGCTAAAAATAAATTTAATTTTCCAAGCATTTTCTAACTCTCGATTGAAGTGATCAATAAAGATTTAATTCGCTGCATTACCGACCCTCTCCATTCAATGGGTCGTTTGGAAAGAACGTTTCGTAGACCTCACGCATATCTGCAAGAACTTCATCACAACTTGACTGAATTGTGGCACGCCTCTCCTTACTAAAGTGATGAGCTAGTAATGCAATAACAGTGGCGACAGTGGCTACGGTCCAGAATGTACACTTTTTCCGGTGGCCATCGGTTGAGTCATAGGTAAACCGTCCAAAAATCACATTGCCAGTGTTACCCCCAAGTTGCACTTTTTGAACCACGCCGATTTTTTTTTGCCTCGATGGCAGCTTATTTTTTCTTGATCAGGCTGGCAGACCACTTGCTTGCGAATGTCTGCACCTCGTCCAGACGTTTGAGCAAATCTGCGCCCAGTGTGGTGACGGTATAACCAGCGCTGCCGTGCGTGAGCAGCCCGGCAGCGCGCAGCGCCTTGATACGGGTGTTGAGTGTGTTGGGAGTGATGCTTCCGATGCTGTCTTGCAGCAGGCGAAATGTCTGGGGGTGGCCGTCTTTCAAGGCCCATAAAACACGCAGTGCATAGCGCGATTCAAGCAGTTCAAACAGCTGGCCGACAGCGGCATTTTCCTTGGCACTCATAGGGAATATCTCCTGGTCACGTTTTTGTCACAGTTGGGGGTTAAGCACAAACTTGGAGTGAAATATAGCTCAAATTCCTGACTGCTACTAGTTTTGTAGCTGCCTGCGGGTTAAGCCGCTTCAGGCTCCGCAATACCGCCGACCACATTACTAAACCCGCCATCGACATAGGTGATCTCGGCGCTGACACCCGCAGCCAGGTCACTGAGCAAAAATGCGGCGACGTTGCCGACATCTTCAATCGTCACATTGCGGCGTATCGGTGAGACTTGTGCCACCACGCTCAGGATTTTGCCAAAGCCCTTGATGCCGCTGGAAGCCAGGGTTTTGATCGGCCCGGCGCTGATGCCGTTGGCGCGCATTCCGCGCCTTTTGCTGCCGAGTGATTCGGCCAGGTAGCGCACCGATGCCTCTAGGCTGGCCTTGGCCAGACCCATGGTGTTGTAGTTCGGTACCACGCGTTCAGCGCCCAGATAGGTCAGTGTCAGCACGGACGATTTGTCGTTCAGGTAGGGCAGGGCAGCCTTGGCCATGGCGGGGAAGCTGTAGGCGCTGATGTCGTGGGCAATCTTGAAGCCCTCGCGCGACAGACCGTCGAGAAAGTCGCCGGCAATGGTTTCGCGCGGGGCGTAGCCGATGGCGTGGACAAAGCCGTCAAAGGTGGGCCAGGTTTGACTCAGGTCAGTCATCAGCTGCGCAATCTGCTGGTCGCTGCTCACGTCGCAGTCAAACACCAGCTGGCTGCCAAAGTCGGCGGCAAATTCGGTGATGCGGTCTTTAAAGCGCTCGCCCTGGTAGCTGAAGGCCAGTTCTGCGCCCTGTGCGTGACAGGCCTTGGCAATGCCGTAGGCGATGGAGCGGTTGCTCAATACGCCCGTGATTAATAATTTTTTGCCAGCTAGAAAACCCATAGACTATCCTTCTTAAAAATCTTGCAGAATTGTCGCATGCGCGCTTTATCGGTTTTTTCGGTTTTATTTGCTCTTGGTGCCACTTTGGTGGCTCCTTGCGCAAGCGCCGCCCACGCCTACGCCCAGTTTGGCGACATCAAATACCCGCCCGGTTTTAGCAACTTCAGCTACGTCAACCCGCTAGCTGCCAAGGGCGGCGAAATTCGCATGGTACCGCCGACCCGGCCCACCAATTTCGACAAGTTCAACCCCTTCACGCTACGCGGTACTGCGCCTTACGGCATCGGCACGCTGATGATCGAAAGTCTGCTGATTGGCAACTTCGAGGAGCCCACCACGGCTTATGGCTTGCTGGCTGATGACGTGGATGTTGCGACTGACAGGCTCTCTGCCACCTTCCGTTTGAATGACAAGGCCCGCTTTCACGACGGTACGCCGGTACTGGCTGCCGACGTGCTGCATTCGTACACCCAGCTCACCAGCAAGCTCGCCGCACCGCAGTACCGTACGATTTACGCCGAGGTAAAAGGCGTGACGGTGGTGTCCGAGCGGGTGGTGCGTTTTGATTTTGCAACACCCAACCCGGAACTGCCGCTGGTGGTGGGTGGTATGCCGGTGTTCGGCCGCGCTTGGGGGGGCGGCAAGCCGTTTGACAAGATTGTTTCGGAGTTGCCCATAGGCTCAGGTCCGTACAAGCCCGCCAGCAGCGCCATGGGGCGTGACATCACCTACGTGCGCGATGCGGCTTATTGGGGCGCCGATCTGCCCAGCCGCAAGGGCCAGTTCAACTTCGATCGCATCACCTTCAAGATCTACCTCGATGCAACCTCCCGTTTTGAAGGCTTGAAGGCCGGCGAATACGACTTCATGCGCGAGTTCATCTCACGTAATTGGGCGCGCCAGTACACCGGCAAGCAGTTCACCTCGGCTGAACTCGTCAAGCGGGCTTTTGAAAACAGCAACCCCGGCGACTTTCAGGGCTATGTGTTCAACCTGCGCAAGCCGAAGTTCCAGGATGTGCGCGTGCGCCAGGCGATTGGTCTGGCGCTGGACTTTGAGTGGATGAACCGCCAGCTTTTTTACGGTATCTACAAACGCGTCAACGGTTACTTCCCGAACAGTGAATTTCAGGCCACTGGTACGCCTAAACCTGACGAGCTGGCGCTGCTAGAACCACTGCGGAGCAAGCTCCAACCCGAGGTATTTGGTGCCGTGCCGATATCGCCTTCGACCCAAGCCCCCAGCAGCCTGCGAGACAACCTGCGCCAAGCGCAAGCGCTGCTGAAATCGGCAGGCTGGGCTTACAAAGACGGCGCGCTGCGCAACGCCAAAGGAGAAGCCTTCACGATGGAGTTTTTGAACGACCAGCCGTCGTTGATACGCGTCGTCGGGCCGTTCCAGAAGGCGTTGGAAAAGCTCGGCATCACGCTGACCTATCGTGTGGTTGATTTTTCGCTGTCTAAACAAAAAATGGATGCATTTGATTTTGAAGTCACCACCCTGCGCCTGCCAGGCAGCACATCGCCCGGCGGCGAGCTGCTGGAGCGCTTCGGCTCTGAGGCTGCCAAAACACCCGGCTCATCCAACGTCTGGGGCCTTGCTGACCCGGCTGTTGATGCGCTGCTGCAAAAAGTAGTCAGCGCCAAAACCAGGCCGGAACTGGCCACCGCCATGCGCGCACTCGACCGTGTGCTGACCAATGGTTTTTACTCGGTGCCGCAATATTATGGCGATGCATTTTTAATTGGTTATAGGCCAGGGCGGTTTATTTTGCCGTCGATGATCCCGCCTTACTATCAAGCCGATACGTGGGCCATGAGTACCTGGTGGCCATCTACTAACAACAAATAAAACTATGGCCAGCTACATCCTCAAACGCCTGCTGCTGATGATTCCGACACTGTTCGGCGTGTTGCTGCTGACCTTCGCCATGGTGCAGTTTGTGCCGGGCGGCCCGGTCGAGCAGATGGTGGCGCAGTTGCAGGGGCGTGACTCTGGCGGCGAGAGTGCTGCCGCATCGGGCGCAGGTTACCGGGGCAGGCAGGGCGTGGACGCGCAGCGTATTGCAGAAATCAAAGTGCTTTATGGCTTTGACAAGCCAGTGCATGAACGCTTTTGGCAAATGCTCGGGCAGTTTGCACGCTTCGACCTCGGTAAAAGCTTTTACCATCACAAGGACGTCTGGCAGCTCGTGAAGGAAAAACTGCCGGTCTCCATCAGCCTGGGCCTGTGGACCTTTTTCATCAGCTACCTCATAGCCGTGCCGCTGGGCGTGGCCAAGGCGGTGCGGGCGGGCACTCGGTTTGACTTCTGGACCACGCTGATCGTGCTGGTGGGCTACGCCATTCCCGGCTTTGTGCTGGGCGTGGCGTTGCTGGTGGTGTTTGGCGGGCAACTGCAGTGGTTTCCGCTGCGCGGCCTGACCTCGTCGAACTGGGAAACCTTGAGCTGGGGCGCCCGCATCGTAGACTACCTGTGGCACATTACGCTGCCCGTGACGGCCATGGTGCTGGGCAGTTTTGCAGTGACGGCGGTGCTGACCAAAAACTCCTTTCTCGAAGAGATCCGCAAGCAGTACGTGCTGACGGCACGCGCCAAGGGTTTGAGCGAGCAGAGGGTGTTGTACAAGCATGTGTTTCGCAATGCGCTGATACCCATCATCACCGGTTTTCCGGCAGCTTTTATTGGTGCTTTTTTTACCGGTTCACTGCTGATTGAAACGCTGTTTTCACTCGACGGTCTGGGCCTGCTGGGTTATGAAAGCGTGATACGCCGCGACTACCCGGTGGTGCTGGGCACGCTTTATTTTTTCACGCTGATTGGACTGCTTACCAAGCTGATCAGTGACCTCTGTTATGTCTGGGTCGATCCGAGGGTGAAGTTTGATTAATACCACGTCGCTTAGTCCCGGCAAACGTGCCTGGCAGCGCTTTAGTCGCAACAGGCTTGGTTTTTATAGCCTGCTACTTTTCTCCGTCATGGTGGTGTTCAGCCTGTTTGCCGAAGTGTTGTCAAACGACAAGCCGCTGCTTGTTAGCTATGAAGGCAAGCTCTATTTTCCGCTGGTAAAGGACTATGCAGAAAAAACTTTTGGTGGTGACTTTGATACGCCCGCAGACTACCTGGACCCCTTCATCAAGGACAAAATCAAGCAGGGCAGCAACTGGGCCATTTACCCGCCCAACCCCTATGGCCCGAAAACCATCAACTACTTCGCCAAAGAGCCCAACCCTTCTGCGCCGTCGCGTGACAATCTTTTCGGCACCGACGACCGGGGTCGGGACTTGCTGGCGCAACTGATTTACGGTTTTCGTTTGAGTGTTCTGTTTGGTCTGGCGCTGACGGTGATTGGTGTCGTGATCGGCGTGATAACCGGGGCCATACAGGGTTACGCAGGTGGCAAAACCGACCTGATTTTTCAGCGCTTTATGGAAGTCTGGGGTTCCATGCCCGAGCTGTATTTGCTGATTATTTTCAGCGCCGTGTTTGCACCTAGCGTCGCCTTGCTGCTGTTTTTGCTCAGTCTCTTCGGCTGGATGGGCCTGTCGGACTATGTGCGGGCCGAGTTTTTGCGTAACCGCCAGTTGGACTATGTACGTGCCGCAAAAGCGCTGGGCGTGAGCAATCTGCACATCATGTGGCGGCACATACTGCCCAACAGCATGACACCGGTCGTCACCTTCCTGCCGTTTCGCATGAGTGCCGCCATTCTGGCGCTGACTGCGCTGGATTTTCTGGGCCTGGGCGTACCGCCGGGCACGCCATCGCTTGGCGAATTGCTCAACCAGGGCAAGGCGAATATTGATGCCTGGTGGATTTCGCTGTCAACGTTTGCGGTGCTGGTGATTACGCTGTTGCTACTGACTTTGATGGGTGATGCGCTGCGCGATGCGCTGGATCCCCGGAAAGTAGAAAAATGACCCCCACGCTTGTCGCTTCGCACGCCGACGGCGTTACGCTGCCCCTTTCATCGGAAAAAGGGGCTGTTCCGCCTAAGGGCGGCCTGTCGGCGGAACGGCAAGAGTTTTCAACGCTGCTCGAAGTTAAAGGCCTGAGCGTTTCTTTCGCGGGCAAAAAAGTCGTCCACGGCATTGACTTTTCAATAGCGTCCGGCGAAAAGCTGGCACTGGTCGGTGAGTCAGGCTCGGGCAAAACAGTTACCGCCCTGAGCCTGCTGCGGCTGGTGCAAAACGCATCGCTGGGCGGCAGCGCTGTGTTTCAGGGACGTGAGGGCGAAGTCGATTTACTGTCGATCCCGGAGCGCCAGCTGCGCGGCATTCGCGGGCAGGACATCTCCATGATCTTCCAGGAGCCGATGACGGCGCTGAATCCGCTTTTCAGCGTGGGTGACCAGATTGCCGAGGTTTTGCAGCTAAAAATGGGTCTGACCAAATCAGAATCGGCGCGAGCAGCTATTAAATTAATAGCAGATACGGGTATTGCCGAGCCCGAAAGGCGGGCGCGCTCCTTTCCGCACCAGCTCTCGGGTGGCCAGCGCCAGCGGGCCATGATCGCCATGGCGCTGGCCTGCAAGCCCATGCTGCTGCTAGCCGATGAGCCAACCACGGCGCTTGACGTGACGGTGCGCAGCCAAATCCTTGATTTGCTGACTGATTTGCAGCAAAAAAATGGCATGGCTGTGCTGATGATCACGCACGACCTGAACCTGGTGCGTCGTTTTGCGACGCGGGTGGCGGTGATGGAAAACGGTTACATCGTCGAGCATGGCGCAGTTGACGAAGTTTTCAGCAATCCGCAGCACGCCTACACCCGCAAGCTGATCGACAGCACGCCGACACGCGATGTGCAGGAGGCGCAGCCAGACCTGTCACGGCCCGCCGTGATGAAGGCCAAAGACCTGCGCGTTAGTTATGCGGTTTCCACACCGGGGTTTAAAGGCTGGTTCAAGGCAGGCCGGTTTGTGGCGGTGCAGGATGCCAGTTTTGAGATCCCGGCCGGACAAACGCTGGGCGTGATGGGCGAGTCGGGTTCCGGCAAGTCCAGTCTGGCGCTGGCGGCGCTGGGCCTGCATCCGCATGAAGGCCAACTGGAGGTGATAGGCAAGGCCTGGAGCCGTCATTCAGCCGCTAACAAAGCCATACGCCAGGCGATGCAGGTGGTGTTTCAGGACCCGTTTTCATCGCTGTCGCCGCGCATGACGATTGAAGAAATTGTTGGTGAGGGCCTACAGGTGTACCAGCCCGGCCTGAGCGCTGTAGAGCGCCAGCAACGGGTGTTGCAGTTATTGGCCGACGTGGGCATGCTTGAAGCTCAGTTTGTCGGACTATTACAGCGCTATCCGCACGAGTTTTCGGGCGGGCAGAGGCAGCGTATCGCCATTGCGCGGGCGCTGATGGTTGAACCGCAACTGTTGGTACTGGACGAACCAACCAGCGCACTCGATGTAACCATCCAGAAACAGGTTTTGCAACTCTTGCAGAGGCTGCAACGAGAGCGCGGTTTGAGCTACTTGCTGATTACCCACGATGTCGACGTGATCGCCGCCATGGCGCACCAGGTTATGGTGATGAAGGATGGGGTGGTGGTTGAAGCAGGGCCTGTAAGCGCTATATTAAAAGCGCCGCAGCACCCCTATACCCAAGCGCTGGTGGCGGCCCATGCCTGAATAGGCTTAAGGGAGGTGGACGATACCGATGTACCTTTTCCCGTCATTGCGAGCGAAGCGCGGCAATCCATGAACCCCTGGATTGCCGCGCTTCGCTCGCAATGACGAGTGGGTGGTACTTTCGCAATTGCCAACTCCCTAAGGGGTTTAAGGGGTTACAATACAAACTTCACGACCAAATTCACGACCAAATGGGCGGGTTTTCACCGCCCATTTTTTTTTGGGCGTTTGTTTTTAGATACTGCTTTTTTTTAAATCTTGCATGGCCTCGCAAAGTACCAACGAAACGATTGAACAAACCGTCACCGGACTGGGTTATGACCTGGTTGACATTGAACGCACCGGTGGTGGCTTGTTGCGCGTGACGATTGACATGCCGTATGTTGCGCAAGCCGAACAGTTCATCAATGCTGAAGATTGTGAAAAAGTCACGCGCCAGCTGCAGTTTGTGCTGGAAGTGGACGCTGCGGCGTATTCCCGGCTTGAGGTTAGCTCGCCCGGAATCGACAGGCCGCTGCGCAGTGAGAAAGATTTTGAACGCTTTGCCGGTGAGTTGATAGACATCACCCTTAAAGCGCCTATTGGTATAGCGGCAACGGCTGGTTCGACGATATCGGCCAACCAGAAAAAATTTCGGGGGACGCTGGAGCACGCTGAATCCGCTGAATCTGTTAATGCGGCAGGTACTTGGCAAATCGTCTGGAGCGATCAGCCAGCGGCCAAGCCAGGGCAAAAGATCAGCAAGAAAAGAGTGCCTGCACCGCTACAGGCACTGGGTTTCACGCTGGATGAGATTGCTCAGGCACGGCTGGCTCCGGTGGTGGACTTCAAGGGGCGCAAGCCAAAGGGTGCTAGGGGGTTATTGGGGTCAGACACCAATTTCGCTGCAGTGCAAGCACTGCACCCTACGGGCGAGCCAAAGGCTCGGCGAATTTGGGCTCTGACCCCAAAAACCCATTTTGAAAATTAGAGTGAAAGGCCTGTGAAATGAATCGCGAAATGTTGATGTTGGTTGATGCCATCTCGCGCGAAAAAAATGTCGAACGCGACGTGGTTTTCGGCGCGGTCGAGCTCGCCCTTGCGCAAGCCACCAAAAAAAACTACCCTGGTGAAGTTGACATCCGGGTTGCAGTTGACCGTGACAGCGGCAACTATGAAACCTTCCGCCGCTGGCTGGTGGTGCCGGATGAGGCCGGTCTGCAAAACCCTGAAGCAGAAGAGCTGGTGAGCGATGCGCGTGACGAGATCGCAGACATCGAAGAAGGCGACTTCATTGAAAAACCGGTTGAAAACATGCCAATTGGCCGCATTGGTACCATGGCAGCCAAGCAGGTTATTCTGCAAAAAATCCGTGATGCCGAGCGCGAAATGCTGCTCAGTGACTTCATGTCGCGTGGCGACAAGATCTTTGTCGGCACCGTCAAGCGCATGGACAAGGGCGACATCATTGTTGAGTCCGGCCGCGTCGAAGGCCGCCTTCGTCGCAGCGACATGATCCCGAAAGAAAACCTGCGCGCTGGTGACCGCGTGCGCGCCATGATTATGGAAGTCGACCACACCCTGCGTGGCGCGCCCATCATCCTGTCGCGTTCGGCACCCGAATACATGATTGAACTTTTCCGCCAGGAAGTGCCTGAAATTGAGCAGGGCCTGCTGGAGATCAAAGCCTGCGCCCGTGACCCCGGCTCACGCGCAAAAATTGCTGTGCTGTCACATGACAAACGTATTGATCCTATTGGCACCTGCGTCGGGGTGCGTGGTACCCGCGTCAATGGCGTGACCAACGAACTCGCTGGTGAGCGCGTCGACATCGTGCTGTGGAGCGAAGACCCGGCCCAGTTCGTAATCGGTGCGCTGGCACCTGCCAACGTGTTGTCCATCGTGGTGGACGAAGAGCGCCACGCGATGGACGTGGTGGTTGATGAAGAAAACCTGGCTATTTCGATTGGTCGTGGCGGCCAGAACGTGCGTCTGGCAGCCGAATTGACGGGCTGGAAAATCAACATCATGACGGCCGACGAGTCGCTTGAGAAGCAGGAGCTTGAAACCGACAGCAGCCGCAAGCTGTTCATGGAAAAACTCGATGTGGACGAGGAAGTCGCCAACATCCTGATCTCCGAAGGCTTCGCCAGCCTCGAAGAAGTGGCCTACGTGCCGCTACAGGAACTGCTGGAGATCGAGTCGTTTGACGAAGACACCGTCAATGAGCTGCGCACGCGCGCCAAGGCTGCCCTGCTGACCATGGAAATTGTCAAGGAAGAAAATGCCGAAGGTGTCTCGCAAAACCTGCGTGATGTCGAGAACCTGACTCCTGAGCTGATTGCAAAGCTCAATGCAGCGGGCATCAACACCCGTGACGACCTGGCCGATCTGGCCACGGACGAACTAACCGATATTACCGGCCAGTCTGCGGACGAAGCCACTGCCCTCATCATGATTGCACGCGCACATTGGTTTACCGATGAAGCGGCTGCTGATGTGGTACCTGCACCCGCAGTTGCCCAAGAGCAATGATCATGGAGGCCAGTCAGGAAAACCAAATATGTCCAGTACCACTACCGTCGCTGAATTCGCAGCTGAACTGAATAAATCCACTGCCACCCTGATCGAGCAATTGACCAGCGCAGGGGTCGCCAAGACAGATGCCAACGACCATTTGTCAGAAGCCGACAAGCAGAAGTTGCTTGGGTTTTTGCAGGCCAGTCATGGCACTGTCTCGGCAGAGCGCAAAAAAATCACGCTGGTGAAAAAAACCACCAGTGAAATCAAGCAGGCTGATGCCACCGGCAAGGCACGCACCATTGTGGTGGAGGTGCGTAAAAAACGTACTTTTGTCAAACGTGAAGATGGTTCTGCTTTACCTGCTGAAGTGGCTGTTGCACCATCAGCACCGGTTGTTGACGATGCGGAACTGACCGAAAAACGTCGCCTGCGTGAACAGCAGGATGCCAAAGAAGCGGCTCAGGAAGAAGCGCGCCAGGTCGTTGAGGCCGAAAGCGCCAAAGCAGCCGCGAAAGCCAAGCCACGCATTGGGAAAATTCGAAAAACACCCGCCAAGGCACTGGACCCGGAGGCTTCAAAAGCAGCAGAAGCCGCTGCAGCAGAGCAGGCCGGCAAAGTTGCCGAGGCAGCCGCCGTTCATGCATCGGCTCAAGCCGCCGCAAAAGCAAAAGCCACTGCAGAATTTCAGGCCGATGCCGCCAAGGCAAAAGAATTGCAGGACCGTCGCCACAAGACAGAAGCCGAGGCCGCTGGCATCCGCGCCATGATGTCTGCACCCAAGCGCGTACTGGTGCCGCATGTTGCCCCCAAGGCGGCCATCAAGAAGGTCATCAAAGGTACTTTGCACAAACCAGTTGGCTCGCCCGGCGCAGCCAAAAGCGCACCAGGTACACCTGCGGCCCCAGGCGGTCCGGGTAAAAAAGAAGTCAAGTCCGAGAACCTGTCGTCAACCTGGAAAGATGAAGCGGTTAAGAAAAAAGGCTTGCCAAGTCGCGGAGCTACACCTGTAGCTGGACGCGGCAACTTCCGGGGTGGCCCGCGCGGCAGGCGCACCAGCGGCCGCGATGCACGCCCAGAGTCAAACTTTGTAGCGCCCACCGAGTTCAAGGTGATTGAGGTTCATGTGCCAGAGACCATCACGGTCTCCGAGCTGGCACACAAAATGAGTATCAAGTCGGGTGAGGTTATCAAGCATTTGATGAAACTTGGCATGATGGCCACCATCAACCAGCCGCTGGATCAGGACACCGCGATGATTGTGGTCGAAGAGATGGGCCATACGGCCGTCACTGCGGCGCTGGATGATCCAGAAGCCTTTACCGATGATGACGTGCAAGGCCAGCAGGCTGAATCGTTGCCACGCGCACCTGTGGTTACCGTCATGGGTCACGTTGACCATGGCAAGACCTCGCTGCTTGACTACATTCGCCGCGCCAAGGTGGCATCTGGCGAAGCCGGTGGCATTACCCAGCACATCGGTGCCTACCATGTGGAAACACCGCGCGGCATGATCACCTTCATCGATACCCCGGGCCACGAAGCGTTTACCGCCATGCGTGCCCGTGGTGCGCAGGCAACCGACATCGTGATTCTGGTGGTCGCAGCGGATGACGGCGTGATGCCGCAGACGAAGGAGGCCATCAGGCACGCCAAGGCGGCAGGTGTTCCCATCGTCGTGGCGATCAACAAGATCGACAAGCCGGGCATCAACCTGGAACGCGTCAAAGGCGAGCTGGTCACCGAAGCGGTGATTCCTGAAGAGTTCGGCGGCGACGTGCCCTTTGTCGGCGTCTCGGCCCATACTGGCGCCGGTATCGATGCCTTGCTTGAGCAGGTGCTGCTGCAGGCCGAAGTGCTGGAGCTGCGTGCGCCTGTCGATGCGCTGGCCAAGGGCCTGGTGATTGAAGCCAGGCTTGACAAGGGCCGCGGCCCGGTGGCCACCGTGCTGATTCAGTCCGGCACGCTGAAAGCTGGCGACGTTGTGCTGGCTGGTTCCACTTTCGGCAAGGTTCGCGCCATGCAGGACGAGAATGGCAAAACCATCAAGACCGCAGGCCCATCGATTCCGGTTGAAATTCAGGGCTTGACCGAAGTTCCGCAGGCCGGTGATGAATTCATCGTCATGTTGGATGAGCGCCGCGCTAGAGAGATTTCAACCTACCGTGCAGGCAAGTTCCGCAATACCAAGCTGGCCAAGAAGCAGGCTTCGAAACTTGAAAACATGTTTGCCGACATCGGTGGTGGCGAGGTCAAGATGCTGCCCATCATCATCAAGGCCGACGTGCAGGGATCGCAAGAAGCACTGGCCCAGTCACTGCTCAAACTCTCGACCGACGAGGTCAAGGTTCAACTGGTGTACTCCGGTGTTGGCGGTATTTCGGAGTCCGACGTCAACCTAGCGATTGCGTCTAAAGCCGTGCTGATCGGGTTCAACACCCGTGCCGATGCACAGGCGCGCAAGCAGGCCGAGAACAACGGCGTTGAGATTCGTTACTACAACATCATTTATGACGCGGTAGACGAGCTCAGGGCTGCCATGTCGGGCATGCTGACACCGGACAAAAAAGAAGAAGTCATCGGCAATGCCGAGATTCGCCAGGTGTTCAAGGTGTCCAAGATCGGATCGATTGCTGGCTGTATGGTCACGGCGGGTGTGGTTCGCCGCGCCGCCCGCCTGCGTTTGCTGCGCGAGAACGTGGTCGTCTTCACGGGCGAGCTCGACTCACTCAAGCGCTTCAAGGACGATGCGAAAGAAGTCAAGGAAGGCTTCGAGTGCGGCTTGAACGTCAAGGGTTACAACGACATCCAGGTTGGCGACATCCTGGAGTTCTTTGAAATCCGCGA
>JBCKNM010000034.1:0-18025 GCA_038902775.1 Polaromonas sp.
TTCCTTGACCCCTTGCGTTCCTAGACTGGCGACTGTGGGTGTGCGTGTTCTATAGAACCGATTTTTGCTGGGATACTTGGGCTCATGCGGTTGGAATTCCTATCCTTACACTGCTTTATAAGTATGCAGGACAACATGATTCTCCAGGGCGTCGCCGAACGTACGCATTAGTTCAATAGTCCCAGCAGCGATCTTATCCAAATCACTGATTGCCACCAGTGTGTCCTCCCCATGGGCTATGGCGTTTCGGCGTTTAAGGAGCACTAGGTCGATGAATGTTGACTTGTCGGAAAAATGGGTCAAAGGTACGCCGCACACGAGGCAAATATCAGTGAATACCTCAAAATTCAGGTTGGCCTTCGTGTTGACTAGATCAACATTTATCCGTGCGAAACGATGGTTTTCGGAGTTAAGAATCTCATCGACAAGGGCGCAACGCTCGGTAATGCTGGTCTTGGAAACTGAAAGGGATGCCAGACGGGGCAAAAAGTAGTTTCGAAAGAACTGTCTGTTGAGTGCCCCGTACTGGAATTTCCTCAATGCGACATGCTCGAGGTACTTCTTCGCCGCGAACTTGACATAGCCCTCCCAGTGTGCGTAACAGATGGCGACGATCGCACGAAGTAGCACGCGTTGCAGGCTTTCGTCGCCGCGTCTGATCGCCGTCTTGAGGTCGGAAATCTCTTTAATACGCCAGTTTCGATCCTCAACAATCTGTGTAGAGAAGTCCGCCTCTGTATAGGGCTTGCTCATGGGCGAAACCATGCCTCACCAAAGGGTACTGTGCGCTGGATACGGCTCGTTCCGCGTAAGCCAGGTGAGGCGAAGGTCCCGATTTCCGGCTGCACCCAGAAGGAGGCTATCTTGTCCCTTACGAAGTCCTTAGACGCATCCGGGCCTAGAGCGAGGATCGCATCGAGGTTTTTTGCCACACCGACGGCAATGCACTCTAAGCCAATAAGACCTATCTTCCCAACATGGGCACCATTTTGAAGACGCCGAAGCGCGTTGCCTCCCGCAACATCTTCTAGGAGCTGAAACGTCCGATTCATTAAGTCAGCCGCACCAAGCTGATCCCCAGCTTCCGCCAGCGACACGATGCCTTCGTCGATATATTCCTCGACGTCGAGTTTACCGTCGTATGGCACTTTTGCGTGGACTAGAAAGCGTACAGCCCACTCCAAGTGCTTCTGCTTTTCCATCTGTTCCTCATTGACACCTATCACATTCTTAAAGGCGTGCTGCTCTGCGGAAAATTTCACTGCTCGATAGTAGTCAGCACTGACCATCAGAATGATGCAGTTCCGAAGCTCCTGCGGGTTCGCTTGGGTACCTCCCGCGTTGAGCCGTTGGAACAAGTCAAACTTTGTCTTTTCGTCGCTGGGGCGCTTCAATATCTCGACACTGAGCCGGGATCGACGGATGGCGAGTTGGTGTGCTTTGTCGATAGGATTCAACTCGCCTTCTGAAATTGCAGGGATGTGCTCTGATATCTCCCATACAGAGTTGTGAAGAGCTGGCAGGTACTTGGTCGCCTCAAGGACGGACGGCGGCTCGATCCCCCCTTCTGGACGGCGAAGCAGGCCCATGAATTCAAGGAGGGTCGAAATCCGCTGAAGACCGTCAATCAGCTCCCAGGTCCCATCTTCTCTTTCAAACACGAATATCGAGGGCAAAGGGATTCCGAGCAGCAAGGACTCGATGAGTTTTGACTTTTGACCAATGTCCCAACGGAACAATCGTTGGAACTCAGGGTCGATGACTATCTCGTGGTTCTTGTACATGTTGACGATCTCGCCAATCGACATCTGGTATGAGTCCGTACGGACGAGGCGCTTCGCAAGTTCTATTTCGTCCGACAGCATCTGAAGTCCCTTTCTTGTGAATTTTTAGCGTGTATGGTGCGATAGTCTATTCCTTATGGTGGTATTGGCCACCTCAGCCTTGCGGCAATGAAGGGGGCAGGTTTCAATACTGTTCGGATAGCGCACTTCTTGGGCCTGCCGGAGCGCTTCCTGCTTCGACAGGTTGCGGATAAAGGCATTTAGGGAGTCAGAAATTTCCAAAATACCACTCACTCGTCATTGCGAGGAGCACAGCGACGCGGCAATCCATGACTTCCGGGTGCATGGATTGCCGCGCTTCGCTCGCAATGACGGAAAAGGTACATTTTAAAATTCCGACTCCCTTAACCGAACAGCATTGAGACCTGACCTCATTTTTCTAAGCCGCCCTGAAATGCCGACGGGCGCAAGCAGCTATATTTTTAATAGCTGCTTACGCCCGTATTCATTGAGCTAGAGGCTGTTTTTATCTATAAAGTCGGCATTTCAGAACTTCGGCATGCCCTTCATGCCACCCATGCGCTTCATCATTTTCATCATGCCGCCGCCTTTGAGCTTTTTCATCATGCCCTGCATCTGCTCAAACTCCTTGAGCATGCGATTGACCTCTTGCACTTGAGCGCCTGAGCCTGCGGCGATGCGGCGCTTGCGGGTGGCCTTGATGAGTTCGGGCTTGCGGCGCTCCAGCGGGGTCATGCTCTGGATGATGCCTTCCTTGCGCTTGATGTCTTTTTCGGCTTTGTCCATATCGATCTGGCCCGCTTTGGCAGCCATTTGCACAGGCAGTTTATCGAGCAGGCTTGACAAGCCGCCCATATTTTTCATCTGCTGTAGTTGGCTTAAAAAATCACTCAAATCAAAGCCGCTGCCAGACTTCATTTTGGCGGCTAGCTTTTGCGCCGCGGCCACGTCCACCCCGGCGGCCACCTGCTCAACCAGCGCGACAATATCGCCCATGCCCAGAATGCGGCCCGCGTGGCGCTCGGCGTCAAACACTTCGAGGCCATCGAGTTTTTCGCTGGTACCGGCAAACTTGATAGGCGCACCTGTAATCTGTCGTACGCTCAGTGCCGCGCCACCGCGCGAATCGCCGTCGGTCTTGGTCAGGATGATGCCGGTCAGCGGCAGCGCGTCTTTAAAAGCTTTGGCGGTATTGATCGCGTCCTGGCCCTGCATGGCATCGACCACAAATAGGGTTTCAACCGGGTTAAGCACGGCGTGCAGCTCTTTGATCTCGGCCATCAGGGCTTCGTCAATCGCCAGACGGCCAGCGGTATCAACCAGCAGCACATCAAAGAAATGCCGTTTGGCATAGTCCAGTGCGGCGCGGGCAATGTCGGCCGGCTTCTGGTCGGACGTGCTGGGAAACCACTCGGCCCCGGCTTGCGCAGTGACGGTTTTCAATTGCTCAATGGCGGCGGGCCGGTACACGTCAACAGAAACTGTCAGCACTTTTTTCTTGCGCTTTTCAATCAGGTGTTTGGCCAGCTTGGCCGTCGTGGTGGTTTTACCTGCGCCTTGCAAACCGGCCATCAAAATCACGGCCGGCGGCTGGGCTGCCAGGTTAATGTCGGCAACGCCTTCGCCCATGGTAGCGGCCAGTTCTTTGCTGACGATACCCACCAGCACCTGCCCCGGCGACAGCGAACTCATCACTTCCTGCCCCAGCGCCTTGTCCTTGACGCGGGCAATAAAGTCGCGCACCACCGGCAGGGCCACGTCGGCTTCAAGCAGCGCCATGCGCACCTCGCGCAGCATGTCCTGCACATTGGATTCGGTGATGCGAGCCTGGCCGCGCATTTCTTTAACAAGGCGGGAGAATTTGTCGGTAAGGGCTGAGGCCATTGGAGTTAAGACTCCACGAATATGGAGCCCTTGGGTAAATTGGGTGAACTGAAGTAGGGAGCGACGAAAAAGACAGTACAGCAGCGCGGCTGCAGGGGCTAAACTGTAGGCATGATTTTAGCTTTGACTGCATGGTGGGGTCTGGCAGCGGCTGCGGGGGCTGCTGTGAGCTACGCCGTGCTCGCGCTGGCTGCCAAAAGCTTGAGCCCGCCCGCGCTGCGCGGCGTGCTGTTTGCCGCCTGGTTGTTGCACGCCATCACCCTTTCCGAAGGCCTGCTTGGCGAGCCGCCACGCTTTGGTTTTGCCGCAACACTGTCAATGACAGTCTGGTTGGTGTTGAGCGTTTATGCGATTGAAAGCAGACTGTTCCCACAATTACAGGCGCATTGGGCACTGGCAGGCATTGGCAGCGTTGCGGTCGTGCTAGCGGTTGTTTTCCCGGGCATGAGTTACCACAGGGTTGCATCGCCCTGGCTGCCTTTGCACTGGGCGCTGGGCATCGCGTCTTACGGCCTGTTTGCGGCGGCGGTGGTACACGGCTGGTTAATGACGCGCTCGGAGCGCTCGATACGCCTGGCCGCGCAAAACGATGCCGGTGTACCGCTGCTAACGCTGGAACGCCTGACCTTTCGTTTTGTCGAAGCCGGCTTTGTATTGCTGTCGGCGACCTTGCTGGTTGGCTGGCTATTTGCGGAGCAGTTGTACGGGCCTGGCCTGGTCTGGCAATGGAGTCACAAAACCGTTTTTTCAGTGCTCTCATGGCTGACCTTTGCCGGCCTGCTGCTTGGCCGCGCGCGCCTTGGCTGGCGCGGGCCAACGGCGGTGCGGGTTTTATATCTGGGCTCCGGGCTGCTGTTACTCAGCTATGCGGGTTCGCGCTTTGTGCTTGAAGTTGTTTTAAAGCGCGTATGAAGTATTTACTGGTTCTGGTGATTGCGTTTGTAGTGATCTGGCTCTGGAAGAGTAATCGGCGCACGGACATCAGCGAAAAAGCCAATGCAGCAGCCACCAAAAAACCAAATCAAAAAATGGTGCCAACCGAGATCGTGGCCTGTGATGTCTGCGGCGTGCATCTGCCGCGCGCAGAAGCACTTGCAGGGCCGGGCGGCATTTATTGCTCCGCTGCCCATCGGCAGCAGGCAGGAGGCTAGATGGCCCAGACGCGGCTAGATCGGCCAGAGCGGCTAGAGGCTTCCAGCTCCCGGTTTGGCCCGCTGGAGGGTATGTCAGGTACCTGGGAAGCTGAGGTCGAGGTCGACTCGTTTGGCCGCCTGTGGCGCGCCTTCATGTCGGCCCGGGTCGCGATTGCCAGCGTGCTGGTTTTGCTACAGGCATCCATTTACGCTCTGGGCAATGTCAGCAACAGCTGGTCGATATCGGTTTGTATCGCCTACCTTGTTGCCACCCTAGCGGTGCGGCTGTGGGCCAGACCCAAGCCGCCCGCAAGAACCTTTGATGCGCAATGGGTTTTAACCATCGGTGTCGATGTGGTGGCGTTTTCAGCACTCAATTTTTTGCAGTTCAGCGGCATCAACTACACCCCGCTGTACGCCCTGCCGGTACTGCTGGCATCTGTGTTGGGGCCGATAGTACTGGCCTTTGGCACAGCCGCCAGCGTGACGCTTTTTCTACTCTTCGATGCTTGGTGGATTTGGCTTCAGTCGCGGGGCGAATTGCCGTCGCGGTTTCTGCAATCAGGTTTGAGTGGTTCAGGTTTTTTTGTGCTGGCGCTGCTGGCCAATCAGTTGGCATTGCGACTGCTGCGCGAGGAGCAACGTTCAAGAAACAGCCAGTCGGTGGCGCGTATGCAAACCCAGGTCAACGAGCTGGTGATTGAAACCCTCACCGATGGCGTATTGGTGATTGATGCCAACGGTGTGGTGCGTTCAGCCAATCCGGCCTCCATCCGCTTGCTGGCCGCACGGGGTATGGCGCGACATGCCCCTTTTGTGCTGTCGGCCGAGATCGCATGGCAGCCGCTGGCAGAGCTTGCTCACCTGACATTTGCGTGCCGCACGCCGCAACAGGCCGAAGTCAATCTTGAGCACGCCTCCCGCAAGGCGCGCCGACTGCATGTGCGTACCCGGCTGGCAGCCTCGCAGGACAACATGAATGAAAGTCTGTGTGTGATGTTTCTGGAAGACCTGCGCGAGATGGAAGCCCTGGTCCGCACTGAAAAGATGGCGGCGATGGGCCGCATGTCTGCCGCCGTCGCGCACGAAATCCGCAACCCCCTGGCAGCGATTTCGCAGGCCAATGCCCTGCTGGAAGAAGACCTGCAAGACCCGGCGCACAGGCAGCTCACCGCGATAGTCAGTCAAAACGCGCAGCGGCTGGCAAAAATCGTGGACGATGTGCTGAACATTTCGCACGCCCAGGCACCTGAGCCCGAACAGCACGGCAGCATGGTGATGCTGGACGAGGCGGTCATGCGCATGGCTTCTGACTGGACAGCGCAGACCGCAGCCAGGCAGCAAACGCTCATAACAGTCAATGCCGGCAACACGGTGATTGCCTTTGACCCCGAGCACCTGCGGCGCATTCTCATCAACCTGCTGGACAATGCATTGCGCTACGCCAGCCCGACCGCCCACTCGATCGAAGTGAGCACAAGCCTAGGCCCAGGTCCAGGCCACCAGACACGGCTGTCAGTCTGGAGCGATGGTGCGCCGCTTGAAAAAACCGTGCAGACCCATTTGTTTGAACCTTTCTTTTCATCGGAAAGCCGTTCCAGCGGACTGGGCCTGTATATTTGCCGGGAGCTGTGCGAGCGCTATGGCGCGCTGATCGGCTACCAGCGGGCCGTACGCCATGCCATCGAAGGGAATGAATTTTTTATCCTCTTTCGGCCCGGCGCGCAGCCCCTGAGCGCCAAGCCAAGCTCCACTGATGCCCTGTCTGCCTGAGAACCATGCAACCCAACATCAACGTATCCCATCCACAGCCCGCGCACATTCTGGTCATTGATGATGAGCCGGATCTGCGTACGCTTTACGAACTCACGCTGCTGCGTGAAGGCTACCGGGTTGAAGCCGTAGGGGATCTGGCGCAGGCACGCCAGAAACTACAGGAGCAGCGCTTTGATGCCGTCATCACCGACATGCGTCTGCTCGACGGCCTGGGACTGGAACTGCTGCGCGACATGGCGGACCAGCAGCGAGCAGAGCGCTGCGTGGTCATCACAGCGCATGGCTCGGCTGAAAATGCCGTCGAAGCCCTGAAGGCAGGGGCTTTTGATTACCTGACCAAGCCGGTTGACCTCAAGCAGTTGCGAGCAGTGGTGGCATCGGCCATACAGGGAACGAAGGCGGTTGCATCGGCGGCATTGCAGGCAGTTTCAGGCGCTACGGGAAACACCAACAGCGGCGCATCCGTCTCAGGCCCGCGTCAGAGCGTCTCAAACAGTACAAACCCTTCAAAGGCCAACGTGGCTGGCACCGTTTTGCAGCGCCTGGTCGGTCACTCACCGGCCATGCAATCGGTCAAAACGCGCATTGTCAAAGTGGCGGGCAGCATGGCTCCGGTGCTGATACAGGGGGAATCCGGCACAGGCAAGGAACTGGTTGCGCGGGCCGTGCATGGTTGCAGCCACCGGGCAGCTGGCCCCTTCGTTGCCGTCAACTGCAGCGCGATTCCTGAGAACCTGCTGGAGGCCGAATTTTTTGGTGCGCGCAAAGGGGCCTACACCGGCTCCACCCAGGACCGGATGGGTTATTTTCAGGCGGCCAATGGCGGCACCCTGTTTCTGGACGAGATTGGCGACCTGCCAGTCGCCATGCAGTCCAAGCTGCTCAGGGCGATACAGGAGCGGGTGGTGCGCTCGCTCGGCTCCTCGCAGGAAGATGCTGTTGATGTCCGTATCGTCAGCGCCTCACACAAAGAGCTGGGTAGCGAGGTTGAGGCTGGCCGGTTCCGCCAGGATTTGTATTACCGACTCAATGTGATTGTGATTGCCGTGCCGCCGCTGCGCGAGCGGCGTGACGACCTGCCTGACCTCTGCGATGCCTTGCTGGCGCGGATCTGCCAGGAGTCGGGTTTTGCCGTTCCGTGTCTGGACGAATCAGTGCTACAGCAACTGCGCACACACCCGTTCAACGGCAATGTCCGGGAGCTCGAAAACATATTGCACCGCGCCATGGCGCTGAGTGAGGGCGGCGTGCTGCACCTAGATGCGGGCATGGACAGGCCCGCCGATCCGGCGCTGGTGGCGGTTCCTGAAAACCTGCAGGACTACCTGGACGCGCAGGAGCGAAGCATTCTTTGTCAGGTGCTGCTTGACACCCGGTTTAACCGAACCGCTGCTGCCGCCCGGCTGGGACTGAGCCTGCGGCAAATCCGCTACCGCATCGCACGCCTGAACATCGCCATGCCGGACAGCGACAACCCGGCAGAGCAGGCGGGCATCGCAGACGAAGCCGAAGAAGGCAGCCTTGACCACCGCTGAAGTCCCCGCTGCCGGCCCGCTCTGGCAGCAGGGCTGGTACCGCCATGCAAGGGCGCTGGCATCGCCCAACTTCGGGCAGCGCCCGGACAATGCGCAGACTGACCTGATCGTCATCCACTCCATCAGCCTGCCGCCTGGCGAGTTTGGCAATGGCCATGTGCAGCGCCTGTTTACCAACCAGCTCGACTTTGAGGCGCACGCCTACTTTCAGGGCATACGCGGTTTGCAGGTTTCATCGCACTTTTTTATTGCACGCGGCGGCGAGCTTTGGCAATTTGTCAGTTGCGATGAGCGCGCCTGGCATGCCGGGCAATCCAGCTACCGCGGACGCGACAACTGCAACGATGACTCGATAGGCATTGAACTGGAAGGGCTGGAGGGTGATGCCTTCGAGCCAGCTCAGTACGAAACCCTGGGCGGACTGTGCGCGGCCATCATGGCGCAGTATCCCATCACACATATTGCTGGTCATGAACACATTGCACCCGGCCGCAAGCTGGACCCTGGCCCGGGGTTTAAATGGCCCTTGCTACAACGCAGCCTGGCCGCGCCAGATAAGTACTTTCCCGAATCCCGTAAGGTATCTTGAGCAGGCGGCGTTGATGGCCAAACGCAGCATCCATGCGGTGTCAAGGTGGTATAAAAGTGTAACGAAAATTTTTCTCAAAACACTACCTGTAGTGCTTGAATAAGCTTCAGACACTAGGTATAGTGTGTGAGCCACCGCCAAAGAACACCGACAGTTTTCAAGAAAAATTCAAAACCATATCCAAAGGATACCCATGCAAACAGCTCAAAGCACCACCTTCGCCGCCACCAGCGCGCCAACATTTCCCCAGCACACCACCGACAGCAGCAGCCCATCCAACCCTTTCAGCAACTACCAGATCATCCGGCGCAATGGTGCCGTTGTTCCTTTTGAGCCGAACAAAATTGCGGTCGCCATGATGAAAGCCTTCCTCGCAGTGCATGGCACGCAGGGAGCCGCATCGGCCAGCGTTCGCGAAACGGTTGACGGCCTGACGCAGACCGTCATGCGCGCCCTGATGCGTTCACGGCCAGGCGGCGGCACCTTTCATATTGAAGACGTGCAAGACCAGGTCGAGCTGGGCCTGATGCGCGGTGGCCACCATGAAATCGCCCGCACCTATGTGCTGTACCGCGAAAAACGCACGCAGGAGCGTGCCCACCAGTCACGGGCACAAGCACCCGTTGCCACGCTTATCCATGTCATGGATGGCGGCAAAAAAGTTGAGCTTGACTTGCGCAACCTGCAGGCCCTGATTGAAGCGTCCTGCGCCGACCTTGGCACAGACATCAAACCTGCCCCCATCGTTGCCGAGACCATGCGCAACCTGTACGACGGTGTGCCGATCGACGAGGTCTACAAGGCCTCCATCCTGGCAGCCCGTACGCTGATTGAAAAAGACCCTGACTACACCTACGCTACAGCCCGCCTCCTGATGCACACCATACGCCGCGAAGTGCTGGGCGAAGAAGTGGCCCAGGAAGAAATGGTGACGCGCTACGCAGAGTACTTCCCGCAGTTCATCGCCAAGGGTGTGCAAAACGAGTTGTTAGATGAAAAGCTCCAGCAGTTTGATCTGGCCCGCCTGGGCGCGGCGCTCAAGCCCGAGCGCGATCTGAAGTTTGGCTACCTCGGCCTGCAAACATTGTATGACCGCTACTTTCTACATGTGCGCAAGCAGCGCATCGAGTTGCCACAGGCTTTCTTCATGCGCGTGGCGATGGGCCTGTCGCTGAATGAAAACAATCGCGAAGAGCGGGCCATCGAGTTTTACGAAGTGCTGTCGTCGTTCGACTTCATCTCAAGCACGCCAACCCTGTTCAATGCCGGTACGCTGCGCTCGCAGCTCTCATCTTGCTATCTCACCACAGTGGCTGATGACCTGGGCGGTATTTACGATGCAATTAAAGAAAACGCCCTGCTGGCCAAATTTTCAGGTGGCCTGGGCAACGACTGGACACCAGTGCGCGCACTCGGCTCCCATATCAAGGGTACCAACGGCGAGTCGCAGGGCGTGGTGCCTTTCCTGAAAGTCGCCAACGACACGGCAGTCGCCGTCAACCAGGGCGGCAAGCGCAAGGGAGCGGTCTGCGCCTATCTTGAAACCTGGCATCTGGACATCGAAGAGTTCCTCGAGCTGCGCAAGAACACCGGCGATGACCGCCGCCGCACCCACGACATGAACACCGCCAACTGGATTCCCGACCTGTTCATGCGCCGCGTCATCGAAAAAGGCAGCTGGACGCTGTTTTCTCCCAATGACACGCCCGATCTGCACGACAAGTTCGGCAAGGACTTCGAAAAAATCTACACCGCCTACGAAGCCAAAGCCGAGCGCGGCGAGATCAAGCCGTCACGCAAGCTGCAGGCCACCGACATGTGGCGCAAGATGCTGTCGATGCTGTTTGAAACCGGCCATCCATGGATCACCTTCAAGGATGCCTGCAACATCCGTTCACCACAGCAGCACACCGGCGTGGTGCATTCGTCCAACCTCTGCACCGAGATCACGCTCAATACCAGTGACACCGAAACCGCTGTCTGCAACCTCGGCTCCGTCAACCTGGTACAGCACCTGAAGGATGGTGCCGACGGCATCAAGGTTCTTGACCACACCAAGCTGCAAAAAACCATCACCACCGCCATGCGTATGCTGGACAACGTGATCGATGTCAATTACTACGCGGTCAAGAAAGCGCGCGACTCCAACATGCGGCATCGCCCGGTTGGCCTTGGCATCATGGGTTTCCAGGACTGCCTGTATGAATTGCGTGTGCCTTATGCATCGCAAGAAGCCGTCGAGTTTGCAGACCAGTCCATGGAAGCCGTCTGCTACCACGCTTACTGGGCTTCGACTGAACTGGCCAAAGAGCGCGGCAAGTATGCCAGCTACAAGGGTTCGCTCTGGGACAGGGGCATACTGCCACTTGACACGCTGGACCTGCTTTTGGAAGCGCGTGGCGGTTATGTTGAAGTCGACCGCTCGGCAACACTGGACTGGGAAGCGCTGCGCAAAAAAATTGCCAAAGACGGCATGCGCAACTCCAACTGCGTCGCCATTGCGCCAACCGCCACCATCGCCAACATCATTGGCGTGGAGGCCTGCATTGAGCCCTGCTTTGGTAACCTCTCGGTCAAGTCCAACCTGTCCGGCGAGTTCACGGTGATCAACCGTTACCTGGTGCGCGACCTGAAACGCCTGGACCTGTGGGACGACGTGATGGTGGTTGACCTCAAACACTACGACGGTTCGTTGTGCCCCATTGACCGTGTGCCGCAAAACATCAAATCACTTTACGCAACAGCGTTTGAAATTGAAACCCAATGGATTGTCGAAGCCGCAGCGCGCCGCCAGAAATGGATTGACCAGGCACAGTCGCTCAATATTTACATGGCTGGCGCGTCTGGCAAAAAACTCGACGAGACCTACAAGCTGGCCTGGTTGCGTGGACTGAAAACCACTTACTACCTGCGCACACGGAGTGCAACGCACGCCGAGAAATCAACCGTGACTGCAGGCAAGATGAACTCCGTCTCTTCAGGTGCTGCAACTGCGGCTGGCGGCATCAGCGCACTCGAGGCAGCGGCTGCTGCAGCGCAGGCACAGATGAATGCAACACCTGCAACCGACATCCAGTTTTGCGCCATCGATGATCCGGGCTGCGAGGCTTGCCAGTAAAAAATGCTGTCGATGAAGCTCTTTCACAATTGCTTTCGTAATCGCTTGATGGCATGTTCGATGTCATCAAGCGATGTAATTGAGCAACACAATTTTGCTGCGATGTGAATGAATACTTTTCATTTTCCATCGCTGCTTTCATAATCTCAAAGTATTGGAAACCTTTATGTTGACCTGGGACGAAGAAATCAAACCATCATCGCAAAATACACTTGCAAGCGGCCTGCTAGAGAGCCGCTCGATGGAGCTTCCGCCACTTTCTTCTGCCGCACCTCAAGCGCAGACTCGCATGTTGAACGACGGGCCTTTTACGCCTGTTGTCGCTCCTCTCGCTGCAAGTGCGCAGCCAACAGCCGATCCCGCAGTAGCCAAACGCGTCAAGGCTTCGGACAAACGCATCATCAACGGTAAGACCGACGTGAACCAGTTGGTGCCGTTCAAATACAAATGGGCCTGGGAAAAATACCTTGCCAGCTGCGCCAACCACTGGATGCCGCAGGAAGTCAACATGACCCGCGACATCGCCCTCTGGAAAGACCCTAACGGCCTGACCGACGACGAGCGCCGCCTGGTCATACGCAACCTCGGATTTTTCGTCACGGCAGACTCACTGGCCGCCAACAACATCGTGTTGGGAACCTACCGCCATATCACTGCGCCCGAGTGCCGCCAGTATTTGCTGCGCCAGGCTTTTGAAGAAGCCATTCACACCCACGCTTACCAGTACATCACTGAATCGCTGGGCCTGGATGAAGCTGAGATTTTCAATGCCTACAACGAAGTCCAGTCCATCAAGGACAAAGACCAGTTTCTGATTCCATTCATCGAAGTCATCTCTGATCCGCTGTTCAAAACCGGCACGCCCGAAGCAGACCAGACGCTGCTCAAGTCGCTGATTGTTTTTGCCTGCCTGATGGAAGGCCTGTTCTTCTATGTCGGCTTCACTCAAATTCTTGCGTTGGGCCGCCAGAACAAGATGACCGGTGCAGCCGAGCAGTACCAGTACATCCTGCGCGACGAGTCCATGCACTGCAACTTCGGCATTGACCTCATTAATCAGCTCAAGCTTGAAAATCCGCACCTCTGGACAGCAGAGTTCAAGGCAGAGATCAAAGCGCTGTTCATGAAAGCTGTCGAGCTGGAATACCGCTACGCCGAAGACACCATGCCGCGTGGTGTGCTGGGCCTGAACGCCTCGATGTTCAAAGGTTACCTCCGCTATATTGCCAATCGCCGTGCCACACAGATTGGCCTAGAGACCTTGTTCCCGAACGAAGTAAATCCGTTCCCGTGGATGAGCGAAATGATTGACCTGAAGAAGGAGCGCAACTTCTTTGAAACCCGCGTCATTGAATACCAGTCGGGCGGTGCCCTGTCCTGGGACTAATTGACCGAATTGAGATTACACAAGAACAACATGATTTCAAGAATTTCAATGCTTGACGACTGCACCACAGAGTGCGCCAAATAATGGTCGCCAGGCATTGTTACTGTGTTCGCGGCGCTGGGGCCGGTTTATCCGACTCCCAACGCCATGAATCGCTTTACGTACTCCAGACGTGAAGTGCTCATTGCAACGTGATCAAGGAGAAAACTATGGCAACTGCGAAAAAAACTGCGGCTAAAAAAGCTGCTCCAAAGAAAGCACCGGCAAAAAAAGTAGCGGCGAAGAAAGCTCCTGCTAAAAAAGCTGCTGCTAAAAAGGCTCCGGCTAAAAAAGCTGCTGCTAAAAAGGCTCCGGCCAAAAAAGCTGCCGCGAAAAAGGTAGCAAAGAAGCCCGCTGCGAAGAAAGCTGCGAAAAAGCCCGCTGCGAAGAAAGCTGCGAAAAGGCCCGCTGCGAAGAAAGCTGCGAAAAGGCCCGCTGCGAAGAAAGCCGTGAAAAGGCCCGCTGCGAAGAAAGCTGCGAAAAGGCCCGCTGCGAAGAAAGCTGCGAAAGCACCTGCTGCGAAAGCATCGGCTGCCCCGGCTGCCCCTGCGGCTCAGACTACTCTGAACCCGCAAGCTGCTTGGCCGTTTCCAACAGCCAGCAGGCCGTAAGCAGTAAGGTACTTCTGCTTGAAAAGCCCAACGTCTCCGGACGCTGGGCTTTTTTTATGCCTTCATCACAGCTTCAAGCGTGTAGTTCTGGCCGCCACGGTAGGCGATCTTGTGCGCACCCACGCGGTTGCCCAGTTCTGCGCAGCGAACCAGCGACCAGTCTTTTTCAAGACCGAACAACAGCGCACCACGAAACGCATCACCGCAGCCAGTTGGGTCTACCACTGCTTTGGCAACGACTGGAGCCACCAGCGTTTTCACGCCGTCCACCCAGACTTCACAGCCTTGCGCCCCCAGTGTGACGATCAAGCCCTTGACGCGTTGCGACAACTCGGCGCACGACAGGCCCGTACGATCACAGAGCATCTTGGCTTCGTAATCATTGACAGCAACCCAGGTAGCCAGGTCCACGAAGTGCGCCAGCTCTTTGCCGTCAAACATCGGCAGGCCCTGACCCGGATCAAACACAAACGGAATATTCGTGGCCTTGAACTGCTCTGCGTGCTGCAACATGGCATCGCGCCCGTCCGGCGAGATGATACCGAGTTTGATGTCGCTACGCGTTGCAATTTTGGTCACATGGGCCTGCATCATTGCGCCTGGATGAAAGGCCGTGATCTGGTTGTTGTCACGGTCCGTCATGATCATGGCTTGTGCTGTGTAATTGTCAGCAACCTCGCGCACAAACTCGCAACTGATACCCATGCCCGTCATGCGGGCGGCGTACTCTGCACCGTCGCTGCCCACGGTGGCCATTGGCAAAGGCGTGCCGCCCAGTTGCTTCAAGGCATAGGCGATGTTGCCGGCGCAACCGCCAAACTCACGCCGCAAGGCCGGCACCAGAAAAGACACATTCAGAATATGCAACTGATCGGGCAGGATTTGCTCGGAGAAGCGCCCCTCAAAAGTCATGATGGTGTCAAAGGCGAGTGAGCCACAAATTACAGCAGACATTTATTTTCTCTATGGACGAATGAATGGAAAGAAGAAAAGGTGAAAGGATTAGCTCAAGGATAAAAAATCAGTACGCGATAACCCGCCACGCCGAGCAGGCCTTGCGGTGTGGAAGCGGCTGGGGTATCAGCACCCAGCACCTGCATGACCACCGCACCTGCAAAATCAGAGCCCGCCCCCAGCAGTCCGTTGCTGCTGCCGAACTGCGCAGGCGTCAGGACACGCCGCACCAGCACCTGATCCTGGGTATCTGTGAGCGTGACTTCAAGCGAGGGCATCGCTACCGCAACAGCGCCGGAATTTTTAAGCATAAAGGTGAGGCGGTATGAATCAGCACTGACCTTGTTGAAAGACGAACTGTCGATGACCAGCGACTCCATCCTGCGCAGGGGAGCCACTTCACAATGAAGCTGTTCGCACAGTTTCTGTATCCACGGTTTGAAGGCTGGGTCGGCTGCGGCCAGGCTATCTCTTTGCTGAAGCAGGACCTGCAAAACCAGCAAGACCACCAGCGCGAACCCAAACAGGCCAAGCGCGACACGCACACTTGGTTTGCGCCAGAATGCCAGCCGCTTTGCATCGCGGACAAACGAGACATCCTTCGCATCATCAGGTGCGTCCAGCGGGAATTCACTTAGAACGTCGCTATCGTCGCTATCGTCTCTATGGTCGCTGCGTACAGCTGAATATGCCCGTGCGTTCAAGTGCAGCGACGCATCAAAAACCTCGGCACAATGCCCGCATCGCACCCAGCCCTGAGAGACTTTGAGTTGATCGGTCACGACTTTGAACATCGTGCCGCATGCGGGGCAGCGCGTAATCAGGCTCATCTAGTACTGCGACTCGGAAATAAGGAAACATGAAAATGCGTCTTTTCCCGCCCGGCGTTGTTGCTCGTCGTTGCCATAGCTACGGCTATGTCGCCTCCTCACGCCTAGCCGGACGGAAAAATCCATCGTTTTCATTTTGTTCCCCTATTTCCGAGTCGCAGTACTAGCGCTGTATTGTAGGCGGTGACCACCGCGCTCAGGCAGGCAAAGTCCGCACTGGCTTGCCGCAGCGGCGGTACATTTTAAAACCTGGCGGTCATCAATATCCAGCCGTCTTCGCTGTCGGCCACTTGCAGAGCGCACCACGGCGCGTAAGCGGCTTTCAGTTCGTCAGCCTGCCGGGCCAAGATGCCCGCCAGCACCAGATTGCCACCCTTTTCGACATGCCCGCACAGCAGCGGCGCCAGCACTTTTAGTGGCGTGGCCAGAATATTGGCGAGCACTGTTTGATAGCTGCCTTGGGCTTTGTCTGGCAAGCCCGCATGGAGGCGCACATGGTTGGCATCGGCGTTGGCGCGCGTTGATTGAACAGCCGCTTCGTCGATGTCCACAGCGTCAATCTCTAGCGCACCAAACTTGGCTGTGCCAATAGCCAGAATGCCCGAGCCGCAGCCGTAGTCGAGCACCCGTCCGAAGGCCGACGTTGGAGAATTTTTCGACGGGCCGCCCCTAGAAAAATTAGCCCCATTCCCAATTGAAGGGGGCGGCGTATCGCCGTAGGCACGCGAAGCGACAAGCGTGGGGGCTCGTGAAATCCATCGCAGGCACATGCGCGTGGTCGGATGCGTACCGGTTCCAAATGCCAAGCCCGGGTCAAGCCGAATCAACTGTTTGGCCTCTGCAGGTGGCTCGTGCCAGGTCGCAACTATCCAGAACTCGGGCGTGATCTCGACAGGCGTGAATTGTGATTGCGTCAGCCGCACCCAGTCTTGTTCGGGCACGGCCTGAATTGCCAGCAACGCGCAATCAGCAAAAAAATCTTGCGCTTGCAACAGCTGGGATGCCTCGCGGGCCAACGCCTCAGTGGCAAACAGCGACACCACACGCGAGCGATTCCAACCCGCCTTCGGTGGTGGCATGCCCGGCTCGCCAAACAGCGCCTGCTCGTGGGCGGTTTCTGCATCAGCGTCCTCAACCGAAACGCTAAGCGCGTCTAGCGCATCGAGTGCCTCGCTGACAGTTTCAACACTGCCGGCGGGCACCAGCAAAATGAGTTCAAACATGCTGGCTTAACCGCTTAACCGCTTAGGGAGGTGGACGATACCGATGTACCTTTTCCCGTCATTGCGAGCGAAGCGCGGCAATCCATGCACCCGGAAGTCATGGATTGCCGCGTCGCTGTGCTCCTCGCAATGACGAGTGAGTGGTATTTTGGAAATTTCTGACTCCCTTAGCGAACACGCTTTGAAAGCCACTCTTCAAGGTAGTGAATGTTGGTGCCGCCATCGATGAACTTGGCATCCACCATCAGCTCGCGGTGCAGCGCTATATTGGTGTTGATGCCTTCAACCACGGTTTCAGCCAGCGCGCCGCGCATCCGCGCCAGGGCCTGCTCACGCGTGTCGCCATGCACAATTATTTTGCCGATCATCGAGTCGTAATTCGGCGGCACAAAATAATTGGCATAAATATGCGAGTCAACCCGCACGCCCGGCCCGCCCGGTGCGTGCCAGGTCGTGATGCGGCCCGGCGAAGGTGTGAATTTGTACGGGTCTTCTGCGTTGATACGGCACTCGATCGAATGCCCCTTGAGATGGATGTCGCGCTGCCTAAAAGGCAGCTTTTCACCAGCAGCCACCATGATCTGTGTGCGCACAATGTCAATACCCGTGATCCACTCCGTCACCGGGTGCTCGACCTGAATGCGGGTGTTCATCTCGATGAAATAGAACTCGCCGTTTTCGTACAGGAACTCGAAAGTGCCGGCACCACGGTAGCCAATCTTCTTGACGGCCGCCACGCAGTGCTCGCCGATACGCTCGATCAGTTTGCGCGGGATGCCGGGCGCTGGCGCTTCTTCAATCACTTTTTGGTGACGGCGCTGCATTGAGCAATCTCGCTCACCGAGCCAGACCGCATTTTTATGCTGGTCGGCCATGATCTGGATTTCAATATGCCGGGGGTTCTGCAGGAATTTTTCCATGTAGACCTCCGGGTTGCCGAAAGCCGCCCCGGCTTCGGCCTTGGTAGTTTGCACCGCGTGCAGCAAGGCCGCTTCGGTATGCACCACGCGCATCCCGCGCCCGCCACCGCCGCCCGCCGCCTTGATAATGACCGGGTAGTCCACCTGCTTGGCGGTGCGCTTGATGACGACCGGGTCGTCCGGCAAGGCACCTTCGGAGCCGGGCACGCAGGGCACGCCCG
>JBCKNM010000035.1:0-17665 GCA_038902775.1 Polaromonas sp.
TGCGCCCCGAGTTGCCCACCGCGTCGGCCGGTTCGTCGCTTGTCGCCGACCGCCGCCGTGGACAACTCTGCACCGTTGGCAACCCGCCCGCAGTCCACTTATAAATCGGGGGATGTTGTTCAAACAAGCGGCGCCACTTCTGTTGATGACGGGCGGGAGCTTTGCAATAAATCCATCAATCAACAAAGTTTCCTACGATCCAGTGCAAAGTTTCAAGCCGGTCATGCTCACTGGTGTGTCTTATTTCGCTTTTGTGGTGAGCGCAAAGGTGCGTGCCAATACTCTCCAAGAGTTTATTGCAGCGGCCAAGGCCCGGCCGGGTGAATTCAACTACGCCTCGATTGGCAATGGGTCGGTGCAGCATCTCACCATGGAGGTTTTCAAGCGGGAGGCCGGAATAAATCTCACCCACATTCCCTATAAGACTTCCGGGACTGCAATCACTGATCTGGCCGGTGGCGTGGTCGATGCCATGATTGTCTCCCCGCCGCAGGTTGTGGAACTCGAAAAAGCGGGCAGGCTGCGTATATTGGCGTTGCTTGCCCCGACGCGTGAAGAACCTATCCCGAACGTTCCATCGGTGGTTGAGTTGGGTTTCCCCGGGGCGGTGGTGATGGGTTGGAGTGCGATGCTGGTCCCTGCATCGACCCCTTCTGAAATTGTTCAAAAACTGAGTAAGGATATGAATGCGGTGCGGGAACTGCCCGAGATGCAAAAGGCTATGCGCGAGCGTAGAGGAAGTTCTGATTTAGGTGGTGGCAGCCCGGAAAGACTGGCCAATTTGATCCACTCGGATCTTAAGCGCTGGAAGACAGTGGTGACTGAGGGAAATATCAAAGCGGATTGACTTTGCTGGTCTCATGGTACTTATGGGGACCTTGCCCATATTACGGGTACTGGGAAGCGAGTACTCCATCGTAGCGCAGCAACAAATTGTCGTTATACAAAGGAAATTAAATCATGGCGACTCAAGAGCAAAACAACATCTTGACCCAAACAGGTCCGAATACCGCAATGGGCGACGTTTTCCGGCGTTACTGGATTCCTGCACTTCTGTCAGAGGAGATCCCTGAAGCAGATTGCCCGCCTGTGCGCGTAAAACTGCTGTCGGAGCCACTGGTCGCGTTCCGTGATACCGATGGCAAGGTTGGTCTGATGGACGAATTCTGCGCGCATCGGCGTGTTTCGCTCTGGTTTGGTCGCAATGAGGAAAGCGGTCTTCGCTGCCCCTACCACGGCTGGAAGTATGACGTGCACGGCCAATGTGTCGATATACCATCGGAGTCGGCCGGCAGTACTGTCTGCAACAAGGTCAAGCTTACCTCCTATCTCTGTGTCGAGCGGGGAGGCGTCGTCTGGACCTATATGGGTCCGCTCGAACATCAGCCTCCACCACCCGAGTTCGAGTGGATGTTGGTTCCGCAGTCGCAACGCCATGTCGGCAAGCGGCTCGAGGAATGTAACTCGCTTCAGGCGATGGAGGGGGGTATCGACTCGAGTCACGTGTCTTCGCTTCATAGTGGCGAGCTCCTTCCTGGCGGTGTTTTGAGCAAGAAATCTGAACATAAAAGCACCCGTGTAGCCGATTACCTGGTCGACCGCCGCACAAAATTCGAAGTTCTCGAATCACCTGGTGGCCTGTGTATTGGGGCAAGTCGGCAGGCAGAGGCTGGAAAAAGCTATTGGCGGGTCACGCAGTGGATCATGCCTTGGTATCAGATGATTCCTCCCAATGGTGACAATCCCCTTCATGGTCATGCTTGGGTGCCGATCGACGATGAGAATTGCTTCGCCTGGAACTTTACCCATCATCCGACCCGGTCTCTGACAGCGGAAGAGATCGATGCGATGACGCGCGGTGAAGGTATTTATGCTGAACTCATTCCCGGAACCTATAGGACTGTAGCGAATAAGGATAACGATTACCTGATTGATCGTGCCGCCCAAAAGAGTGGCCGCTACTACAGCGGAGTGAAGGGTATCGCCATGCAGGATGCGTCTTTGCAGGAGAGCATGGGGTCGGTAGTTGACCGAACAAAGGAGCGCCTTGTCGCGTCTGATGTCGCGATTGTGCGAGCCCGGCGGTGTCTGATGGCCGCCGTTGAAGGCCTCAAAAAAGGCATCGAGCCACCTGCTATCGACCCTGCAACTCACCATGTACGGTCTGCTTCCTTCTTTTTGCCCGCTGAGGTGTCTCTATCGAAAGCTGGCGAGGTGCTGGCTACCGCAACCAAAGCAGAGTTGGGCGTTGCACACACGACGGTTTAAGAAACATTTAATGGAAAATCAACTCAGAGTGCAGACTGGCTGTTCATAAGAGCGCAACGATTTCTAATCGCGGCAGCAGCACGCCGTCCCGCGCCTGCCCGCCCAGGTCCGTCTCTACCAGGTTGAGCACCTGCTGGCCCGAGCCCTTGCCGGCGCGTTTCCGCCACTGCTGACTGATCTCTTCCAGCAGGTGGTCGCCCTGGTAGAAGACCGTGGCCTGGGTCAGGTTGTCCCAGTCGCCACCGGCCAGGGCCAGCAGTCGGTCCGCGTTCTCGAAGATGATCGCGGTGTGTCCAGAGGCGTCCGGGCTGCCCTTGCCGGTCGTCGGGTCGGTGCCGAAGATGCGCGATGACGTCACCAGGTTCCCGTTTAACCCACCCAGCGACATCCAGTCGTTGTGGTGGATGCCAGGTATCTCAATCGCCCGGGCGTTGGATCCCACCAGGGCGAGCACTTGCGCCTGGACGTGGATGCCCTCCGGCAGTTGCGCCTGCAGGTACTTGTTCGGCGGACGCTCGTCCTCTTTGGGGTACCACTCTTTGTAGACCTTGTTCATGGCCGCTCGGTCGCTCACCTGGCGCATGAACAGCGTCACGCGGGCGACGTTCCGGCTCGTGCAGCCAGCCGCCGCCAGGACGCGGTCCATATTCTGCAGGACGCCGCGTAGCTGAGACTCCTCGTCGTCACCTGCGAGTGCTCCCGTCGCCGGGTCGATCGGCGTCAGCGCGAGTGCGATGACGAGGTTACCGATCCGCGCTCCGGCAGGCAGCGAGCTGTGCTCGACGTCTAGGTAAAGCTCTTGGAATAGTTCTCCCGTGCTCATCTCAGCCTCCTATAGCACCGCCATCATCTCGATGGCTACCTGCATGCTCGGTGAGACGAAGTTCACCGTCTGGTTCAGTTGCGGCCGCTTGGTCGCGTCTGGAAAGCGCTCTTCAAAAATGCGGCGCACGGTCGATATGTAGTCAGCATCGCGGGTGAACGTCGTGATCTGCGTAATGTTCGCCTCGCTACCGCCGGCCAGCTTGATCAGCGTCGCCAGGTTGTCGAAGGTCTGGCGGGCCTGCGCCTCGAGCCCGCCTTCGACGATCTTGCCAGTCGACTGGTCGTTGCCATGACAGCGGGAGGTGAACACCCAGTTGCCGATCTTCACCGTAGGGTCGTGGGCCGGCACGTTGGGGATGTCGATACGGGTACGGCGCTCACTCAGCAAGGCGACCATGTCGATGCGCACCAGGTGTCCGGGCGGCAGGTCCGCAACCAGTACCTTGAACGCGGGCTTGTCGCTAGGGTCCGGGAACAGGTCCATCCACACATCGTCCACCATCTGGCGGTCCTCAACGCGAGTGCAGAACCCAACGCAACGCCCGATGTTGTCTATGCTGCCTCCCGCCTTCTCCATCAGGCGCCGCATATGCTGCAGCGCGGTGGCGATCTGACGCTTGAGGTCGCCCTGGATCGCGCCGGTCACCGGGTCGGTGCCGCTGAGGCCGCTGGCGTACAGCATGTCGTTGACGCGGACGGCGTGCGGCACCGTGGCCTTGGGGTCCGGCGGGTATATCTCCTGCAGCACCTGCAGTTTCGAGTCCATAACTCCTCCTACTCCGTCGCGATGACTTCGAGCATGACCTGGATCGCACCGCCGCCGTAGCGCACCCGGTGCAGGGTGGGGCGCCTGGCCGCGTCTGGGAACTTTGCCTCCCAGCGCGCGTCGAGCAAGGGGCGGTGCGCAACGTCTCCAAAGAAGGCACGACCCTGGACTACGTTGCTCCAACTCAAACCGCCCTTGTGCAGCAACGCGTCCGTGTTAGTGAACAGGAACTCGGCCTGCTTTTCCGCCCCGTCGGCCGGCGCGCCCGTCGCTGGATCGTACGGCAGCATGCGCGAGGAGAAGAGGTAGCGCCCAATGCGCACGCCAAGGGGGATGGGGTTGGTGTGAGCCACGCCGTCAACGGCCAGCAGCTTGCGCCGTGCTCCAAGTACCGCGAAGAATTCGAAGGCGATGCGTTCGCCCTCGGGCAGGTTCGGAGCCGGCATGAATTTGTAGGTCGGTCGGTCCTCGTCCTTCGGGAAGAACTCGACCCAGGGCGGGTTCATCTCATCGCGGTCCGTGCCGAAATTGGCCCAATACATGCTGACGTGTGCGATGTTGTCGATGCTGCCACCGGCGCTTTCCACGCAGATACGCATGTTGGCGTAGGCGTTCTTGAGCTGCGCCTGGATGCCATCGCCCAGCTTACCGGTCTGCGGGTCGCGGCCGGTGATGCGGGTGCCGCGCAGCAGATCGTCGGCGACCGTGCCCAGGGGCCGCGGGTCGATATCCTGGTTGCCGAAGACTTCAATCGCCATGCTTATCTCCAGTCCCGGCGATGCCAGTAGCCTTCGCCTAGGGCCTGCACCGCGATCTCCGCGATGGCGTTCTCGTGTTCCGGCACGTCATCTCCTGCGACACCGAAGCCGCCGATGATGTCCCACATCTGCAAGTTGCCGCCGCGCTGGCCGTTGCACACGCAGTAGCCGCCAGCCAGAGTCGTCACCATCGGGTCGTTCCAGTCGGCCTCGCGCTGGTGGCCCTGCTTAGCTTGACCCTCCCAGAAGTCGATGATCCCCACGGTATCGCGTTCGAAGATTGCAGCGCTGTAGGCCTTGCGGTGCGCTGCTTCGACGTAACGCGCCGCGGTGCCATCCAGCCGGGCGGCGGCGACAGTATGGCCGGCCTTATCGCAGACCCACACGGCCATCGGCGGCAACGACTGCTCTCTAATGTAGGTGCGGGCTGCGGCAATCATGCGCTGCGCCTCTTCCAGGCTGATTACGTTGTATTCGATCGTCATTTTCGCCGCCTGCTAATGCCTGGCTGAGCCGGGCTTGTGGTGGTACGCGTCTCCCAGCGCCGCAAACGCGATGTCGGCAATCGCCAGGTCTGACGTCTCTGGGCTGCCACCACCGCCGGAAACTGCCATCGAACCCAGCACTTCGTCGCCCTGCATGATCACATAACCGGCCGGAAGCGTCGTCAGCATCGTGTCGTTCCATTCGCGCGGCCCGCGGTGTCCTTCCTGCATCGACGCCTCGTGCAGGTCGACGATGGCCGACGTATCGCGCTCGAACACGGCAGCGGAGTAGGCCTTGCGGTACGCCGCTTTGTAAAAGCGCGAGGAGCGGTTGTCCATCTTCCCCGAGGCGATGACCTCCGCGTCTTTGTTCATCACCACGCAGGCGATACCCACGTGGTCCTGGGCCGTGGCGTAGTCCACCGCCGCGCCGATGATCTGCAGCGCTTGCTGCAGTGATATGGTCCGCTGCTTGATCATCGTCCCTCCCCAAAGACCGGCGGCCTCGATCTGGGGCCGCCGGCGAATAGCGTCACTATAAAGAGAAAGCGGGGCCTGTCTACGAGAGCTAGACGAGAGCCTCCATGTGACTCGCGGCGTCGGCCTCCCAGTCCGCCTCGGGCTCTACCACAAACACAAACGCCGCCTCCCGTGATCAGGGCCACCTTGCCCGCGAGTCGGCCGCTCACAGCGAATACACCGGCATGTTCTCGCCGTAGACTAGGTGGGTCCTGGCCCATTCCTGCGGCTTCTGGGCCTTGGGCAGCAGCACGCCGGCGGCGCGCACGCTCTGCGAATGGGATGCGGTCGCAGTCGGCTCCCGCTCCTGCTCCAGCCCGACCGTGGCATCAAAAAGCATGCGGCGCATCATCACGATCGCGCGGTCGGAAGGCAGCAGCTTCTCCATGTCGTGGTTCTGGATGCGACCCATGCTTTCCTGCAGGGAAGTGTCCTGGGCAGCGATTCCCAGAACGCCGCTGTAGCTGCGGTGCTCCTTCTGTGCCTGGCGGTCGATCAGGTAGTCGTTGTCCTTGTTCGCCTTGGGCCGCCAGGTGCCACCGGGGACGTTGGTGCCGGGCTCGTACTCGCAGTGCACACCCTTGCCCATCCCAAGGTCGCGAAGCTCCTCTTCGGACAGCGGCCGGTCGGGGCGGAAATTGATGCTCCAGGCCCAGCAGTTGTGGTCGTCGATGGGCACCCAGACGTGGCCGCCAAGTGCGTGGTTGCCGAAGGGAGCAATCAGGTTGTACCAGGGGAAGATCCATTGGGCGACGCGCCAGTAATACGAGTCTGCTTCGCCGTTGCGCCGGCCGAAGAGCGTGAGCCCGCCGTCGTGCTGCTCAATTTCGAAAGTGACTTTGCCGTCCTTCTTGATGTACTCGTTGGCCTTGGTGCCCTGGTGGAAGGGGTCGTTGTCGATCTCGAACTTGTGCACGAAGGACACGTGGCTGGTGTCGATGCCGCCCTCCATGGCCTGCAGGTAGTTGCACTCCTGTAGCCGCTTGGACACGAAGACGTGCTTGTCCGGAAGGTTGGCCCATTCGACGCCCGGCGGTTCCGGCTGCTTGTCCTTTGGGCCCATGTAGGCCCATACGATGCCGGCCTGCTCGATGCACGGATAACCGGTGACGGACATTTTTTCGCATAACTGTGGCGCCTGCGGGACGTCCACGCACTTGCCGTGGATGTCGAACTTGGTGCCGTGGTAGCTGCAGCGGATGCCGTTTTCCTCGTTGCGGCCGAAGTATAGGGAGGCGCCCCGGTGCGAACAGAACTCGCTGATCAAGCCCGGGCGCCCCTCGCTGTCGCGGAAGGTGAGCAGCCGCTCGCCAAGGATCTGCATGCGCACCTGCGGCCCGTCCGGTTCGGCGATCTCGCTGGAGAGGAGGATCGGGATCCAGAAGCGGCGCAACAGTTTGCCGGTCGGCGTGTGCGCATCCGTGCGGACCAGCGTCTTCATCATGTCAGTCATTGTCTGTCCATATTTCGAGGAATTATGTCCATGATACGGACAGAGCAGACGCTGGTCAAGCTCGAGCCGTTGTCCGAGTGAAATCCCACGATCTCAAACGGAAACTGCGCCATCACCATCTCCAGCACCGACAGCAAAAATGCCTCGCTGATTCCCTGTCCGCAGGCCTCGATCTGCCACTGGCTGACGCTGTCCACACAGGTGATGTGGTAGACCCCTTTGGTGCACGCTGTCAATGCGGACCCAGCCGGCTCGTCCATTGGGCCTGGATGCCTTGCGCACGCCAATGGGCTTGCACACCGGACGGGTCTTGGCGCAAGCTCACGCGCCGGGCTTGGTAGTCGGCGCTTTTGCGCAGGTTGTACAGGTGCGAGACCGACAGGCCTGCCAGGCGCTCGTAGCGGGGATCGTCATACAAGCGGTGGGCGCGCTTGAGCAGGTGCATAACGGCTGGACCACAGACGTCCTCGTGGGCACGGTCCATCTCCACCAGCAGTTCGATGTCGGCGCCGGTGTACTTGCGGGCTCAGTGGAACTGGCCGTGCCGGATTACTCCACCGTCAGCAAGAGATCGGCAAAGCTTCCCTCCATTTCAATGGGGCCTCTTCCAAAAGGCCCGCTGCATGTGCTCATCGACAGCACGGGCTTGAAAGTCTACGGTGTCGGCCAGTGGCTGCAGGAGCAACATCGCAGTGGTCATCCCGCCCAGAGACGGCGCAGTATTGAGTCAGGCAGATGGCGTCATCGTGACGCAAAGAGATGCCCATGTACTGATGATGGAGGCACTTGGCCGTCTGGGCTGGCAGCAATGAAATTGGTGTCTGACCCCAATAACCCATAGAGTGGGTATCAAGACCGAAGCTCGTCTTTTTGTTGATCCGTGCAACAACGCCCATTTCCGTTGAACGAACGCCAATGTGCCAAGGACGAGGGAGAGCACATATTCTGCAGCGGCCGCGGCTAAGCTGAACCGATCCCACTTTCACTGCGCCGTGATGCCGAGCGTCTTGATGAGGCGGCCGAGCACCTGGTTCTCTCGCCGTAAGTGGCTGGCGAACTCCGCTTGGGTGTTCATGACCGGTTCAGCGTTCAGGTCGTTTAGACGGGAGAGCACATCGGGCGACTTCAAAGCCTTGGCGAATTCGGCATGGACTCGGGCAACGACATCGGGTGGCGTGCCCGTTGGCACGAAGAGCCCGGTCCACTGCTGCGGCTTGATGTCGGCGAATCCTGCTTCCGCAAAGGTCGGCACATTGGGAAGTTTTGGCAGCCGTTTCTCGCTAGTGACTGCTAGCGCCTTCACTTTTCCGGCGCTGGCTTGCGGCACGGCGAGCGTGCTGGAGATAAGCAGTGCCTGGACGTGGCCACCGATGAGATCCGTCATCGCCGGTCCACCGCCCTTGTACGCGACGTGCGGCCAGTCGATGCCGGTGGATGCCTTGAATACTTCGAAATACAGGTGGTTGCTGCTGCCAATGCCGGGGCTGCCATAGCTTCCCTTGTGCGTCTTGGCATACGCAACGAAATCCTTGAGCGTGCCGGCGGGAACATCGTTGTTCACCAACATGACGAGCGTGGTGCGCGTGAGCATGGCCACCGGCAGAAGGTCGTTGAAGGTGTCGTACGACAGTTTCGGAAATAGGTGCGGATTCGCCGGCACGCTATCGGCACTCAACAGGATCGTGTACCCATCCGGGGCCGATTTGGAGAGCACCCCCTCGGCCAGAGTACCGCCGGCTCCTGGCCTGTTTTCGATCACGACCGGCTGGCCGAATCCCTCCTGTAGCTTGGGCTGCAACGCGCGGGCGATCAGGTCGGTCAGTCCACCCGGCGCAAAGCTGACTAGGATTCGCACCGGCTTGGCGGGCCACGTCTGTGCGGTCGCGGTAGGTGCCGCCACGGCCACTAGGCATGTGAATAGGCCAACGGCGGCGCGGCAAAGAAAGGTCCGCTTGTGCATGATGTCTCCTTTTAGTACTTAGGGGCGTGGTTCAAAATCGGGTAACACTTTTTCGGGTGGCCATCGGTTGAGTCATAGGCAAACCATCCAAAATTCACATTGTCCGTGTTACCCAAAAACGTTACTTTTTGAACCACGCCGGCAGTTCCGGTTTCGTCCTGCGTATCGTGGATCTTGTCACTGACCAGAACGCCCGCTCGCGGTTTGCCATCGAGCTGGTGGGTCAGCAGTTTGAAGGAACTCATTACGCTTCGTTCACATCAGGTCGCTTATGGCGAAATCCCGGAGTGAAATGGCCCTTGCCCTCCAGATCACCCTGCTCGAAGATCCACGTGTACCCGCCCTGGGGGTTCGACAGGATCTCCCACGCGTTGTCATCCAGGTCCCAGAACATGAAGCTGTAGGTACCGTGGCGCTCGTGGGGGGCCGATATATCGTGAAGGCCCCACAACTCCGCTTGCTGCAGGCAAAGCTGGTAAGCCTCGTCGACGTCTGCGTCGCTCAGCACATCCAGCCCGTTGTGGCCGATGCGCGGCATGCGTTCCTTGTTGCCCGTCTGGACAACGGCATACACATGAGCGCCGCCGAGGTTGATCATGAGGGACACGGGACTGGTGCGCACGACCTTCAGGCCCAGGAAGTCTTCATAGAACTTGCGCGTCGCCTCCAGGTTTCTTGAACCCAGCGTTCCATGGGAAAGAAACCTCGTCTTCAGGCCGGGGAGTTTTTCAGCATGGCTGGCGGCGGTGTTCATGAGGGTGTCCTCCGGGGTCGAGTAGATGAAGAAACGGGAAGCGCACCTCAGTCCAGCTTGATGCCGGACTCCTTGATCATCTGGCCGTACATGCGGTAGTCGGTACGCACGCGCTCGACGAACGACTGGACGGAGCCGCCCACCGGCTCGGCGCCGATGTCGGCAAGCTTTTGCTTGACCGCGGGCTCGTCGAAAACCGCCTGCAGCCTTTCGTTGAGAATCCGGATCACTTCCGGGTTGGTTCCCTTCGGGGCGAAGATGCCGAACCAGGCGCTCATCTCCCAGCCCGGGAGGCCGGCTTCCGCGGAAGTCGGTACTTCGGGAAGGCCGGAAAGCCGGGTTTTCGATGCCACGGCCAGCGGCCTGAGCTCTCCCCCCTTGAGGTACGGTCGAATGGTCCCCAACCCCGCCGACATGGCTTGCAGGCGGCCGGCCAGCAGGTCGATCATGGCCGCGCCCAGTCCCTTGTACGGCACATGCTCTACCTGCATGCCCGCGAGCTGAGCCAACTGGCTGATGGCGATGTGAGGCTGGCTGCCCGGGCCCGCCGAGCCATAGAAGATCTTTCCCGGGTTAGCCTTGCCATAAGCGATGAAGCCGCGAAGGTCCTTAACCGGCATCGAACCCGGAACCACCAGCACGTGGGACACCTCCGCCACGTTGAATACCGGTGCAATGTCAGTCACCGGATTGAACGTGCTGCCGCGCTCGAGGAACGGCCTGATCAAGACGCTGGCACTCATCAGCAAGGTGTAGCCATCGGCGGGTGACTTGACCACGAACTCCGTAGCCACGCCACCCGTGGCCCCCGGCTTGTTCTCCACGACGACGGCGACGCCCAGTTTCTGGGACAGCCCTTCGGCCGCAATGCGCGCCAAGAGATCGGTGGAGCCACCGGGAGGAACGTCCACAACCAGCCTGATGGGCCGGTTGGGGAAAGCGGCTTGCGCATGGGCATCTTTCGACAACGTCACCGTGCCCACCACCAGCAGGGAAGCGAGCGTGGCTGTGGCACGCCTCCTGTTCAACAGGGCATGCGGCGCGGGGAATTCCGACAGCCCCGGAAAGGCAGTTGGCTTCATGGTCGTCTCCTGGTATCTCTTGATGTCGATCCGCTGCTTGGCGAAGGCGAAAAGGCCTCAGCACCAGCTTGCGGAGATAGGGATAGGAAATTCAACCGCATGAGCCCAAGTTTCTCACCGTATCGCGTCCTCAGAAAACGTGTTTACCCTCAATCCGCCTTGATCCCCGAGGCCTCGATGAATTTCTTCCAGCGCTCGATATCATCACGAATCAATTTGCTGATCTCTTCCGGCGTGCTGGTGGCCGGAATCAAGCCTTGCCTCAACAGCGTCTCGCGCACATCCGGCAGGGCGAGAATCGCCGCCACTTCGCGGTTGACGCGTGCGGTGATCTCCTTGGGCGTGTTGACCGGCCCGGCGATCCAGAAGTACAAATCGATATCCAGATTCTTCAGATTCACTTCGGCGAAGCTGGGCGAATCGGGCGCGAGCACCGAGCGCGATTCGCCGGACACCGCAAGCACGTTCAAGCGCCCCGCCTTGGCGAACGGCAGCGCGGTATGCACCGGCAGCACTGCCAACTGCACCTGGCCGCCGAGCAAGCCCTGATTCGCTGCTGCGGCGTTGCTGTACGGCACATGCAAGATGTCGAGGTTGAGGCGCTGCTTGAGCAATTCAATCGCGAGATGCTGCGGCGTGCCGTTGCCAGGCGAGCCGTAGTTGACTTTGCCGGGCCGCGCTTTTACATACGCCACCAGTTCATCGAGGGTCTTCACCGGCAGCGCGGTGGCGTTCACCACCAGCGCGAGATTGCCGGTGGCGAGCTTGCCGATCGCGGTGAAATCGTTGACCGGGTCGTAAGGCAGGTTTTTGTACAAGGCTGGTGTGATGACGAAGGTATTGACTGTGATCATCAAGGTGTAGCCATCGGGCTGCGCCTTGGCAGTGAAGTTGGCACCGATATTGCCGCTGGCACCCGGTTTGTTCTCGACCACGAAGCCCTGCCCCAAGCGCTCGGCGAGCTTGGGCGACAGCGTGCGCGCGATGATGTCAATGCCGGTGCCCGGCGCGTAGGGTACGACGAGGGTGACCGGGCGCTGCGGCCAGGCTTGCGCGTGTGCGGGTTGCGGGGTGGTCAGAGAACTGGCCAGCACGGCGGTGAACACCAGCGCAGCGGAGGCAATGGCAGAAAAAGGCGAACGCTTCAACATGCTTCAATTCTCCTTGCGCGCCGCGCTGCCAGCCGGATTGCCGAGCAGCTTCAACGCGTTCTCGAAATAAATTTTCTTCCGGTCAGATTCGGTGAGTTTCAAATCCTCGATCGAACGAATCCCCTCGCGGATAAACATCGGGCCCTGTTCCGGATCAAACGGGCAATCACTGGCGAACAGGACCTTGTCGCTGCCAAAAAAATCCAGCCCGCAACGCAGAGCGGATGACGAGCCGCCCAGCACCGTGTCGGCATAAAACATTTTGAAATACTCAATCGGCTTTTTTGCCATCCGTTTCAACACGGCCTCGTAGTTGTCGTCTGCGCTGCTGCGGCTGCCGAGCTGCGCCCATAGCGTGTCCATCCGTCCGGCGAAATACGGCGCCATCGCGCCGCAATGATGGGTAACGATGCGCAGCTCGGGTAATTTTTCCAAGAGGCCGGAGAACACGATGCGCGCCATCGCCACGCTGGTCTCATACGGCCAGCCCAGCACCTGCCAGATTTCGTATTTCGATTTATCTTCACTCGGGTAGTCAGGCCGTGAGCCGGGGCGGATCGGATGCATCCACACCGGCATGCCGTACTGGACGGTGACGCGCTCCCACACCGGGAAAAACTCTTCTTCATCGAGCGGACGGCCATTGACGCTGGTAGTCAGTTGAATCCCGCGCGCGCCCAGCTGATTGATAGCGCGATCCATTTCTTCGAGAGCGGCCGGCAGGTTGTTCATCGGCAGCGTCGCGACGAAGGCGGGGAACTTGTCCGGCCACTTTGCCACCATCGCTGCCATGCCGTCGTTCGCCACCCGCGCAAAACCGGGCGAAGCATCGGGGCCGCCGAGCGCTTCCGGCGGCGGCAGTGCCAGTGTGAGAACCTGCTGCACCTCCGGCCATGCGCTAAGCATCTCGACGCGTGCCTCGATGTCCCACAGCATGCGCAAATTGGTCATGCGCTTGACGATGCCGGCGTCCTTTGAGTGGGTCTGGAGCAACTCAAGGTACGCGCGCGGCATTACGTGATTGAAGATGTCAATTTTTTTCATGCGAATTTGAGGGATAGGAAATTCAACCGCATGTGCCCAAGTATCGCACCGTATCGCACCGTATCGCGTCCTCAGAATACGTGTTTACCCTCAGGCGGTAGGCTGACTCGCCAAGAATTTTTGCCCCATTGGGCACAAGCGGGGTGCCGACCTGCCAAATAGCGCAGCCCTGCCCCGGCGGGAGCTTCAACAACCACCAACCACCAAACATTCACCAAACGGTACGCTGATCTTCGGGGTAGTCGGGTGGTGATTGGTTTGCCATATCCCATCCGGCATAGCATCCACACCCTCCCACGGCTCCTGCGCACCACAGTCATCCCACAGCGGTGGCCCGCGTGCCGGGGTGATGCGCGGGGCAACGCTGTCCACCCCTATGTGCTCCAGTATCCTGGGGATGTCTGCGCTGAAGGTGATGAAGGCGATGATGCGCATGGTCTCGCCGCACCCGGCGAACCTCACGAAACACCGCAACCAGCTTTGCAATGAATTCGTCTGGCGACGACTCAAGGCCGATCTGCCCGTCATGCCCAGCTCGCTCATCGACAGGCCCAGGCGGCTGATTAGGTCCGCAATCGGTTTGAAGGCTCTCAAGTCGCTCATCCTAAGTGATTGATCTGTAACGGTTTTTTCTCAGTGACTTTCGGGCGATTTGCGGCCGCAGCCCGATTACTTCGCTCATTCCTGGTTGGAAATACGCCAGCCGTTCAGGCCCATACCACGTTGGACAAGGCTGGCGCTTGCAGGCCGTCGGCCGGATCGGCGACGATGCGCGCACGTTGGCGTGCGCGCAGTGGGTGCATGAAAAGCTGGCACAGTAGGGGGCTTCTACGAAGTACATCGCACGATGTACAATTTATTCTGTAGAACAGAACATAGATTCGCAAACTCACGAAGGAGCAACCATTCGTTCTGAAGACAACCAATTGCTGACGCGCGTAGGCCCGGGGACCCCCTGCGCCGCGACATCGACCGCGCTAAGGCCCTCCACGTGGGCGTGGGCGCATGATCGGACGAAGACGACCTAAGGAGAGTTGTGATGCTGAGTAAGGAGCGGAACGAGGCGCTGACCCAGGTGGGTCCAGGGACGCCGATGGGCGAACTGTTGCGCCGCTACTGGATGCCGATCGCGGGGGTGTCGGAGTTCGACCACAAGTCCACCAAGCCGGTGCGGCTGATGGGTGAAAACCTTGTGCTCTACAAGGACCTGAGCGGGAACTTCGGCCTGCTCGACCGCCACTGCCCGCACCGGCGGGCGGACATGTCCTACGGCATCCCCGAGGCCTGCGGCCTGCGCTGCAGCTACCACGGCTGGGCGTTCAACCACGAGGGCGACTGCGTCGAGCGGCCCTACGAGGACCTGGCCCATCCCGAACTGCAGATGCGCGAGAAGATCCGCATCAAGGCTTACCGCGTGGAGTCCCGCGCCGGCCTCCTGTGGGCCTACCTCGGCCCGGCCCCGGCGCCGCTGGTGCCCAACTGGGAACCCTTCACCTGGGAGAACGGCTTCGTCCAGATCGTGATCTCGGAGGTCCCCTGCAACTGGTTCCAGGGTCAGGAGAACTCTATCGACCCCATCCACTTCGAGTGGCAGCACGACAACTTCATCACCCGCAAGCGCGGTAACGAGAAGACCTACGGGTCGCGGCACCTGAAGGTCGACTTCGAGGAGTTCGAGTACGGCTTCGTCTACAAGCGGATCATGGAAGGCCACGACAAGAGCCACATCGACTGGACCGTCGGCCGCGTCTGCCTGTGGCCGAACTGCCTGTTCGTCGGCAACGTCTTCCAGTGGCGCGTCCCCATCGACGACGAGAACCTGCTTAGCGTTTCGTGGCTATTCAACCACGTGCCGAAGGAGAAGGTCCCCTACGTTCAGGACTCCATCCCCTGCTGGACCGGGCCGATCACCGACGAGAACGGCGAGTGGATCACGAGCCACGTGAACAACCAGGACTTCATCGCCTGGGTCGGCCAGGGCGTGATCGCCGACCGCACTCAGGAGCACCTGGGTCCCAGCGACAAGGGCATCGTCATGATGCGCCGCCGCTGCTTCGCCGAGATGGAGGCCGTGGCCGATGGTCGCGATCCCAAGGGCACCATCCGCGATCCCGAAGCCAATCGCTGCGTGCCCCTGCCGATCCTGCGGCAGAAGGAGCACGCCGAAGGGTTGAGCATGGCCGAGATCGAGGCCAGCCCGATCATGAACATAAACAACATGCGGCGGTTCTCGGTCTCCGCCGGCCAGCCGCCGGAGGTCCGCGCGGCCTACGAGAAGGCGATGGGCTTCGAGATGGTGGACGAGGCCGCCTCGCCCGCCCGCTACCACTAGGGTCGACGGTCGTGACGCCGGCCGCGCGCGGCCGCCTCTTGGATCGTGTCGCCTTGCGCCTACTCGGTGGGCTTCAGGCCGATGTCCTTAATGACCTTGCCCCACTTCACGGAGTCGGACTTCATGCGTGCAGCGTGCTGCTCGGGCGTGCCACCGATCGGATACAGGCCCTGCCCGCTCAGGAGCTCGATCACATCCGGCAAGGCGAGGATTCTGTTGATCTCGGTGTTGAGCTTCATGACGATGTCGCGCGGCGTGTCGGCGGGGGCCAAAAAGCCAAAGACGCTGCCCGCCTCGAAGCCCGGGAAAGTCTCGTTGATCGGCGAGATGCCGGGCATGACGACAAGCGGTTTGACCGCGCCTATGGCGATCGCCCTCAGCTTGCCCAACTTCACGTGCGGCATGGCCGCCGGAATCCCGGTAAAGGAGAGTTGCACCCGGCCGGAGAGCAGGTCGGGCAGGAGCTGGCTGCTGCCCTTGTACGGGATGTGCACCATGTCGATGTCGGCCAAGTTTTTCAGCCACTCAATCCCCAGGTAGTGGATGCTGCCGAGGCCGAGGGAAGCATAGCTGATTTTCCCCGGGTTGGCCTTGGCGTAGGCGACGAGTTCCCGGACGTTGTTCGCCGGGATCGACGGGTGCACCGATAGAACTAACTCGTTTTGCACGGCCATCACGACGGGCGCGAAATCCCGGTCGGGGTTGAACGGCAGCGACTTTTGCAGGTGCGGGTTGATCGATATCTCATTGGCGGTGGCGATCAGCAGCGTGTAGCCGTCAGGCATAGCCTTCGCTACCTGCTCGGCGCCGATGTTGCCGCTGGCGCCGGGGCGGTTGTCGATCAGGATTTGCTGGCCCCAGGCCTCGGTGAGCTTGTTGCCGATGATGCGACCGACGACGTCCGGGCTACCGCCGGCTGCGTAGCCCGTGACAAATCGAATCGGTTTGTTTGGATAAGCTTGTGCCCACGCGCTGCCACAGCAGGCTGCGAAAAGGGCGATCATGAGCTGAACGGCTGCAAGCACTTGCATAAATTCTCCTTTTGCTTCGGGGTTAGTGAACTCAGCGGATGAAGGATAGGCATGGAACATTCTGCTGCGCCAGAATGCGATTGGCGATGACCAGGTCACGCTTCACGCGTGTGATCGCGTCAATGCTCATGTCCTATGCTCCCACATCAATAAACAGCTCTTGCAAGGATGGTTTGCGGCCGATCATATTATGGCGATGCATCAGCTCGATAGCTTTTTCGAGCGCGGGCCTGTTCTTCTCAAGTCCATAAGGCCAAGGATCGCCGCCGAACACATCCTGTACTTCCTCAATGTCAGCATAAAGAAATGGCAACATGTATTTTTGTGCGCCACTGTAACAGGCCTGTTTCCACGCCAGATTCTTGGCTGCATCAAAGGCCTCGTAAAGCGGCTTGGCGATCCATGGATTCTTCTCATAGGTGGTCTTGCGAATGGCCAGAAGATGCATGATGGGGTGTATTTTGGTGCGGCGATAAAAATCTTTCTCGATCTCACGGAAATTCGGCCACAACCTCACGACATTGGGATCTGTCCATAATTCTTCCGGATTCACGCCACCGACAATCGCATCAATATCGCCGCGCGCCAGCAGCTGGCCGAGCGAATACGGTGTCGCATTCTGCTCCATTTTCACCGGCTTGAGGAGAGGTGGCGACTTGCCGTTTCCATGTGGTCCGGGTTTTTCAACCGCGCCCTGCACCCAGGTGACACCGGACAGATCGACGCCATAATCATCTTCCAGAACACCGCGGCACCACAGGGCAGCGCTCATCGTATAAAGCGGCACGCCGATGCGTCTGCCTTCCAGATCTTTGGGTCGGTTAATTCCTTTGGTTTTATTGATGGTGATATAACTGTGCCGGAAAACTTTCGAGGGAAAGACCGGAAGCGCGACAAACGGATTCTTTCCCATTGCCGTCATCGCGATATACTCGGAGGAAGAAAATTCCGCCAGATCGATTTCATCACTTTCCATCAGGCGGTCGAATAATTCGCGTGGCGACAGATCGGTATTCACGTCCAGATCAATGCCCTTGGGAATGATCTTACCCTGACGTAAAGGCTCAATGCGGTCATAGGCACCGCATGCGAACAGCAATTTCAGATCAGCCATTGTTTCCTACCTTTTTACTTCAGGGATAAGCGCACGACGGCTGAAGAGAAGCCGCTGCCACTATCTTGCAAGAACTTGGACGTATCATTTAACTCTTGAAGAGCGAGGGATAAGAAATTCAAC
>JBCKNM010000036.1:0-17530 GCA_038902775.1 Polaromonas sp.
TGATTGAGGCTTTCGGCTGGCGCGGGGCCTTTCTGGCACTGGGTGTCCTCTCACTTGCCGTCATGGTGCCTCTGGCATTGCTGATGAAAGATCCTCCGCGCTCAGCCGCAGGCACCGCAACCGCGGTCGACCCCTCTATCCCACTGTCGCCGGGTGTCGTGGTCATCTGGCTTAGCGCGGCTATCTTGCTGTGCTGCTTCACCATGTCGGTGCCGTTGATGCACCTCGTTCCTTTGATCCAGGGGCATCACATCGCTGCCCCCGATGCGAGCGGTGTGCTCTTCGTAATGCTGATCGCAGCGATCGTTGGGCGCGTTGCATTCGGCAAGCTCGCCGACGTGATCGGGCCGATCCCAGCCTACATGATTGCGTCGCTCTGGCAGACGGTGTCCGTATTCGCATTCACCCAGATCCACGACCTGGGGCTGTTCTACATCTTCGCGCCAATCTACGGATTCGGTTACGCGGGCGTGATGACGGGCATTCTGCTCACCGCTCGTGTTCTGACCCCTGCCTCACAACGGGCCACCCTAATGGGAGTAATTATGGCTTTTGGCTGGCTCGGGCACGGGATAGGTGGATTCCAGGGCGGATACTTCTTCGACGTAACAGGGTCCTACACGTCGGGCTTCGCCAATGCCGCGTTCGCAGGCCTGCTCAACCTGCTCCTGGTTGGCGCGCTGCTGTTGACCGTACGTCGACGCACCGCCTTAGCCGCCTGACGCCAACCGGAGTGGCATCGTCACTCTAGTCCCCCGAGTCATTCAAAACGTCGGGTAGAGCCTCTTGAGTTTGATGCGTGCATCGGCGGTGGTGAACTGCCAGTCTGCCTTTGTGTGATTTTTGTTACGTTGGTTTCGCCATGCTGCGACTTCTCTGGTTTTACCGGAGTGTTGATGCCATGCTGGACTGGGATATGACCAGCCAATCAGCACCCGACTACCCCGGGAGTTATTGGGGTCAGACACCAATTTCGCTGCGGTGCATCGCACCGCGCCCTCCGGGCGAGCCGTAGGCTCGGCGAATTTGGGCTCTGACCCCAAAAACTCCTGCTGACCTAAAAAGCGATGACTGCGCCGGGGTAGGGCTGTGCCCGCAGCCCAGCTTTGCATGTCGTTTGTGCCGGTGGGCGGAAAAACCTTGGGAATTCAGATCACCACATCAGGGAAAGCACGACTCTTGAGGACGCTTTTCGGTGCCATACTTGGCCTCATGCGGTTGAATTTCCTATCCGTCACTGGACCCGTAAATGAATAATGCAGTCTCTATCGGCGAACCCTGGATGTGGGGCGCTTTCATCGCTTTTGTGCTGGTCATGCTGGTGCTGGACCTGTTCGTGTTCGGCGGCAACAAGGAGCACAAGGTCAGCGTCAAGGAAGCGGCCAGCTGGTCGCTGGTGTGGGTGAGTCTCGCGCTACTTTTCAATGCGGGCCTGTGGTGGCACTTGAGTGGCATCGTCGGGCAGGAGATCGCCGACCAGAAGGCGCTGGAATTCTTCGCCGGCTATCTGATCGAGAAGTCGCTGTCGGTGGATAACGTGTTTGTCTGGCTGATGATCTTCGCCGCTTTCCACGTCGCCCCGGAGTTTCAGCGCCGCGTGCTGCTCTACGGCGTGCTCGGCGCCATTGTCCTGCGCAGCATCATGATTCTGGCCGGTGCCTGGGTGGTGAGCGAGTTCAGTTGGGTGCTCTATATTTTCGGCGTCTTCCTGTTGGTCACCGGCATGCGCATGCTGGTGATGGCGGAAAAGATGCCGGACCTGGAGAAGAACCCGGTGCTGAAATTCGCGCGGCGGCATCTGCGCATCTCGGAGGGCCATCACGGCGAGAAATTCACCGTGATGAAGGACGGCGTGCGCTATTTCACGCCGCTGTTCCTGGTGCTGATCATGGTGGAAATCTCCGACGTGGTGTTCGCGGTGGATTCCATCCCGGCCATCTTCGCCATCACCACCGACCCCTTCATCGTCTTCACCTCCAACATTTTCGCGATCCTGGGTTTGCGGGCGCTGTATTTCATGCTCGTTGACGCGGCGGACCGCTTCCATCTGCTGCAATATGGCCTGGCCATGGTGCTCACCTTCATCGGCACCAAGATGCTCATCATGCCGTGGTATCACGTGCCGGTGGGAGCCTCGCTGGCCATCGTCGCGGTGTTGATCGGGTCGAGCGTCATCGCCAGCCTGATTGCTACACGCAAGGGATCGACCTGATGCTGCCGCGCTTGCTCGGCGTCCTGCTGCTCGCGTTCGGTCTCGGTGCTTGCGCCGAGCCGCCTTACAGCAACGTCGACAACGCCCAGTTGAAGGAACACTTGGCGCTACGCGTGCCGGTCTACGATATCCGCCGGACTGAGGAATGGCGCCAGACCGGCGTGGTGGAAGGCAGCCGCAAGCTGACTTATGTTGACGCCGCCGGGCGGCCGAATCCCGAATTTCTGCCGCGTTTTACTGCGGAAGTGGGCAAGAACGATCCGGTGGTACTGATCTGTCGCACCGGCAACCGCACCGACACCCTGGCACGTGAACTGGCGGCGCTAGGCTATACCCGGGTTTACAACGTGCGTGACGGCATCACCCGCTGGATCGGTGAGGGCAACCCCGTCGTCAAGAACTAAAAAATCGCCATGGCCGATACTGTCAAACCCAGCCCCGTCAAGCCCAATCCGCTGATCGAACTGCTGATCACCCTGGTCATCCCCTCGCTGATCCTGATGAAGCTCTCCGGCCCGGCCGGCACCCCTGCCTTCAACGAGGAACTGGGTCGCCTGACCCTGTTGAGTTATCCCATGATCGCACTGCCCTCAATGCTGATCTTGATGGCGGTGCTGTTTTACCTGACCCGCACGATCCGCGAACTCGCCGAGCTGAAGCTCGCTGAAGCGCTCAAACACTGAAGCAGCGGGCATCCTCGTTTTAATCGAATGAAAGGCCAGCAAGCATGAACAGTAAATCTGAACGGGATGTAGAAAAGACCTACCCCTTGCCGGAATTCATTGCGAAATTGCGGCGTCTGGCCGATGCGCTCGAACAGGGTGAACGCTTTGAAATCGAGATCGCGGGTGAAAGAATTTCGGTGCCTAGCCGGGCAATCTGCAATATCGAGCACGAAAGAGAAGGCGACGCGGAGGAAATTGAGTTCCAGATCAAGTGGTCGAATAAGCAGTAAGCCCGTTCGACATGGGGTCAAACAATGAGGGTCAGACTCCAATTAGTCACTTGCGGTGCGTCAGTCGCTGTCGGCGTAACGCACTTCCAGGATTTCATAGTCCAGCGCTTCCTGGTAGGTCTTTGCGTCATGGAGTGCCAGGTACAGCAGGATTTTCGCGGCGTGGGCCTTGATGACGCGGTGCATCAATGCGCCGACGATGATCATGGGAAGCCCCACCCACGGGTAACCTGACAGGCTCAGCGCCGTGCCGATGCCGAGGATGGGAAGCGAGATACCCACGACAAATAGGCGATGCTTGACATATTTTTGCGCGCGCTCCGGGTTCATGATCAAGCGGAAGCGGCCGGCGGGCAGGCCAGTGCGAAACTCCTGATGCGGCACATACATCGGAGAAGAAGTGCCAGCCGGCGTATCGGATTCGTTCATTTTTTCTCGCAGTTGCTGATCCATGGGCATGGGCACTGCGCCATGCGTTTGCCCTGTCGTTTGACCTATCTTAACCATGCGATGCAGCAGCTACACGACCGTCAGTTTGGCCACACTCAGCGCAAGCCACTTCACACCGTGCCGCGTGAAATTGATCTGCGCCCTGGCATCGTCGCCTGTGCCGGTGGGCGGAAAAACCTTGGTAATTCAGATCACCACATCAAGGAAAGCACGACTCTTGAGGACGCTTTTCGGTGCCATACTTGGCATCTCATGCGGTTGAATTTCCTATCCTTTTTCTTTTCGCTTGCCGAGAACTCGCTCGAGAACCCGCGTATAGCGTCTATCTCTGAAGACACCAGACAATGGATCCGAACGTAAAGAGGATCACCCGGGTCGCCCGCATGCGCATGCTCTTCGGCCTCGCGTTCCTTGCGGTGGGGCTGTTGTTCCTGATTCTGTTTCTGACAGACCTAATGCTGGCCGACTGGGCGACGCCCGGTAACGTCGCGATCTTGGTGAGCGTGCTTGTACTCCTTGGAGCGATTCTCATGTCGGTCCGCATCGGAGTCATTCTCGACAGCCAGCGACGCACCATCACGACCTGGTGGGGGCTACTCGTTCCCTTTCACAAAACCGAGCATCCCTTCTCGCAGATGCATTATGTGACCCTGTCCCGCGAGGAGCGGTCAGCCCGCAAGACCAGGTATGAAGTCTTTCCGGTGCGGCTGGAAGGCCCCGGCACCGATGCGATTACGCTTCAGGAGCCACCCGATCACGACAAGGCGCGCCGCCTCGCCGAAGAGGTCGCCAAGTTTCTCCACCTCGGAATCCAGGACCGGTCCTCGGGCGAGGAAGTCGTGCGCGAGGCCGGCGCGCTCGATCAGTCTTTGCAGCAGCGCGTAAGGCGCGCGGGCCGGTCGATGCCGCTTCCCGCGCAACCGCCGCAGGCAAGGGCAATCTTCAACTACGGCGGAATCCGGGCGCCCACCACGATCGAGATACCGCCTGCCGGTCGCAGTGCGCTTTTGCAAGTGATGTTCATCGCGGGCGGGATAGTTATCGTTACTGAATTGTTGATATGGCTCAAAGGGGATTTGGCGGACATAGACATGAGCATGAGCACGCTGTTCACGTTCTTGCTCGTGATGGGCATTTCCCTGCCGCTGCTGCTTCGCGCCGTCATCCTCCGCGAGCGCCTGGTCGTGTCCGGGGACGAGCTCGTCGTCACCCGGCGCGATATCTTCGGCACGAAGACGACCCGGCTGACGGGTGCTGAGATCGAGGAAGTCGAAATAACCCAAGCAGGGATCTACACGACGAGCCGCGTGGTCATACGCAGCGATCGCGGCTCGGTCGAGCTGGGCGCGGCGCTCTCAGCAGAAGAAGAATTGCAATGGCTGAGGGATGTCCTTGTTCATGTCTTGACCGCGACTTCCGAAGACAAGCATGACCGGGATCCTCGGGATTATCGAGACTTGAGCCATGCAGGAGACGAGGTTCCGCTCGAGTCGGCTTCCTCGACGCTCGTCCGGCTGTTCGCTTACGCTCCGCCTGTTGTGCTTGCGCTCGCTGGCGCCGTAATCTGGCTGTCGGGACGGTATCAGGCGCTCGATCTCGTCGATTCGCTCCAGGCGCAGGCACCGTATGCGCTCGTGCTGGGCGCCGGAATGCTGGCTTGGGCGGCGTGGCTGTTGCGTGGGCGCTCGTCGGCGCATCGCGACTTGTTGTTCATCGCCGCCGCGACCCTGATCTCGATTGTTTTCGCCTTCGCGACGGTGGGGCCCTGGCTGAATGCAAGGCTGGACCCAGGCCAACCGACGGTTCATGCCGCGAAGGTGATCGAAAAAAATCCGCGACCGCGCGGCTGGGAATGGTATCTGTACGTCGAATCATGGCGCAAAGGCCGGGGCAGGGAGAGAATCGACGTTGACCCCGATACGTTCTCCCGGGCTCGCGTTGCAACGGATTCGCTCGTCCTTGGCATCCGCTCCGGTGGCCTGGGCTTCGAGTGGATCGAGAGCTACCATGTGCAACACGCGGGGCACCCGGCGACAGGTCTCGTTTTCCGTGGATGGCAGCTTTACCAAGCTGGTCGCTTGACGGAGGCGGAAAAGGTCCTGCGACAGGCGGTTCAACTTGACCCGCGTTCGTTCGATGCACGCCGCCACCTCGACTATGTACTGATGCGCGCGCAACGCTGGGACGAAATTTTCGAATCGTGGAACGAGTTTCTGCGCCTCGAGCCAGGTCACGCCGGAGCGTATCTGGAGCGGGCCGGCACACACCGTCACGCCGGCAATGCGGAGCAGGCGTTGCGCGACCTGGAGCGCGCCTGCTCGTTGGGCGAGGCGAAGGCCTGTCAGCTCCGCGAACGGCTGAGATGACCTGTTCAAGAATTTTCAGTCCATTCAGGCCTGGAGAACGGTTCCGGTAAGCGTCTGCCGAACGTCCGCTCGTGGCCAAAAGCAGACACTCAAACTGAGACACCACCCGATGGGAAGACCCCTAGACGGAATTACCGTGGTCGGCCTGGAGCAGGTGATCGCGGGCCCGTTCTGCACGCGTCAGCTCGCGGAACTGGAAGAATTAGGGTCAGACTCCAATTAGTCACATTCGCTACAAATAGCATGGCTGCCCACGCCCATTTTTATTGATCTACAGCCCGATTTGGCGTTCAAAATTGATCAAAAACAATAAAACCGTGCCCTAAAAGTTCTTCAAAAACCAAAAAACTGCTTTTGAAGGGCTTTTTAACCACTTTTTCAATGCCAAAAAGTAACCGCAGCCCAATAAATACGGGTGTGACCAGCTACTGATTTAATAGCATTGCAAGTCCATAATTTCAGACAATCGTCAGCTTGGCCACGGATAGCGCAAGCCACTTCACACCGTGCCGCGTGAAGTTGATCTGTGCTCTGGCATCGTCGCCTGTGCCCTCCAGCAGCATCACACGGCCTTCACCAAACTTGGCGTGGAAAACATTCATGCCGCTCTTCAGGCCATGCGCTAGCTCACTGCGTTGCGCGGGCACGACCGGGTTGGCAAAGCGCTCGAGTTGGCCGGCTTTAGAGGCAAACACATTACTGGCCCAGTCTTTACGGCCACCGCCTGAATGCGCGCCGTCGCGCCAAGCGCCACTCCTGCCACTACCCAGACCAGAAGCAAAGCCCTGGTTCTTCGGCGTGATCCACTTCAGCGCGCCTTCCGGCAGCTCGTCAAAAAACCGACTCTTGAGGTTGTAGCGCGTCTGGCCATGCAACCTGCGGGTTTGGCAATAGCTGAGGTACAGGCGCTTGCGCGCGCGGGTGATGGCGACATACATCAGGCGGCGTTCTTCTTCGATGCCGCCAGCATCGCTCAGTGAATTTTCATGCGGGAAGATGCCGTCTTCAAGCCCGCTGATAAACACGCAATCAAACTCCAGCCCCTTGGACGAATGCACCGTCATCAGTTGCACGGCATCCTGCCCGGCCTTGGCCTGGTTGTCGCCTGCCTCCAGCGCGGCGTGCGTTAAAAATGCCGCCAGTGGCGATAGTGTTTCACCCGTTTCGCTGTCCGGCGCGAGCATTTCGGCTAGCGGCTCATCAAGCAGCGGCTGCGCGCCATCAATGCCCTGGCTGGCTGGCGACTGCGCCAACTCGTCAATCGGCAGCGCCACAGCGTCGCGGCCAAAACCTTCCTGGCTCACAAACGATTCGGCGGCGTTGACCAGTTCGGCCAAATTTTCCAGCCTGTCCTGGCCTTCTTTTTCCAGCTTGTAATGCGCTTCAAGCCCGCTGTGCTGCAAAACCAATTCAATAATGTCGCGTAGCGTCATACCTGCAGTTTGCTCGCGCAGCACATCAAGCTTGGCAACAAACTCGCCAAGCTTGGTACCCGCCTTGCCCGGCACCGCACTCACGCCGTCATGCAGCGAACAACCCGAAGCGCGCGACACATCCTGCAACTGCTCGATGCTGCGCAGGCCGATGCCGCGCGGCGGAAAGTTGACGGCGCGCATGAAGCTGGTGTCGTCATGCGGGTTCTCCAGCAGGCGCAAATACGCCAGTGCGTGCTTGATCTCGGCGCGCTCAAAAAAGCGCAGGCCACCATACACGCGGTAGGGCACGGCGGCATTGAACAGCGCGGTTTCCATGACGCGGCTTTGGGCGTTGCTGCGGTAGAGCAGCGCTATCTCTTTACGCTCTGTGCCGTCACGCACGAGTTGCTTGACTTCATCTACAAACCATTGCGCCTCGGCAAAATCACTGGCCGATTCGTACACCCGCACGGGCTCGCCGGGCCCGGCCTCGGTGCGCAGGTTTTTGCCCAGGCGCTTGCTGTTGTGGCTGATCAGCGCATTGGCCGAATCAAGAATGTTGCCGAAGCTGCGGTAGTTGCGCTCAAGCTTGATCTGGTGGCTTACTTTGAACTCATGCACAAAGTCAGTCATGTTGCCGACGCGCGCGCCGCGAAAGGCGTAAATGCTCTGGTCGTCATCCCCCACCGCAATGACTGAGCCACCCGGCATCGCGTTAGAAGCATCACTGCCCGGCCCGGCCAGCATCTTGATCCATGCGTATTGCAGCTTGTTGGTGTCCTGAAATTCGTCAATCAGAATATGCCGAAAGCGCCGCTGGTAGTGCTCGCGTACTGGGGCGTTGCCCTGCAGCAGCTCATAGCTGCGCAGCATCAGCTCACCAAAATCAACCACGCCTTCACGCTGGCACTGTTCTTCATAGAGCGCGTACAGCTCGACTTTTTTGCGCTCGTCATCGCCATGAATCAGCACGTCTTTGGCGCGCAGTCCATCTTCTTTGTTACCCGCAAAAAAGTACATCAGCTGCTTGGGCGGAAAGCGCTCGTCGTCAATATTGAACTGCTTGCACAGGCGCTTGATGGCTGAGAGCTGGTCTTGCGTGTCCAGAATCTGAAAGCTCTGCGGCAGGTTGGCCAGCTTGTAGTGGGCGCGCAAAAAGCGGTTGCACAGACCATGAAAGGTGCCTATCCACATGCCGCGCACATTGACAGGCAGCAGGCTTGATAGCCGCGTCATCATTTCCTTGGCGGCCTTGTTGGTAAACGTGACCGCCAAAATACCGCCCGGTGAAACTTGGCCGGTTTGCAGCAACCAGGCAATGCGGGTGGTGAGCACACGGGTCTTTCCAGAGCCCGCACCCGCCAGTATCAGCGCGTGGGTGTTGGGCAAAGTTACGGCGGCCAGTTGCTCGGGGTTAAGATTTTGTAAGAGTGGGGAGCTTGAAGCGCTACCGTCGCTGATTGCTGAGAACATCACCCATTGTAGAAAGACCTTGGCTTGTGTCGCGTGCCAGAGCTTTGGCATAGCGCCTAGAATCGGTCACCGGGCCCAAGCCATTGCGCCCGGTTTTTTACGCGTCCATTTTCCTGGCGCTTGAACCGGGCCAGTCCAAGAGCCTTCTGTTTTATCAACAGTTTTTGAAGGCCTGGAATCATGGAAATTTTTGACTACGACAACATTCTGCTGCTGCCGCGCAAATGCCGCGTGGAGAGCCGCTCGGAGTGCGATGCCAGCGTGGAGCTAGGCAGGCGCACCTTTCGCATTCCGGTCGTGCCGGCCAACATGAAGACGGTCGTGAACGAGGACATCTGTACATGGATGGCGCAAAACGGCTACTTTTATGTGATGCACCGCTTCGATCTGGACAACGTGCAATTTGTGCGCAGGATGAAAGCGCGAGGTGTTTACGCATCCATCTCGCTAGGTGTCAAAAAAGCCGATTACGACACGGTTGGCAAATTGGCCGCCGAAGGACTGGTACCAGAATACATCACGATTGACATTGCCCACGGTCATGCTGATACGGTGCAGAAAATGATTGCTTACCTGAAGCAGAAACTGCCCGCCTCATTTGTGATTGCAGGCAACGTTGGCACGCCCGAGGCCGTGATTGACCTGGAGAATTGGGGCGCGGACGCAACCAAGGTTGGCATTGGCCCCGGCAAGGTTTGCATCACCAAAATGAAAACCGGTTTTGGCACCGGTGGCTGGCAACTGTCAGCGCTGAAGTGGTGCGCGCGCGTGGCTACCAAACCCATCATTGCCGATGGCGGCATACGCGAGCACGGCGACATCGCCAAGTCCATACGCTTTGGCGCGACCATGGTGATGATTGGCTCCATGCTGGCAGGCCTTGAAGAAAGCCCCGGCAAAACCGTCGAGGTGGACGGCGCGCTGTTCAAGGAATATTACGGCAGCGCCTCGGACTTCAACAAAGGCGAGTCCAAGCACGTCGAAGGCAAGCGCATCCTCGAACCCGTCAAGGGCAGCCTCAAGGACACGCTGCGCGAGATGGAAGAAGACATCCAAAGCGCCATCAGCTACGCGGGTGGCAAAGAGCTGATGGACATCCGCAAGGTCAACTACGTCATTCTGGGCGGCGACAACGCCGGAGAACACCTGCTGATGTAGCCCGCCACGGTCAGGCGGTGGCGGCAACCAGTTGCAGCGCTAGCTGGTGCAGCCGGTGGCCGGGCTGCACCAGCGCCTCGACGATGCTGAAGTGATTGAGCCCGGGCAGGGCTTCGCACACCGGCACCATACGGCGGCCCCAGGCCTGCTGAATCAGCGCGTTGTGGCGCAGAAACTCTTCGCTTTCGTCGGCGCCGGCCACGGTGTAAAGCACGCCGCGCTTCGATGCCGGCAACCAGGCCGGGCTGGCCTGCGCCACCTGCGCGGGCGTCAGCCGCAGCGAATCTTTCAGGAACGGCGTGTGCATGATGGAGTCAAGTTCATACAGGCCCGAAATCGACAACGCGTTTTTCACAAGGTCGGACGGCAGGTCTTTGGCATGAAGCGGCCACAGGCAGGCCAGCAGCATCGCTGCCAGATGGCCGCCCGACGAGTGCCCGATCACCGTGATGCGTTTCGGGTCGCCGCCAAAACGCGCGACGTTGCGGTACGTCCACGCCAGCGCCTTGACCATCTGCATCACGATCTGGGGAATCGTCACCGCCGGGCACAGGGCATAGTTCGGGATCACCACGCACGCCCCCTCATTGCTGAAGGCTGGAGCGACAAAGGAATGATCCGATTTGTCCAGCGAACGCCAGTAGCCGCCGTGGATAAACACCACCACCGGCGCGCCGGGTTTGGCGCTGGGAAATACATCGAGCACCTCCATCGGCCCATCGCCATAAGCGATATCGCATTGAGGGGGATGGTAATCGCGTGCATGTTCCGATGCCTCAGCCCAGCGCATGAAGTGCATGCCATGCTCTGCTACCCTCGCGCGGTTGTTGTACATGCGGTCCAGCCAGGCGGGGTCGGGTCGGGTCATGCTGTGCTCCTGAAAAATGGGCGTTGAAACGCCCGCCATCTTGGCACAGTCAGGCAAGGGGGTGGGGCGTTCGGGGTAAACCCGCTACAAACCACCGATGCATTGCCGTACTCTGGGTGTGGTTCAAAATCGGGTAACACTTTTTCGGGTGGCCATCGGTTGAGTCATTGGCAAACCATCCATAATTCACATTCTCCGTGTTACCCAAAAACGTTACTTTTTGAACCACGCCGGAAACTAGGAAACACATCATGAAATTAACCCCCGACCAATTGGCCCAATTCGACCGTGACGGCTACCTGTTTTTCCCGGGCCTGTTCACCCCGGAAGAAACCTGCACGCTCACCGACGCCGTGCCCGAGCTGTACAGTCGGCGCGAAGACTACAACGTGCGCGAAAAAGGCAAAGATGCCGTGCGCACCAACTTTGCGGCCCACATGTACAGCGAACCGTTTGCCAAGCTGGCGCGGCACCCGCGCATGATAGCGCCGGTCGAAGAGCTGCTGGGCGAGGCGCTGTACATGCACCAGTTCAAGATCAACGGCAAGATGGCCTTTGAAGGCGATGTCTGGCAGTGGCACCAAGACTACGGCACCTGGCTCAATGACGACATGATGCCGACCGAGCGCGCCATGAATGTGGCGATTTTTCTGGACGACGTGACCGAGCACAACGGCCCGCTGATGTTCATTCCCGGCAGCCACAAAAAAGGCGTGCTCGAAGCCAAACACGACCTGACCACCACCAGCTACCCGCTGTGGACCGTCGACAATAATTTAATCCGCCAGCTGGTGCAGCGTGCCGGGGGCAAGCAGGGTGGCATCGTCAGCCCGAAAGGTCCGGCGGGCTCGATGATTCTGTTCCACTCCTGCCTGGTCCATGCCTCGGGCAGCAACCTTTCGCCCTTTAACCGCGTCAGCGTCTATCTGAGCCTGTGCGCGGTCAGCAACCACATCCGCCGCCACAAACGCCCCGAGTACATCGCACACCGCGACTTCACGCCGATTGAATGCCTGCCGGACGACTGCCTGCTCAAAGACTACCCGGTGGACCTGCCCTGGAAAGACGGCATTCCGGCCACGGCGCTGCAGACCTCGATGGAAGAAATCGCGCCTGAACGCAAAGCGGCTTAAACCAGCAGCGACTCCGGGTATCCAATGAGCCTCTACACCAAACTCCAGCAACGCGCCGCCGACAACCAGCCTATCCGCATCGGCCTGATAGGCGCGGGCAAATTCGGCTCAATGTACCTGGCGCAAATCCCGAGAACACCGGGTGTGCACTTGGTAGCGATTGCTGATCTGTCACCTGACGCAGCCCGCGCCAACCTTGCCCGCGTTGGATGGAAACCAGAGCTATCGCAAGCTCCGTCTATACAAAACGCTATTAAAACAGGAGCAACCTGGATCACCGACGACTGGAATGCGGTGGTCACGCATCCGCAGATTGACATCATTGTCGAATGCACCGGCAACCCGGTGGCGGCGGTCGAGCATTGCCTGCAAGCGTTTGCACACGGCAAGCATGTGGTCAACGTCACGGTAGAGGCCGACGCTTTTTGCGGCCCCTTGCTGGCGCGCAAGGCACACGCAGCGGGTGTGGTGTATTCGCTGGCTTTTGGTGACCAGCCGGCCTTGATTTGTGCCCTGGTGGACTGGGCGCGCACCTGCGGTTTTCCGGTGGTGGCGGCGGGCCGTGGCCACAAATGGCTGCCGCATTTTTGCGAATCAACACCCGACACCGTGTGGGGCAACTACGGCCTGACCCCCGAGCAGGCCGAGCGCGGCGGGCTCAACCCCAAAATGTTCAATAGTTTTCTCGATGGCTCCAAGCCATCGATTGAATGCACGGCTGTGGCCAATGCCACAGGCCTGAGCGTGCCCAGCAATGGCCTGCTCTACCCGCCGGCCAGCGTGGAAGACATTCCGTTTGTGACAAGACCCATCAGCGAAGGCGGCGTGCTGGAGCGCAAAGGCATGGTCGAAGTCATCTCATCGTTGGAAGCCAATGGCCGCAAGATTCCCTACGACATCCGCATGGGCGTCTGGGTCACGGTCGAAGCCGAGACCGACTACATCAAGAACTGTTTTGAAGAGTACAACGCCCACACCGACCCGAGCGGGCGTTATTTCACGCTCTACAAGCGCTGGCATTTGATCGGCCTGGAGGTCGGCGTATCAGTGGCCAGCGTGGCGCTGCGCGGCGAGCCCACAGGCGTGGCAACCTGCTGGAATGCCGACGTGGTGGCCACTGCAAAGCGTGACCTGAAACCCGGCGACATGCTCGACGGCGAAGGCGGCTATACGGTATGGGGCAAGCTGTTGCCCGCAGACACCTCGCTGCGCATGGGCGGCCTGCCGCTTGGCCTGGCACACCAGGTCAAGGTGGTGCGGGCGGTCAAAAAAGGCCAAAGCCTGAGCTGGGCCGATGTGGCCATGGACACATCCACTCCCGCCTACAAAGTACGACATGAGATGGAAACCATGTTTTCACCGGCCATCGCAGAAGACCTTTAGATCTCCCATGCGATGCAGCTTCAGTCGCGTGCGGGTTTGGAAAACTTACCCGCCTTTTTGGCGGCATCTCGTGGCACAAACACCTTGCCTGCTGGCTTGGCGAAAGCTGGCTTACGGTTTGCAAAGTCTGGGCGTGCAGCAAAGCCTTCGCTGCGCGATGCAAAGCCTTCGTTGCGGGGCGCAAAGCTGCGGTCGCCACCGCGGTCATCACGTGAAACAAACGCATTGTTGTTGCCAAAGCTGCGGTCGTCGTGGCGCGGGCCACGGTCGTTGAAACCGGAACGGTCTGCGTAGTTGTTGCCTTGCGGTGCAGGACGACCCTGGAAATTACCACCGCCAAAGTTACCGCCACGGTCGTCACGCGGCGCACCGAAACCGCCACCACGGTCATCGCGGCCACCGAAACCAGCGCCAGCAGGCTTGCGGCCCTGATAGCCACCACCACCGCCGCCTCCAGCAAAGTTACTGCGTCCACCGCCACGGTCATCGCGACCACCACCAAAATTGCCACGTGGGCGATCCGATGTTGAAGCAAAGCGTTGTTGTGGCTCAAGGCCGGCAATCACGCTGGGCTTGAGGTTTTGCTGCGTGTAGTGCTCGATGTCCTGAATCTTGCGGCGATCGCGGAACTCGGCAATCGTGATCGCCTTGCCTTCGCGGCCGGCACGGCCGGTACGGCCAATGCGGTGAACATAGTCTTCGGCTTTCATAGGCAGGCCGTAGTTGATGACGTGGGTAATCGTTGGCACGTCGAGGCCACGGGCGGCCACATCGGTTGCCACCAAAATCTGCACGCGGCCATCACGGAAAGCCATCAGGCGGCGATTCCGCAGGCCTTGCCCCAAGGCACCGTGCAACGCAACAGCGCTAAAGCCATCCTGCACCAGATCATTGGCCAGGCCGTCGCACTCAACCTGCGTGCAGGCAAACACGATGGACTGGTTCATCTCGGTGTCGCACAGTGAATGATCTAACAACTTGCGCTTGTGCGTCATGTTGTCGGCCCACAGCAGTGACTGGGTGATGGATGCGTGTTTTGCATGCGGCGAGTCGATCACGACGCGCTGCGGCTGGCGCATGACACGGGTGGCCAGTTGCATGATGCGCGGCGCAAACGTGGCGCCGAACATCATGGTCTGCTTGCGCTCGATGGTGAGCTGGTTGACTTCGGTCAGGTCGTCAGCAAAGCCGAGATCTAACATGCGGTCGGCTTCGTCAACAACGAGAAACTGCACCTGGTCAAGCTTGATCTGCATACTGCGCTGCAAGTCAAGCAGGCGGCCTGGCGTTGCAACCACCAGATTGGCGTTTTGCAGCTTGGCAATTTGCAGCTGGTAAGGAATGCCGCCAACGACGTTGGCAATACGCAGGCCACGGCAATGGCGAACCAGATCAATCGCGTCAGCGCAAACCTGTTGGGCCAGCTCGCGCGTCGGGCAAAGAATCAGTGCGCCAGGTGTGGCCGCCTTAAAGTTGCGCGCATTAGTTGGGTCTTTGCGTTTTGGTTTTTTGGCAGGTGTCTCACCACGAGCAACCGCTTCCGCGCTCAGGCGTTCAAACTCGGAACGCTCAAAACGCTCGGCTTCTTCCTGTTGCTTGAGCAGTGTGTGCAGAACAGGCAGCAAGAAAGCGGCAGTCTTGCCGCTACCGGTCTGGCTGCAAACCAGCAGGTCGGTGAACTTGGCTTTTTTGTCTGCCTTTATGTCTGAGCCAACATCGTCCAGTGCCTGCATGGCCTTGGGGATGGTGGCCATCTGCACGGCGGTTGGCTGGGTAAAACCCATGTCGGCAACGGCTTGAAGCAGCTCTTTGGCCAGACCGAATTTTACAAAACCGTTGGGTTCTGCGGCAACTGCATCGAGCGAAGACTCGGTGTCTTCGGGCGTACCGGAAAAGTCAGGCACAGGATTGGATGGGGCAGTGTTGTCGTTAAAGTTTTCAGCAGAATCAGTAGCGAAAACGGTATCGGCTTCGGGCATGAAATCGCCACGGGCCTCAAAAGAGTCAGTCATGTTTTTTCTCAATTAAATCACCCGCGCGCAACTGTCCAGCAAAGGCCAAAAATGCAGCGGGAAAACTTTGACCTCCTGCGTGTAAGAATTTGCAGGAGGCTTCGTTCATGGTTAATAAAACATCAACCATCAAACGAATAAACGATTCAGGCAACGAGACTGCCTAAAGCGGTGACCCTATTCAACAGGGTCCAAAAGTGTGAGGTAGATGTACAAATGCAGCGTACCCGGTACGTTTGCAAGTCTTTGATTATGGCACGTTTTACGGGTTTGTACTAGTGCGGACTTCTTTACTTCAAAAAGTGTTCCCGATAGTGCTCCAGCTCGTCAATCGACTCATGCACATCGGCCAGCGCCGTGTGGCTTTGTCGCTTCTTGAAAGCGCTGTAAACCTCGGGTCGCCAGCGCTTGGCAAGCTCTTTAAAAGTGCTGACATCAATATTGCGGTAGTGCAAAAACGCATCCAGCCTAGGCATGTACTTGACCAGAAAACGCCGGTCCTGGCTGATGGTGTTGCCGCACATCGGCGACTTGCCTTTGGGCAGATACTGCGCCAGAAAGGCCAGGATTTGCGTCTCAGCATCAAGCTCGGTCACGCTGCTGGCCTTGACCTTGTCTATCAGCCCGCTGCGACCGTGCGTGCCCTTGTTCCAGTCGTCCATCTGGCCCAATAATTCGTCGGACTGGTGAATCGCCAGCACCGGGCCTTCGATACGCGGCGTGAGCTGCGGGCCAGTCACGATGACAGCGATTTCAATGATGCGTTCTTTATCGGGGTCAAGCCCAGTCATTTCGCAGTCCAGCCAGACCAGGTTCAGGTCGGATTTTTTCAGTAGGGGTTCAGGCTCAAGCATCGTGCGATTCTCGCTGATCGCCTAAACTTGCCCGTATGACCAACTATTCCCTCGCCTTCACCCTGCTGTTCTCAGTCGCATTGGTACTGGGCCTGCTCACGAAGTTCTACCTGGCTTCCCGGCAGATACGCCACGTGGCGCGGCATCGCGACCAGGTGCCTGCCGCTTTTGCCAGCACGATTTCGCTGGCTTCGCACCAGAAAGCCGCCGACTACACCATCACCAAGGCCCGCTTCGGCTTGCTGGAGCTGTCCTTTGGCACGGCCGTGCTGCTGGGCTGGACGCTGCTGGGCGGCATAGCCGCGTTGAACCAGGCGCTGGTCAGTTCAGGCCTGGCCGCTTATGGCAGCCTGCTGCCGCAATTGGCCCTGCTGGCCGCTTTCGGCCTGATCAGCGGCCTGCTGGACTTGCCCTTCACGCTGTACGGCACCTTCCGCATCGAAGAGCGTTTCGGCTTCAACAAGATGACCTTCAGGCTCTGGCTGGCCGATCTTGTGAAATCGACGCTGGTCGGCCTGGTCATCGGCCTGCCCATCGTGGCGCTGATCCTCTGGATCATGGGCAGCACCGGCAGTTGGTGGTGGCTCTGGGCCTGGGGCGTGTGGATGGGTTTCAACCTGCTGGCTCTGGTGCTGTACCCCACGGTGATTGCGCCGCTGTTCAACAAATTCCAGCCGCTGGAAGACGAAAGCCTGAAAGCGCGCGTGACAGCGCTGATGCAGCGCTGCGGCTTTGCAGCCAAGGGCTTGTTCGTCATGGACGGCAGCAAACGCTCGGCGCACGCCAACGCTTACTTCACCGGCTTCGGGGCTTCCAAACGCGTGGTGTTTTTCGACACGCTGCTCAAACAGTTGAGCCCCGCTGAAGTGGATGCCGTGCTGGCGCATGAGCTGGGTCATTTCAAACATAAACACATCATCAAACGCATTGCCGCGATGTTTGCCATGAGCCTGGCCGGTTTTGCGCTGCTGGGCTGGCTGTCGTCGCAAATCTGGTTTTATACCGGCCTGGGCATCAGGCCGAACATGAACAGCAGCAACGACGCGCTGGCCCTGCTGCTGTTTTTGCTGGCGGCGCCGCTCTTCAGTTTTTTCATCTCGCCGCTGTTCGCCCAGCTCTCGCGCCGGCAAGAGTTTGAGGCCGACGCCTACGCCATCGCGCAAACCAACGGCAAGGATCTGCAGAGCGCCCTGCTCAAGCTGTACCAGGACAATGCCAGCACGCTGACGCCCGATCCGGTGTTTGTGAAGT
>JBCKNM010000037.1:0-17248 GCA_038902775.1 Polaromonas sp.
AGCCCAGCCCGAGCAAAAACATGGCCGCTACAAACTGCACAAACTCAACCCCCGACAGTGCAATCACCACGCACATGATGTTGAGCACCAGCCCCACCGCCATGATGGGCAAGGTGCCAAAGCGCTTGATTAAATGGCCGGTAAAAAAGCTCGGCGCAAACATGCCAATCACATGCCATTGCAGCACGATAGCCGCATCGGAAAAAGGCAGGCTACAGATCTGCATCGCAATCGGCGTGGCGGCCATTAGCAGGTTCATCACGCCATAGCTCAAAGCGCCGGCCGCAGCGGCGACGATGAAGACGGGCTGACGCATGATCTCGCCCAGCGGTCGCCCACCGCTGGCCGCCTGTCTGGTCGGCTGCGGCGGAAACTGAATGAAGGCCAGCAGCGCCATCGCCAGCAGCGCCACGCCGCCAAGCGCCAGGAAGGCGCCAGCGAACGGCACCTCCGTCAGGCTGCGCGTGTGTGCCGCCAGATTGGGGCCAAGCACCGCACCCAGCAGCCCGCCCGCCATCACCAGTGAGATGGCTTTTTCCCTGAACGCAGGCTGCGCCAGCTCCGCTGCCGCAAAGCGGTACAACTGCGCATTGGCGAAGTAGTACCCGGCCACCACAGTGGCCGCCACCAGTAGCCAGAAATTGCGGCTGTAAGCGGCATACGCGCACAACAAGGCCGAGGCCACCGCGACCGCCAGCCCGAGCTGGAACGAGGTCTTGCGGCCAAAGCGGCTTTGCGTGCGCGCGACCAGTCCGGTCGATAGCGCGCCGCCAACGACATAGCCCATGATAGGCAAGGTCGCCATCCAGCCCAGCGGCGCCAGGCTTAAGCCCACCAGGCCGTTGATGGCGATGAAGGTGATGTTGTTGGTGAGGAATAGGCCCTGGCAGAGGGCCAGCAGCCAGAGGTTGCGGTTCATGAATGATCTTTCAGGGAAAGGAATGCAAGACAGGCCAGCGGCGCGGTTTCAGCGCGCAGCACGCGCGGGCCTAGGGTTACGGGCTTGAAGCCACTGGCAATCGCGGCGGCTTCCTCAAGCGGGCTTAGGCCGCCTTCAGGGCCGCTCAGGAACAGCAAGGGCGTTGAGTCGGTCGTGTTGACGGCTTGGGCTAGCGGTTGCGTGCCGCCTTGCAGCGACAGCAGCAGTCGTTGGCTGGTGATGGCTTGCTCTGCCGTGCTTTTCAGCCATTGACTCAAAGAGGTCGCCTGGTGAATTACCGGTACACGGTTACGGCCGCATTGCTCACAGGCCGCGATAGCGATGGCGCGCCAGTGGGCGAGTTTTTTCTCGGCGCGCTCACCACTCAAGCGCAACACCGAGCGTTCGGCCATCAGCGGCTGAATGCTGGCCACGCCGAGTTCGGTGGCTTTTTCAACCAGCCAGTCCATGCGGTCATTGGCGGGCATGCCTACAGCCAGATGTACGGCGCGTTTGGCTTCGCGTTCGGTCGCGGTGTAGTGGCCAATGGTGACGTCTACATCGCTGCGGCCCATGCGGGTGATGGTGGCTTCAAACTCGCCTTCACCCACATCGTCATGGCCACTGAAAAGCGTGATGCTGCCTGCGGGTTGCATCCGCAACACTTGCACATGCCTTGCCGCAGTCGCGGGCAAGCTTAAGCTGTCGCCGCTGGCGAGCCGAGCAGCAACGTAAAAGCGTGCGCTCATGGGGGTATTCCATTTTCAGGGCAGCTCAAAACGTGTACCCCACGCGGGTCACGTTGCCTTCAATCTCATCTAGCAGCATCATGAATGGCCCGAGCTGGCGGTAACGCGCGGCGGTGTTGCGGGCGTACCGGATGAAGCGCGGCGTGTCCAGCAGATACCTTGGTTTGCCGTCGCGCAGTGTGAGCCGCGCAAAGATGCCAAGCACTTTGAGGTGGCGTTGCAAGCCCATCCATTCCACCGCGCGGTAAAACTCGCCAAAGTCATCGCCCACTGGCAGGCCGGCTTTGCGCGCTTGCTGCCAGTAGCGTACGGTGACTTCCAATACAAAGTCTTCTTCCCAGGTCAAAAACGCATCGCGCATCAGGCTGGCGATGTCGTAGGTGATGGGGCCGTAAACCGCGTCTTGAAAATCTAAAACACTTAGGGAAGTGGACAATACCGATGTACCTTTTTCCGTCATTGCGAGCGAAGCGCGGCAATCCAGGGGTTCATGGATTGCCGCGCTTCGCTCGCAATGACGAGTGGATGGTACTTTCGCAATTGCCAACTCCCTTAAAGCATGACTGCCGTCAGCGGCCATCAAGTTTCTGGGCATGAAGTCGCGATGCACGAAGACACGCGCGCCATCCAGCGACTGCAAATTACTTGCTTTAATTTGCGCAAATGCATTGTCAAGCTTGATCTGCGCATCGCTGCTCAAAGTGATGCCTTTGTGTTTGCCGACATACCACTCGGGGAACAGCGCTAGCTCGCGGCTTAACAGGGCATCGTCATAAGGCGGCAGCACGCCGGGTTTTGACGCGAGTTGCCAGCGAATCAGCAAGTCGATGGCCTCCATGTACAGCGCATGGTGCGCCGCGCTGGGTTGCGCAATCGCATCAACGGCTGCGGGCGGCGCCTTCGTGTCGACGATGATGTCCAGCATAGTTTTGTGCCCCAGGTCATTGAGCAGCATGAAGCCTGCGGTCTCGTCCCAAGCCAGCACGCGGGGTGCGGGAAGGCCTGCATCAAGCATCAAGGCGGCAACTTTTACAAAGGGCTTGCAATCTTCCTTGTCGGGTGGCGCGTCCATGATGATGAAGCTGCCCGTAGCGCCGCTGGCCCCAACCCTGAAGTAGCGGCGAAAACTCGCGTCGGCTGACGCCAGTTGTACGCTGGCCACGTCAAGGCCGTGCTCGAGGGCAATGCTGGCCAGCCAGTTTGAAAAGGCGCTGCCCCGGCTGGGGTCAGACCAGACGATGGCGCTGGCGTTGCTTGGAGCACTCATGGCTGATCCAGTGGGTTGGGGTGGCGTTGGGCATGGCCATTTCTCAGAACGGGGCTCTGCGGTGGTCATGGATAATCAGGCTTCGATTCTACAAACGGGTTTACCTCATACCATCGATGCACCGCGCATCTTCTTTACCTCACTTGCCTTTTTTGCGCTCGCCGGTGTCTCGGGCGGTTATCTGCCTAGTGTCGCTTGCCGCGCTGGGCTTGGTGTTTGGGCAGGCGGTACAGGCACAGGACTTGGCCGCCCCGCGCCTGGCTCTCGAACAAGCCGTGGATGCCGCCAGCAAGCGGCAGGTGCTCAAGGCAAGCCCTATGCTGGCCGAAAAGCCGCCCGAAGGACAAGCCAACAAGCCACCCAGCTTTGTGCGAGGCGACAGTGTTTCGGGTCGCCCGGATCTTGAAACCGTGATAACTGGCAATGTCGAACTGCGCCAGGGGACGAGTGCCATTCGGGCTGACCGCATTGAGCTCTACAGCCCGGACAACACGCTCGATGCGCGCGGTAATGTGCGACTGAGTACCAAGGGCAATCAGTACCGCGGGTCCTTGCTCAATATAAAGCTCGATACCTATGAGGGATATTTTGCAGACGCTAGCTACCGCTTTATTTCCAATGGCGGCAATGGCAAGGCCGACCGGATTGACTTCATCAATGAAAAAACCCTGATTGCGCATAATGCCACCTACACGACGTGCGAGAGAACAGAACCAGCGTCTTGGGGGAATCCGGCCTGGATATTGACCGGAACCAGCTTCAAGTTTGACCAGGAGGCGGAAACCGGCGAGGCGACGGGGGCGGTGCTCAAGTTCAAGGGCGTGCCCATTTTGGCTGCGCCTGTCTTTAGCTTTCCCACTGGCAACAAGCGCAAATCAGGCTTGTTGCCGCCGACGTTTAATGTCGACAACACAAGCGGCTTGATGGTCAACCAGCCGTATTATTTCGATATGGCTCCTAACCGGGATGCAACGTTTTCCCCCACGGTGATGAGTAAACGAGGCATTGAATTGGGTGGCGAATACCGATACCTCGAAAGAGACTATCGGGGCCGGTTGCGCGGGACTTTTATGCCGGGTGACAAGCTACGTCAGCGCGACCGCTGGTCTTATGCGCTGGAGCATGGTGGCGGACTCAACACGGGTCTGGCTGCCATCGGGAGCGTTGGGCTCAGCCTGAATTTGAATCGTGTAAGTGATGATAATTTTTGGCGCGATTTCCCCAGAATCAGTGTGGCTGTGCCCCAGCGTTTACTGACCAATGATGCACCACAGAGCAATCCAGTTCACGGGCTATCAAGTGTGGCTGTGCCCCAGCGTTTACTGACCAATGATGCCGTTGTGAGTTGGGGGCAAGGTTACTTTACAAGCTCTATTCGCGCGCTGAAATGGCAGACCTTGCAAGACCCTCTGTCGCGTATCGTGCCACCTTATGACCGATTGCCACAAGTCGCTGTAGCGTACACCCGTGTTAACGTACCCATTGTGGGCGTAAAAGGGTTTGATTGGTCGCTCTCGGGTGATTTCACCCGCTTTTCCGCCAATCGCTTGTTGACCGAACAACCCAACAGTGGTGACCGTGCGGTAGGTATTGCGCAAATTAGCCATCCTTGGATTGCACCTGGCGGATTTATAACGCCCAAACTACAGTTGCACGCCACTACGTATCGTTTTGACCCTGCGCCGCTCAATGGCAACTTGTCTGCATCGCGCATCGTGCCCACCTTCAGTCTTGACAGCGGCCTACCGTTTGAGCGTAAGGCCAATTTTTTTGGGCGAGACTTCACCCAGACGCTGGAGCCGCGCGCCTTTTATGTCCACACCCCGTATCGTGACCAGAGCTTGCTGCCTAACTATGACTCGGGCCTGTACGATTTCAATTTCGCCACCATATTTACCCCCAATGCTTTTGCCGGCAATGACCGTATTTCGGATTCAAACTTGTTGACGCTCGGGATGACCTCCAGGCTGCTCAACCTCGATTCTGGCGCTGAAACTGTGCGGGTTGGCGTTGCGCAGCGCCTGCGATTCAGCGACCAGAAAGTCCGTTTACTATCGGACAGGGACAGCTTGCCTGTAACCGACCGCATCAGTGACGTGCTGTTTGGCACCTCCATCAACTGGGACCCGCGATGGGCTTTTGACGGAACGGTTCAATACAACCCGAAACTTAAAGTTTCAGAGCGCAGCACGTTCGGCGTGCGCTACAACCCCGGGCCATACCGCGTCATCAGTGCATCGCTGCGCCGCCAGCGTGACTTCAGTAACTCGGTTGACGTGGGCTGGCAATGGCCGGTCAACGATTTGTGGGGCGACAAGGGCAAAGACCTTGGCGCTGGCCGTGGTCAAGGCGGCGGCCGTTACTACAGTGTTGGGCGACTTAATTACAGCGTTCCCGATAAAAAACTGGTTGATGCCGTCGTCGGGCTTGAGTACGATGGCTGCTGCTGGATTAGCCGTGTCGTGCTGCAACGCACCCAAACCGGTGTGGCTGTGGCCACAACCCGCATCTTGTTTCAGCTGGAGCTGATCGGATTTTCGCGCCTTGGCGTGAGCCCTCTTGAAGTCCTAAAACAAAATATTCCGCGTTACCAGTTATTGCGAGACCAAGTGACCGCACCCAGCCGCTTTACCAACTATGACTAAATACTTTTCTCCATCCCGCTTACCTGTGCCGATGCCCAAAGCCCGACAGGCTCCTAGTGCGACAGGCCGTTTTTTGGCCTGCAAGCTGCTGGTTGCGGTGGCACTTGCCGTGCCGTGTCTGGTGGTCCAGGCGCAAACCCTCAGACCATCCGGACCATTGCGCACACCCGGCTTCGAGGTGTCCAATCCGGCCAGTTTTGGCCGCTCGGCTGGTGGTCAGCGACAGGCGGACTTTATTGTGGCTGTCGTGAACTCCGAGCCGGTGACGAACAACGAGGTGCGCTCCAAGCTGATACGCGCAGAGCAGCAGCTGAGCCAGCAGGGGGTCGTGTTGCCGCCGCGTGGCGAGCTGGCTCGGCAAGTCCTGGAGCGGCTGATTAGCGACAAGGCGCAACTTCAAATGGCAAAGACCTCGGGCGTTCGGGTAGATGAAAACTCACTCGACAACGCCGTGCTGTCGGTTGCCCAGCAAAACCAGATATCGGTCGAGGAGCTGCACCGCCGACTCGTGGCCGATGGCATTGCCTACAACCAGTTCCGCTCTGACATCCGCGATGAATTGTTGGTGACTCGCCTGCGCCAGCGTGAAGTGGATGCTAGAGTGTCTGTGACAGATGCCGATATTGACCAGTTCCTGCGTGACCAGGACGGCAACACCGATATCGCGAATATGGAAATCAATCTGGCTCAGATCCTGGTGGTTGTTCCTGAAAATGCGACCCCACAGCAGCTGGCAGCGCTGCAGGCCAAGGCCGCACAGGCTGCAGAAAAGGCGCGCGCAGGCGGCGATTTTGCAGCGCTGGTGAATGAGTTTTCAGACTCCCCTTCGAAGGCTGCGGGCGGACAGATGGGCTTGCGCAGTGCGGAACGGTATCCATCGCTTTTTGTAGAGGCAACGCAAAATTTGCGCACGGGCGGCATAGCGGGGCCAGTGCGCAGTGGCGCTGGTTTTCACATTCTCAAGGTCATCGAGAAAAAGCAGGCTGGTATGCCAGGGATTGACATCACGCAAACCCGTGCCCGACACATATTGCTGCGCCCAGGGCCGCAGTTGACAGAAGCCGCCACCGTAGAAAAACTGGCAGACATCAAAAAGCGTGTTGCAGCTGGACAGGCTGATTTTGCGGCTGAAGCGCGTGACAACAGCGTTGATGGTTCTGCCAAAGACGGTGGTGATTTGGGCTGGGCCAACCCCGGTAGTTTTGTGCCGGAGTTTGAACAGGTTATGAATGGCCTGGCAGCGGGCCAGATGTCGGATCCGTTGACATCCCGGTTCGGCGTGCATTTGATCCAGGTACTGGAGCGGCGCACAAACCAGTTGTCCACGCGTGAACAGCGTGAACTGGTCCGTCATGTCTTGCGGGAGAAAAAACAGAAAGAGGCCTATGCGCTATGGGCGCAGGAAGTGCGAGGGCGGGCATATGTGGAATATCGCGACCCCCCCCAGTGAAGCACATTCCCCGAAAGCGTTTTGGCCAGCATTTTCTGACTGACCGCTTCATCATTGAAGAGATCGTGCGCGCCATTGCGCCGCAGGCTGGGCAAGCGATGGTGGAAATTGGCCCTGGGCTGCAGGCACTGACGCAACCGCTGGTTGAGCGTTTGGGGCGTTTGACGGTGATTGAGCTGGATCGTGATCTTGCCGTTCAGTTGCGGGTCAATCAGCAACTGGTGGTGATTGAGTCTGATGTACTCAAGGTGGACTTCAACGCGTTGGCGGAAAGCGCAGGACATAAGCTGCGCGTGGTTGGCAACTTGCCCTACAACATTTCCACACCGATTTTGTTTCAGTTACTGGATGCGGCAGAAGTGATCGAAGACCAACACTTCATGCTTCAAAAAGAGGTCATTGACCGCATGGTGGCCAAGCCTGCGACCAGCGACTATGGCCGACTCAGTGTGATGCTGCAATGGCGCTACGCCATGGAAAGCGTGCTGTTTGTGCCGCCACAGAGCTTCGATCCACCGCCGCGCGTTGACAGTGCGGTGGTGCGCATGGTGCCGTATGCCGCGCCCGAGGTGCTGGATGTCAAACTGTTCAGTGAGTTGGTCAGGGTGGCCTTCAGCCAGCGTCGCAAGCTGCTGCGCCATTCATTGGGCAAGTGGCTGGAGCAACGCGATTTCAGCGGCCGCTTTGATCTTCAGCGCCGTGCTGAAGAAGTACCCGTAGCCGAGTACACGGCACTCGCAATGACATTGGAACCCTAGCAGCCGCCAGCCAGTAACCCGCATTAAACGGGCTGCTCATTCTTAAAGCGAGTGGAGAAACGTCAATCAACTTGTCGGTTGGCATGGCTTCTTCACCTTCTGCAACTGCTTGTTGGGCCTGATTCGCCCGATCCCCTTGGCCTATGTCTGGGGAGCGGGCTACAGAAAAGAATAAAAGCATCTGAACGGAATCTTTCGATCCGCCCAGTAGTCCGCCGCATCCCTGAAGATGTCGAGTAACTGTTCGCGCGCTTCCTTGTCAAACTTGGCGTTGGCTGGAATTTGCTCCAGCACGACGATAAAGCCTGGCTGCGGGCCTGATTTGTGAACCAGATCCGTCATGCAGTCGTAAAGCGCGTCAAAATTTTTGCCGAAATGCGAGGGAAAGGTGTACTGCGCGGCAATCATGTCCAGAATGTCCTGCTTGCTCTGGGCATTGCCCAGATTGGCATATAGGAAATGCTGGTTGAGCTGCGTGGCAGCATCCTGCAACTGCGGTACGCGAAAAGCGCGTATCGATTGCACGATGTTTGGCCTGATACCTTTCAGGGGCGTGTCGCCTTCTTGACGAAGTGGTGTGTCCATCTCCGCTTCACTTTCTTTTAAGTCAAAATTCAAAATAACAACCACGGTTCAAATTACTGAACGATTTTGCGAAAACTCGCATAGTGATCGTCGGTGTAATAGCAGGCCTCTGGCGCAGCTGGCATCAAGCCACCGCAAATAATCCGTCTGGCTCCCCGCGTGCGTTCGCTGGGTGTTTTGACCGTGTATTCACGGTAGTAGCCACGGTTTTTGGCAGGGAGAACCCGCTCCCGGTTGCCAAATACTGTGCCGTCCTTGTCGTACCGAAACGGGCCACCCTTGTAAATCAGTGCCATCATGTCGCGCCCCTGGAGAGGCAGCTCGGCTACAGCAATGGTGTTGACCGGCTTGTCCTGAGGGCCTTTGGCTTGCACCACACTGGGGCTAAACCAGACCAGGCCCATCAAGCCAATCCACAAAATCAAACCGGTCGTCGCACCAACCTTGAGCCAACGCTGGAACTCATTGCGCAACATGAAAAATCCCTTTTTTGGAAATCAAGAACCTTAGCCCTAGCCCGACCTTGATGCCCGGCTCAGTTTTCGGGTTAACCCTTAATTTTCAAGAGTTATAGTTTGCCGCATCCAGGCAAAAAACGCAAGGGGTGCTGAAAATTTAAGCACTAAGCTTGAAGAAAACGGATTAATGTAGTTAGTGCTTGCTATTCTAAAAAGTATTATCTAGCGGCATTTGCATCGGCAACTGTAAGTGCCGTCATATTGACAATACGCCGGACGGTTGCAGTAGCGGTCAAAATATGCATAGGCTTATTGGCCCCCAGAAGAATCGGGCCAATGGCGATATTGCCGCCTGCCGCCGTCTTGAGTAGGTTGTAAGAAATATTGGCCGCATCAATGTTGGGCAGCACCAACAGGTTGGCCTCGCCCATCAGGGTGCTGTTGGGCATGATGAGCGCGCGAGCGCCGTCATCTAGTGCCATGTCACCATGCATTTCACCATCAACCTCAAGCCACGGGGCCTTGGTTTTGAGCAGATCCAGCGTGTGGCGCATCTTGATCGCGCTGGGTAGGTTCGACGAGCCAAAGTTGGAGTGCGACAGCAGTGCAGCTTTGGGTTTGATGCCGAAGCGCATCATTTCTTCTGCCGCCATGATCGTGATTTCGGCGAGTTGCTCTGCGGTCGGATCGTAATTGACATGGGTGTCCAGCAGAAACACCTGGCGGCCAGGCAACAGCAGGCCATTCATGCAGGCGTAAGTGTTAACGCCTTCGCGCTTGCCAATCACCTGATCAAGATAGTCCAGATGATGTGCCGTTGTGCCCCATGTGCCGCAGATCAGACCGTCCACATCGCCCTTGTGCAGCAGCATGCCGGCAATCAGTGTCAGGCGACGGCGCATCTCTATTTTGGCCATCTGTATCGTCACGCCACGGCGCTCCATCATGCGGTGGTAGGTTTGCCAGAAGTCTCGGTAACGGTGGTCTTGCTCGACGTTGACGACATCGTAGTCAAGCTCTTCCTTGAGGCGCAGGCCAAACTGGTCGATGCGGCTGGCGATGACGGCGGGCCGACCAATCAGTGTTGGCCGTGCCAGACCTTCGTCAACCACAATCTGGCAAGCGCGCAGCACGCGCTCTTCTTCGCCTTCTGCGAATGCCACGCGTTTGCGTGAGGCCGCTTTGGCAGCCGCAAAAATCGGCTTCATCATGGAGCCTGAAGCGTAGACAAAACTCTGCAGTTTTTCCCGGTATGCAGCCATGTCCTGGATCGGTCGCAAAGCCACACCGCTGTCCGCTGCAGCCTGCGCCACAGCCGGCGCAATCTTTATCATCAGGCGCGGATCGAACGGTTTTGGAATCAGGTATTGCGGGCCAAATGTCAGCTTTTGGCCCGCATAGGCGGCTGCCACGACCTCGCTTTGCTCGGCCTGCGCCAGCTCGGCAATCGCATGTACCGCAGCGATTTCCATCTCGACGGTGATGGTGGTTGCGCCCGCATCCAGTGCCCCCCGGAAGATGTAGGGGAAGCACAGGACGTTGTTGACCTGATTCGGGTAATCCGTGCGGCCGGTCGCCATGATGGCATCGTCCCGGACGGACTTCACATCTTCGGGAGAGATTTCGGGATTGGGGTTGGCGAGGGCAAAAATGATGGGCTTGGCCGCCATTTTTTTGACCATGTCTTTTTTCAGCACACCACCTGCCGACAAGCCCAGAAAAATGTCCGCGCCTTCAATGATGTCGCTCAGGGTGCGCGCCGAAGTTTTTTGCGCAAACTGTATCTTGTCTTCATCCATCAACTCGGTGCGGCCCTCATAAACCACGCCAGCCAGATCCGTCACGAAGATGTTCTCGCGCGGAATCCCGAGCTTGAGCAACAGGCCCAGGCAGGCCAGCGCAGCTGCGCCTGCCCCCGACGTTACCAGCTTGACGTGCTTCGGGTCCTTGCCGACAACTTTCAGGGCGTTCAGCATGGCGGCACCTACCGTGATGGCTGTGCCATGCTGGTCATCATGGAAGACCGGGATTTTCATGCGTCTGCGCAGTTCGCGCTCAACGTAAAAGCAGTCCGGCGCCTTGATGTCTTCGAGGTTAATGGCACCAAAGGTTGGCTCTAGCGAGGCAATGATATCGACGAGCTTTGCGGGGTCTTTCTCGTCGATCTCGAGGTCAAACACGTCAATACCGGCGAACTTCTTGAATAAAACTGCCTTACCTTCCATCACTGGCTTGGATGCCAGCGGGCCAATGTCGCCCAGGCCCAGCACGGCCGTCCCGTTGGTGATCACGGCCACCAGGTTGCCGCGGCTGGTGTACTTGAAGGCGGCATTCGGGTCTTTGACAATTTCTTCGCAGGGCGCGGCAACGCCTGGTGAATAGGCCAGTGCCAAGTCATGCTGGTTGACAAGCTGCTTGGTGGCCGCGATCGCGATCTTTCCAGGGGTCGGAAACTCGTGGTACTCGAGCGCGGCGCGGCGCAACTCGTCGCGTTTTTCCTGGGCGTTGTCTGGGCTTGAGGAAGGTGATGTTGGCATTAGAAAGTCTCCAGCGATGACAGTCAGGGCACTTCTATAAATTCATTTTTCGGGCGAATTGCGGCGTTGCGCGGTGCTCGAAATCCTCACGTACCTGAAGTACGTTCCGGTTCCTGCGCTCCGTGCGCCTTGCACTTCATCCCGAAAATCTGAATTTCTAGAAGTACCCATTAAACCCATTGCTTGGGGTATTTTGACGCGATTGCCTTCATAGAACCCAGACTTGAAATGCTATCCACCGCTTCAACCGATTCAACCCTTACAACGGTTCACACCTCCTCCATCACCAGCCTGGTACTGCTCGCCCGTGGCAAGGTGCGCGACAACTACGTCGTGGGCGACAACCGCCTGCTGATGGTTGCCAGCGACCGCCTGAGCGCGTTTGATGTCATCCTCGGCGAACCCATCCCCGGCAAGGGCGCACTGCTGACGCAGATGGCGTTGTTCTGGTTTGCCAGACTCGGCCATATCTGCCCCAATCACCTCACAGGCGAAGCGCCTGAAAGCGTGGTCACGCCAGCCGAAGTGCCGCAAGTTGCCAATCGCTCCATGCTGGTCAAGCGCCTCAAACCACTGCCAATTGAAGCCGTGGTGCGTGGCTACCTTGCTGGCAGTGGCTGGAAGGAATACCAGGATAGCCAGGCCGTCTGCGGCGTTGCATTGCCTGCCGGGTTGAAGAACGCCAGCAAGCTGCTAGAGCCCATCTTCACGCCCGCAGCCAAGGCCGCAGTCGGCGAGCACGACGAAAACATCAGCTACGAACAGGTCGTGAAAGTAGTGGGCGCTGACTTGGCCGCGCAAATCAAAAAAATCAGCATTCAAATTTACCAAGAAGCCGCCGCGTTTGCGCTGACCAAAGGCATCATCATTGCCGATACCAAGTTCGAGTTTGGCCTCGATGAAAACGGCATACTCACGCTGATGGACGAGGTGCTAACGCCCGACTCATCACGCTACTGGCCGATCGAAGGTTACGAAGCCGCTTTTGCAGCGGGCCTGAACCCGCCGAGCTACGACAAACAGTTTGTGCGCGACTGGCTGGAAGCTGTGCGCATCAACGGCAAACCCTGGGACAAAACCCCGCCATCGCCGCACTTGCCTGCCGATGTGATTGCCAAGACTGCGGCTAAGTACCAAGAGGCTTTGACGCGGCTGACGGGTTGAGCGGCTGCCTTGTCTAGCTCAAAATCACACTGCTCAAACGCCGCCTATACGTTGCAACCGTCGGGTCATCGGGTGGGATTTTCCCATCGGCTACTTTGGGTTTTGGCGTGTCAATGATGTCCAACACCGCGATATAGGTTTTACGGGCGAGGTCATTGGCCCAGGCCTTGTCGCGCATCAGAATCTCCAGCAATTCATCCAGTGCGCCGGTCCAGCGCTGCGTTGCCAAAAACAGGCAGGCCTTGTTAAAACGGGCCTCAAAGTCACGTTTGTTGGCCGCAATTTTTGCATCAAACCGGGTTTGCGCTTCATCGTCATGGGCACTGACAGCCACAAAATCAATAGCATCCATCCAGCGCTTGAGCGAATCAAACCTGCGCACTGCAGCGGTCTGCGCGATGACGGGCGCAAACGCGACCTTGGCATCATCAATACTGCCGTTCAACAGCAATTGCTTGACCAGCTCAAAACGTGCGCTCTCGCTGCTGGGGTCGTTGGCGACATCAGCTTTCAGCTTTTCAAGCGCGGCTTCTGGTGAGGTGTCGGCTTCTTCAACCGGTTCTTCTTCCTCCGGTGGCTTGTCGGCAGGCGGCAGGTGCTTGTCCAGAAACTCCTTGACCTTGCCTTCAGGCAGCGCGCCGGTAAAACCATCAACTGGCTGGCCGTTCATCATCAGTAGGCAGGTCGGAATGCTGCGCACGCCGAAAGCGGCACCCAGCTGCTGCTCCTGGTCAGAGTCGATCTTGACCAGCTTGAAGCGCCCGCCATAGGCAACTTCCACCTTCTCAAGAATCGGCCCTAATGACTTGCAGGGCCCGCACCACGGTGCCCAGAAGTCAATCAGTACCGGGACGGTTTTGGAAGCTGCAATGACTTCCTCTTCAAAATTGGCAATGGTGACGTCGATCATGATTCTTGAAAAATAGGGACAGCAAAAAAATTTCAACCGAGGGGAGGGTAGCACGCCGTTCCAGACACCCGTAAAATCGGAGGTTCAGCCTTTGCCTGCAAACCCCCTCAAAGCCCAATCATGCCCATAAAAAGCCTTCAGAATACGACCGACCGCAAAGTGCTGGTGGGTGTTGTCATGGGATCAAGCAGCGACTGGGAGACCATGCAGCATGCGGTTGACATCCTCACGCAATTCGGCGTGGCGCATGAGGCCAAAGTGGTGTCTGCGCACCGTATGCCAGACGAGCTTTTTGCCTACGCAGAACAAGCCCAGGCGCGCGGCCTACAGGCCATCATTGCCGGGGCTGCTGGCGCGGCGCATTTGCCAGGCATGATGGCCGCCAAAACTTGCGTGCCCGTGTTGGGCGTGCCGGTAGCCAGCAAGCATTTGCAGGGTGTTGACTCGCTGCACAGCATGGTGCAGATGCCCAAGGGTGTGCCTGTGGCTACGTTTGCGATTGGCCATGCAGGTGCCGCCAATGCCGCGCTCTTTGCAGTTGCCATGCTGGCGTTGCATGACAAGGCGCTGGCCGATAAATTGCAGGCTTTCCGTGCCGAGCAAACTGCCGTTGCGCGGGCTATGACCTTGCCTCCTGCAGTGGCTCCAAAGCCATCTCCCGCCGTATGAGCCGCGCATTTCCAGTCGTTTTACCCGGCGCAACATTGGGCGTGATGGGCGGTGGCCAGCTGGGCCGTATGTTTGTACACGCCGCTCAGCGCTTGGGCTACAACACCTGCGTGCTCGACCCGGACGCGCACAGTCCAGCGGGCCTGGTCAGCCACGAACATATTTGTACCGACTATGACGACGCGCAAGGCCTGCGCAAACTGGCTGCGATAAGCGCCGCCATCACGACAGAATTTGAAAATGTGCCCGCAGCCGCACTGCAAATGCTCTCTGCAAGCCGCCCCGTTGCGCCGGGTGCTGCGGCGGTTGCCATTGCCCAAAATCGCATCGAAGAAAAATTGCACTTTGTGGCCAGTGGCGTGGCCTGCGCACCCTATGCAGTGATTGAAACCGGGCAAGACCTAGAGCTGATGCCGTCTGATTTGCTGCCCGGTATTTTGAAAACCGCGCGTATGGGCTATGACGGAAAAGGCCAGCTGCGCGTGAAAAATCTGGCGGAGTTGGCGCAGGCTTGGGGCTTTTTAAAGCAAGTGCCTTGCGTGCTTGAAAAGATGCTGCCGCTGAAGGCTGAGTTTTCGGTGATCGTGGCGCGCTCTTGGGGCGGCCAGATAGTGGGCTTTGCGCCGCAGCGTAATGTGCATGTCGATGGAATTTTGGCAGTGACTTACGCTTACGAGTCAAATATGCCTTTAGCCCAATCAATACGGGCGCGAGCAGCTACTGAATCTATAGCAAACCAGATTGACTATGTGGGTGTGTTGTGTGTTGAGTTTTTTGTCGTGGATGACGGCACTGCTGAAGGCGCGCTGGTCGTCAACGAAATGGCACCACGTCCGCACAACAGCGGCCACTACACCATGGACGCTTGCGACGTGTCGCAGTTTGACCTGCAGGTACATGCCATGGCGGGCTTGCCTTTGCCGCAGCCGCGCCAGCATTCACCCGCCATCATGCTCAACCTGCTGGGTGACATCTGGTTTGGCGCTGACGCTCAGGCGCGCACGCCTGACTGGCTGGCTGTGCTGGCTTTGCCCGGCGTACACCTGCACCTGTATGGCAAGACGGATGCACGGCCTGGCCGCAAGATGGGGCACCTGAATATCACAGGTGTTGATGTTGCCTCGGTGCAAGCCACGGCGCGGCAAGCCGCAGATATTCTGGGCCTGCCCGGTCTCGAATAAAGCTGGTCAAGCGCGATGATTTTGCACGGCACTCCGTATTTGGATAAGCAAGCCATTCTTGATGCCGCCCGCACCATCGTTGCTGGCGGGCTGGTCGGGTTTCCAACCGAGACCGTCTACGGCCTGGGTGCTGATGCCTCAAGTGATGCGGCTGTTGAGGCCATCTTCGTGGCAAAGGGCCGTCCTGCCGACCACCCGCTCATCGTTCATGTAGCCGATGCGCAGCAGGTCAATGATTACGCCAGCAGCGTGCCGCTATACGCGGCCCGCCTGATAAAAGCCTTCTGGCCCGGCCCACTAACCGTCATCCTGCCGCGCAAGTCAGGCGTGGCAAAGGCGGCAGCGGGTGGTCAGGATTCGATTGGCCTGCGCTGCCCCTCGCACCCAGTGGCGCTGGCTTTTTTGAAGGCCTGTCTGGAATTGGGCGTGAGCGGCGTGGCTGGCCCCAGTGCCAACCGCTTTGGCCGCGTCAGCCCCACCAGGGCTAGCCATGTAGTCGATGAAATGGGCAGCAAGCTGCTGGTACTCGACGGCGGGCCGTGTGAGCTGGGCATTGAGTCAAGCATTGTGGACTGCACACGCGCCCGGCCCGTGTTGCTGCGGCCCGGTGTGCTCACGCGCGCCCAGCTGGAGGCGGCCTGTGGTGAGACCGTGCTGGATAAAGATGATGCCCCCACCATGGATGGTACGTTACTTGAAGGCGTGGTGCCCAGAGCCTCCGGTACGCTTGAAGCACACTACGCGCCCAACGCCAAGGTGCGCCTGATGGCGGCAGGCGCGATCCAGACCGCGCTCGATTTGCTAGGCCCTGATGCGGCCAACATCGCTGTTTATGCCAGATCCATCATGCGTATCAAGTCCGACAAAGTACTGTTCCGCCGTATGCCCGACGATGCGCTGGCGACTGCACAGCAGCTGTTTGCGGTGCTGCGCGACTTTGACGCGAAAGGCGTAAAACTGATCTGGATTGAGCCGCCACCAGCAGGCGACGAATCGGGAGAGTGGGATGGCGTGCGGGATAGGCTGGGCCGGGCTGCGGCTGGCTAGCTCTTGTGCGGGTCGTCCCCCAGAGGCGCGACAGAACCCTAACGTTTGCCTTTGCCCCATGATAGTAGTAACATGACTACATTATCCATTCATGCGAGGTGTCGCCATGACCATTACGACCTTATCAAGCCGAGAGTTCAACCAGGCCGCGAGCGAGGCAAAACGGGCCGCAAACAATGGGCCGGTGTTCATCACAGACCGAGGCCGGCCGGCCCATGTACTGATGAGCATGGAGCTTTATCAGCGCCTCACCGGAAGTCGGCAGAAGATCGCCGACTTACTGGCGATGCCGGGCATTGAAGACATTGACTTTGAGATTCCGCGCTTGCGTGATCTGGCACGACCTGCGGACTTTTTTTGATGTTCATTCTTGATACCAACGTGGTTTCTGAACTGCGAAAAATTCGCCTTGGCCGAGCTGATAAAAACGTGGCACAGTGGGCCGACAGCGTGGATTCCGTAGACCTGTATTTGTCGGCCATCACCGTGCAAGAATTGGAAATTGGCGTGTTGCTGGCCGAGCGTCGCGACCCACCACAAGGCGCTATTTTCCGGGCTTGGTTCGAGAGCCATGTTTTGCCTGCCTTCGCAGGCCGCATCCTGCCGGTTGATATGGCCGTTGCAAAGCGCAGCGCGGCGCTTCATGTGCCAGACCCGAGCCCCGTTATGGATAGCCTGATTGCAGCAACCGCGCTGGTTCATGGCATGACCGTAGTAACGCGGAACGTAGCTGATTTCCAATTATCCGGCGTGTCGATTCTCAACCCTTGGGAGGGTTCTGTCGCAATAGCGTACAAGGGCCGTTGAAAGGCGGCGATGGGGCTTGGGAAGTCAAAATTGACCCACTACCTGTAGCGTCTCTACCTTGCGAATACGCTACCCTTGGTGTGTCGCGAAAACAAAAAATGC
>JBCKNM010000038.1:0-16012 GCA_038902775.1 Polaromonas sp.
GCCCAATCCGAACGCGGTGAAGTTCACCCTCTTCGAGCCGCTGACCTGGGGCATTACGCACTCGTACGAGAACGCCGAGCAAGCGAAGGACGATGAGCTCGCTACCGCGCTGTTCGACATCGAGCATGTCAGCAATGTGTTTTACCTTGATAAATGGATCACGGTGACACAGGACGGCGGTGCCGATTGGCCGGCGTTGGTTCGTTTAGTGGCGGTGCCAATCCGCGCCGCGCCGACGGCGGAAGCGCAAACAGTGGACACCGTTGCAGCAGCCAACAGTGCAATGGCTGGCCTAAGCCCAGAAGATCAGCAGCGCCTCGGTGCTATCAACCTGCTGCTCGACGAGAAGATCCGCCCCGCTCTGCAAAATGACGGCGGCGACCTCCACGTGGTCGGTCTCGACGGCAACCAGCTCAGCGTGCACTACAAGGGCGCGTGCGGCACCTGTCCAAGCTCGATATCCGGCACGCTCCGAGGCATCGAAAATCTGGTTCGATCGATTGAACCGGACATCGAAGTCGTGGCAGTTTAGCTTTGAAATCGGCAGTTGACCGATCACACGATCGACAAATTTTATTCGGCCTTACGGTTACGCACTGAACCGAACCCGTATGCCACCCGTTTGGGCGGCGCAACTGGAGGTCGGTTGTTGATCTTAATGTGTCGCCGGTCGCCCAGTCCGGTGGGCCGAAATATAGAGGAAAACATGCAGGAAAAAAACGCCATGAAACCTACGCACGATGCATTGCTGGAACGCTTTCGACAGGCATTTCCCGAGGCCGCGATCCAGGTTGAGGACGAGAGCCATTTGCACGTCGGCCACGCCGGCGCTGCGGGTGGTGCCGGGCATTTTCGAGTCCGGGTGATCGACGCCAGATTCAATGAATTGCAGCGCATCGCCAGGCATCGGCTGGTCTATGACGCCGTGTCCGACTGGATGCCGGAGCGGGTGCATGCACTGAACATCATCGCCATGACACTGGAAGAAGCCGGGCATGCATAGACCATTCAGCAGGGCCCCTCTAAATAGCGCGTTCCTCGGTCGGTTTGCAATGGCTGATGGGGTCAGAGCAGAACCGACAACAGGCTCGATAAGACTAAGGAATCGTGTGAATCAAAAGGTCACGCCGAGAGTGATCGGAAAAAGTTTTTTACAAGTATCAACCCCGACAAGAAACGCACAGATGTCAGAAGCACAATTTACCGAGCAGGACTGGCGCCGATTTTTATCCAGTTTGGGAGAGAACCCCGATAGAGCCGGCCTTGTAGAAACACCGTCCCGCGTTGCAAAGGCCTGGAAGCACTGGACTGCCGGATATGCCCAAAACCCGGCTGAATGTCTGAAAGTGTTCGAAGATGGGGCGGAAGACTACAACGAACTCATCGTAGTACGAGGCATCCCTGTCTATAGCCATTGCGAGCACCATCTCGCGCCTTTCTTTGGCAAAGCCACGATCGGCTATGTTCCCAACGGAAAAATGGTGGGCCTGTCAAAGTTGACGCACCTGGTCGATTGTTTTTCGAAGCGGCTGCAGGTGCAGGAACGCCTCACGACCCAAATTGCCAGCGCCTTGATGACGCATCTGGAGCCGAAAGCGGTTGGCGTAGTCATTCGCTGTCGGCACCTGTGCATGGAAAGCCGCGGTATTCGCACCCAGGGAGAGGAAACCGTCACATCAGCCATGCTCGGCGAACTGCAACCTAATCTAGGGCTGCGCACGGAATTTCTTGCTTTGGAGCGTGAGGCGTAATTTTTTCAGGGTTTTTGGGATAGGATTTTTATGACTTTCGTTGTGACAGAATCGTGCATCAAATGCCGTTATACCGACTGCGTTGATGTGTGTCCGGTGGACTGCTTTCGCGAAGGTCCAAATTTTCTGACCATCGATCCGGACGAATGCATCGACTGCGCAGTATGCGTTCCCGAGTGTCCGGTCGACGCCATTTTCGCGGAAGAGGACGTGCCGGCCGATCAGCAGCAGTTCATCAAGCTGAACGCCGAACTCGCGCTCAACTGGCCGACCATCACCAGGACCCATAAGCCGCTGCCGGAAGCCGAGGACTGGAAGGATGTGCAGGACAAACTACAGTACCTGGAACGCTGACGTGGCGACGAAGCCATTGACAACCGAAACCACGCTATGACAACCGAAACCACATTATTTACAACCGCGACTCACCATTCGCCGGACAAACAAAGAGGTCCTCTCAAGACCAAACGCGACGAGATCGATCCCGCCGAAAGATTGCCAAAACCAAACTGGATCCGCGTCAAGGCGGCGTCATCCTCGGGCCGCTTCCGTGAGATCAAGGACATCGTGCGCGCCAATAAGCTGGTGACGGTGTGCGAAGAGGCCTCCTGCCCCAACATCGGAGAGTGTTGGAGTAAAGGCACCGCAACCTTCATGATCATGGGCGACAAATGCACACGGCGCTGCAGGTTCTGCAACGTCAGCACCGGACGTCCGAATCCGCTGGACCCCAAGGAGCCGGAACGCCTGGCCCAAACCATCGCGCTGATGAAACTCAATTACGTCGTCATCACCTCGGTGGATCGCGACGATTTGCGCGACGGCGGCGCTGGCCATTTCGTCGAATGCATCACGCACATCCGGGCACTGACGCCCAACACCTATATCGAAATCCTGACCCCCGACTTTGCTGGCCGGCTGGACCTTGCGCTGGAAATCCTCGGCACCGCGCCGCCGGACGTGTTGAACCACAACATCGAAACCGTGCCGCGTTTATACAAGGAAGCGCGTCCCGGTGCGGATTTCCAAAACACGCTCAACTTGTTGCAACGCTTCAAGGCCCTGCATCCCACGATACCGACCAAATCCGGCCTGATGGTCGGGCTGGGCGAGACCGATGAGGAAATCCTGCAAGTGCTGCGTGCCCTGCGCGCCCATGATGTTGACATGTTGACCATCGGTCAGTACCTGCAGCCGTCCGGCGGTCACATGCCGGTGCGCCGCTATGTGCACCCGGACACCTTCAAGATGTATGCGGAAGAAGCCCGCAAGATGGGCTTCCTGCACGCTGCCTCGGGCCCGCTGGTGCGCAGCTCGTACCATGCCGACGAACAGGCGCATGCGGCAGGGGTGTTTTGATGGATACCTAACGATGCAAAACTTGACTACACCAGAACTGGCCGCATGGATAGCGAATTCATCGCGCGAGAAACCCGTATTACTCGACGTACGTGAGCCGTGGGAATTTCAGACCTGTCATATTGACGGCGCGTTGACGATGCCGATGAATACCATCCCTGACAAGTTGTCCGAACTGGACGCGGGGCAGCCGATCGTCTGCATCTGCCACCACGGCACGCGCAGCATGCAAGTCGCGTTGTTTTTGGAACAGCATGGTTTTACCCAAATTAGCAATCTGACAGGCGGCGTCCATGCCTGGGCTCAGCAAGTCGACAGCACGATGCCGACCTATTGAATTGAAGATACCAGGAGCTTAGCCATGCAGACTACTGACCCGAACCACAATCAACACCACGCACCGGACGCGTCACCCCAGTCGGCCGTTAGCGCCGACAAGCTGCCGGGGATACGTCATATCATTGCCGTCGGCAGCGGCAAGGGCGGCGTCGGAAAATCCACGGTGAGCGTCAATCTGGCGCTCGCGCTGCAGCAGCTAGGGGCGCGCGTCGGGATCGTAGATGCCGACATCCTTGGCCCCAGTATCCCCGGCATGCTCGGCATCCCAACCGGTGAGCCGCCAGCGATGACCCCGGACGGCAAGATGATCCCGGCGGAGCGGCACGGCCTGAAGGTGGTGTCGATGGGCATGCTCACCGGAGACGACAAACCGGCCGTCTTGCGCGGGCCGATGGTGGGAAAATACCTGAAAATGTTCGTCGGCGGCGTGCAATGGGGACCGCTGGACTACTTGATCCTCGACCTCCCGCCCGGTACCGGCGACACCCAACTGACGCTGGCACAGAGTATGCCGCTGTCGGGCGTGGTGATCGTGACGACACCACAGGCCGTGAGCCTCAAGATCGCTCGCCGAGGCTTGCGGATGTTCGAGAAGGTGCAGGTCAAGATTCTTGGGATCGTCGAGAACATGCGCACCTTCACCTGCCCCCACTGCGGCGAGAGCACGGATATCTTCCGTCGCGGCGGTGGCGAGCAGATGAGCCGGGAGCTCGGCGTCCCATTCCTGGGCGCCTTACCTCTCGATGCCGATGTCGTTACCTGCGGTGATGAGGGTCGACCGATCGTGGCGGACCAGCCAACGTCGGTCAGCGCCAAGGTGTATGCCGCCATCGCCACGGCGCTGGTGGAGCAGCTTCGCGCGGCGGTCACAGTGTTGAAGCCCTTTGTGTGGAAGTGGGACAGCAACGAGGGGGCGCCAGCCTGGATGGAAGGCGCGGCGCGGCCTGCTGGATCGCAGAAGACCCCGATCGGTTTCCTGCGTCGCGATCCGCGTACTTTATCCATCCTCTGGGAGGACGGTCATCGCGACGACTTCGACGTCCGCGACCTGCGCTTGGCATGTCATTGCGCCCTCTGCGTCGAGGAGATGAGCGGACGCAAGCTGCTCGATCCAAAGACGATACGATCTGATGTGAGTCCGCGACAGATCGTGAGCATAGGCAACTACGCGATCCAGTTCGATTGGAGCGACGGCCATAACAGCGGGATATATTCGTTTAACGACCTGCGTGCCTTAGGCGCGCGCGCTGCGGCGGAGAGCGTTGAAAATGTCTGATTTCCAGCATGCGGATCTGCCGGTCAGCATTCGCGCGGAGATTTCGCTCGCCGACCCCGACACTTGCAAGTTCATCGTGAGCCGTAGCTTACATCCTGGCGGCCCCTTCTTTTTCGGCAACAAGGAACGGGCAGCCGGTTCGCCGCTCGCCGAGCGACTGTTCGCACTCCTTGGCGTGGCCAACGTGCTCATTGCCGAGAGCGTGGTGACCATCTGCAAGGAGCCGATCGCTTCGTGGTCAGGACTGAAAGCCGCCATCGGGACGGCCATCCGGACGCAGCTGCTGACTGGCGCGCCGGCGATCTTGGAGATGCATGTCTACACCAGCACGCAAGGAAGATCCGATGCAGAGCTTCATACGGCTGTTCAGGAACTCCTGGACAAGCAGGTCAATCGTTCAATCGCTAACCACGGCGGGAAGATTTCGATTGTGGAGGTCCGGCAAGGGAAGCTTTTCATCACCATGAGCGGCGGCTGCCAGGGATGCGCGTCCTCTCAGGTGACGCTGCGGCAGGGATTCGAAGTCATGCTGAAAAGGGTCGCCCCGGAAATCGAGGAAATCGTGGATACGACGAACCACGCAGCGGGGAAGCAGCCGTACTACCCGCGCCACGAGTAGCCCTATGTCAAATCGACTGCCCCAGGAAACCTCCCCTACCGTCGCGACCCTCGACGATCTCGCAAAGTTGGCAAACTACTCGCTCATGGACACGCTCAATTGCGATCCTGACGCGAAAGAAAACGGAGCCGACCACGCGCCGCGACAAGTCTTCACGGGCCACTATGTCCCCGTCAATCCCACGCCAATCAAAGACCCCGAGTACGTCGCACACAGCAAAAACTTTTTTCGCGAACTGGGCTTTGCTGACAGCATGGCACAGTTGCCCGACTTCGTCCGCATGTTCTCCGGCGACATCTCGCACGTTCCGGAGCCGATGCGCAAGGTCGGTTGGGCGTGTGGCTACGCACTTTCCATCTTCGGCACTGAGTACTACCAGCAGTGCCCGTTCCAAACCGGCAACGGATACGGCGACGGTCGCGCAGTTTCCGTGCTTGAGGCCGTCATCAACGGTAGCCGCTGGGAAATGCAGCTGAAAGGTGGCGGCCGCACGCCATACTGCCGCGGCGCGGACGGTCGCGCCGTCTTGCGGTCGAGTGTCCGGGAGTTCCTGGCACAGGAGCACATGCACGCGCTCGGCGTGCCTACGTCACGGTCTCTGAGTTTGTACGTTTCGAAAACGGAGAAGGTCAAGCGGCCGTGGTACTCGGAGGGCTCGCGCTCGCAGGATCCCGACATGCTTATAGCGGAGGCAGTCGCCATCTCGACACGCGTCGCACCGTCGTTCATTCGGGTCGGCCAACTCGAGCTCTTCGGTCGCCGTGCCCGCAAGAATGAACACCCGAAAGCGATGGAGGAGCTCGAGAAGATGGTGTTGCACTTGATCGATCGTGAGTACGCTGGCGTCATCGACAGACAACTAAGCACCGCCGAAAAAGTGGTGTTGCTCGCGCACGAGTTCCGCAGCCGCCTTACGTCGCTGGTGGCGAACTGGATCCGCATCGGCTACTGCCAGGGCAACTTCAACAGCGACAACTGCGCGGCCGGTGGCTTCACACTCGACTACGGTCCATTCGGATTCTGCGATGTGTTCAACCCGCACTACCAGCCATGGACGGGTGGCGGACATCACTTTTCGTTCCTGAACCAACCAGTGGCAGCGGAACGCAACTTCCACATGTTTTGCACGGCGTTGCGGCCCTTACTGACATCACTGACGTCGCATCAGGACGCTCTGCGACAGCTCGACGAGATTCGAAGTGGCTTTTCGAAAGTGATGCAAGCGCAAATGGAGAAGATGTGGGCTACCAAACTTGGACTTGGCACTTTTCACGCGGCGTTGTTCAGTGAGCTTGCTTCGCTCATGCTGCAAACTCCTGTCGATTACACCATCTTCTTCCGCGAGCTCTCGATGCTACCTGACGACATTGGCCCACTCAAAAAAAGCTTCTACAAGGACTCGAAGCGCGCCATGGCTTCAATGCACCCGATGGTTGAGACAGACCCCGAAGGGATGGACAAGCACTGGTCAGAGTGGCTCACAAAATGGAAATCGCTCATAGTCAGCGCCGGCACGACCGACGCGAATGCTGCGCCGCCCCGCTCCCGTGAGGAGCTCTCTAGGCAGATGAAACTCGTCAACCCAAAATACAGTTTGCGAGAGTGGTTCCTTGTGCCTGCGTACAGCCAAGCGAGCGCGGGGAACTACGCTCTAATTCGAGAGCTGCAGGAAGTCATGACGCAGCCATACGCCGAGCAGTCGAAGGACGTCGAGGGAAAATACTATAGGCTGAAGCCGACTGAGTTCTTTGAGGTCAGTGGATTTTCGTATGTTAGCTGCTCGTCATGATTTTTCGCATCGAGTGCTCGCCCGAGATCCTGACAAGGTCGATATCCTCAAGATTCTAAAGAGCCGAATTTCATAATGCATCCACGTCACTGGGAACAACACCGCACTGAACGTACCGGCTGGCTTCGCGCCGCGGTATTGGGCGCGAACGACGGTATCGTTTCCACCGCGAGCCTGGTGCTGGGTGTTGCGGCGGCGCAGGCGACTCACAGCAACGTATTGATCGCAGGGGTTGCTGGCTTGGTCGCGGGCGCCATGTCGATGGCCGCAGGCGAGTATGTGTCGGTCCACTCACAGGCAGACACCGAACAGGCAGACATCGAGCGTGAACGGCAGGAGATCAACAGGGACTATCCAGGCGAGAGCCAGGAACTGGCGGCGATCTACGTCGGTCGAGGCCTGGATCCTGCGCTTGCGAAGCAGGTCGCCGATCAACTCATGGCGCATGACGCGGTCGGCGCACATGCCCGCGATGAACTCGGGATTTCAGAAACGCTTGGTGCGCGTCCGATTCAGGCGGCCTTTGCTTCCGCCGCCAGCTTCGCCGTGGGAGCAGCCATGCCTCTCTTTGTCACGGCATTAGCCCCAGAGGCGAGCCTGATTCCCATCGTCTCGGCTACTTCGCTGGTGTTCCTCGCGCTCCTGGGTGGGGTGGCGGCGCGCGTCGGCGGCGCGCGTGTGACGGTGGGTGCAATGCGCGTCACATTCTGGGGTGCGCTGGCCATGGGGTTGACCGCTGGCGTCGGATTTCTGTTTGGAACAGTGGTGTGAGCGAATACAACGATATTAACTTTGTGTGATTCCGTAATCTTATCGAACTTGGGAGAATGACTATGAGCATGAACGTTGCGCAGAAGCTGATCCAGTCGCATCTGGTGCATGGCGACATGACGCTCGGCGAGGAGATCGGGATCCGCATCGACCAGACGCTGACCCAGGACGCCACCGGCACGCTGGTGATGCTGGAACTGGAGGCAATGGGCCTGGACCGGGTGAAAACCGAGGTGAGCGTCCAGTACGTCGACCACAACATCATCCAGGAGGACTACAAGAACCCCGACGACCACCTTTTCCTGCGCAGCGCCTGCCAGCGCTTCGGTGTTTGGTACTCGCGGCCTGGAAACGGAGTCAGCCATCCGTGCCACCAGGAGAACTTCGGCAAGCCGGGCAAGACGCTCCTCGGCTCTGACAGCCACACGCCGGCGGGCGGCGCGATCGGCATGCTGGCTATCGGCGCTGGCGGGCTGGAAGTGGCGCTGGCCATGGCGGGCGAACCGTTCTATACGCGCATGCCGCTGATCTGGGGCGTGAAGCTCACCGGCAGCCTGCCGGACTGGGTCAGCGCCAAGGACGTGATCCTGGAGATGCTGCGCCGCCACGGCGTCGGCGGCGGTGTGGGCCGAATCGTCGAGTACTACGGGCCGGGGTTGGCCACGCTGAGCGCGATGGATAGACACGTGATCGCCAACATGGGCGCCGAGCTGGGCGCGACCACCACTGTTTTCCCTTCCGACCAGGAGGTGCGCCGCTTCCTGCGCGCCTGGCAGCGCGAAGAAGACTGGGTCGAGCTGGTCGCGGATACGGACGCGACCTACGACATGTACGAAGAGATAGATCTGTCCAGCCTGGTGCCGCTGATCGCCATGCCGTCCAGCCCGGGGAACGTGCGCCCGGTCAGCGAAGTTGCGGGCGAGCAGATCTACCAGGCGTACATCGGCTCGTCGGCCAATCCCGGCTACCGCGACTTCGCCGTTTCCGCGCTGATGGTGCAGGGTCGGCGCGTGCACGACCGCGTGTCGTTCGACATCAACCCCACGTCCCGGGCGCAGCTCGAAACGCTGGTGCGCGACGGGCACATCGCCCACCTGCTGCATGCCGGCGCGCGGCTACACCAGGCCGGCTGCAACGGCTGCATCGGCATGGGCCAGGCACCGGCCACGAATGAACTCTCTTTGCGCACGGTACCGCGCAATTTCCCCGGCCGTTCCGGCACGCGCGAGGACAAGGTGTGTCTGGTCAGCCCGGAGACGGCCACGGCGTCGGCGCTGACCGGCGTGATCACCGACCCGCGCACGCTCGGCACCCCCTACCCACGCATCGCCGATCCCGACCACCCGATCATCAACCGCGAGATGTTCATGCCGCCGTTGCCGCTTGAAGAGGCGCTGCAAGTGGCCATCGAGAAGGGTCCGAACATCGCTTCACTGCCGACCTTCGAGCCACTGCCCGATTCGATCGAAGTGCCGGTTCTGCTCAAGGTGGCGGACAATATTTCCACCGATGAGATCATGCCGCCAGGCCTGCGGGTGCTGCCGTTTCGCAGCAACATTCCCAAGATCGCCGAGTTCTCCTTCGACAGACTCGATCCCACCTACGCCGCGCGCGCCAAGCATGTCAAGGGCCACGTTGTGGTGGGCGGGAGCAACTACGGGCAAGGCTCAAGCCGTGAGCACGCTGCACTAGGCCCGCAGTACCTCGGGCTGCGCGCGGTTCTAGCCAAGGACTTCGCGCGGATCCACTCGCAAAACCTGATCAACTTCGGCGTACTGCCGCTGACCTTCATCGACCTTGCTGACTACGACGCCATCCAGGCCGGTGACGTGCTGCGCCTGGCCGACCTGCGGCGCGTGCTCGTAGCGGGGGGCGATTTGCTGGTCGAGAACGTCACGCGCCAGCACCAGTTCCAGATGCGTCACAGCATGTCGCCGCGGCAAGTGCAGTTCTTGCTCAGCGGGGGATTGATCAACTGGATGAAAGAGCGCCTCTCCGGGCAGTAGAAAAAAATGTTATCGTTACTCACGGCGCATTCTTTTCCCCGAAAGGTTGATGATTCCGGAAGAACCATCAAAGATACGCCGCCGTCTCAATTCATCGCAACACAATTTTCAAGGCTAGCTCATGGCAAGGATCATCAAAAGAACCCGGACAGGCCCGTATCCGGTGACAGTGGGCGAGGAAACTAAGTACATATGCGGCTGTGGCTTGTCGAAGAACCAGCCGTTTTGTGACAGCACTCACAAAACCACCGCAAAGACCGAAGAGCCCGATAAGCTTTGCTGGTACGACACGGAAGGAAACCGGCACGAAGTGAAAGAGAATTATCCCGACCTGCGCACACCGGCGGAGTAGCAGAACCCGCACCTTCCGGCGGCAGCGCAATGATTTGGCCGGGATGCAACATCTAACTCATGTTGATGCGCAACCAGTTGGGTTCTAGATTTTCTTGAGAGGAGCGTTGAAATGCCTATGCCTAGAACAGTGAATTGCATAAAGCTCGGGCGTGAAGCCGAGGGGCTCGATTTTCCGTCGTATCCGGGGGAACTCGGCAAGCGGATTTTTGAAAACGTGTCCAAGGAAGCGTGGAAAGCGTGGCTCGAGCATCAGAAGATGCTGATGAATGAAAACCGGCTGAATCTCGCCGACGCTGCGGCGCGTAAATATCTTGCCCAACAAATGGAAGCACATTTTTTTGGCGCCGGTGCCGAGGTGGCTGCAGGGTATGTGAAACCCAGCAGCAAATGAATAATGTCTCTGGACAATCGCTATGACAAGCGAAACCACAACCATATCGCACGCATCCGCCATTTCCAATTCACTGGACAAACAAAGAGGCAGCCTCAAGAGCAAATGCGGCTGATTACGCGGATGCAATGAAGCCCAAAAAACCTCTACAAATGCAATTGGAACATCCCCCAATAGCTTGACTGATTGAGGTGTTGCATAGTCAGGGCATGCTCAACGTGCATGCCATAAAAGCCCAGGATCTTGCAGGTCTGAACCCCAGCGAATGGGCCGAAGTCGGCGCAAAGGCTGCTGGCCCATATTAGTGAGCAGAGCAAACGCATCGATTCACAGGCCCAGGCCATCAAGTGGCGCGACGCGAAGATCGAGAGCATCACGTTCCAACTCGCGCGGCTGAAGGCCTGGGATCGTGCAAGAGCGCCAGCAGGGCCGGCTCGCCCTGGCCGGCAGACTCACGCCCGCGCGCCACGTCCACATATGGCGCCCCAGCAGCCTCCAGGGCGAGCCAGACGAACTCACCTCGGCCCTGAATGCCAGGCCAATAATGCAGTTGGTAGACCATGGCGCACTATAGACCGGCAGCAGGACATACAATTGGCGCAGAATCACTTCAACAGGTCCCCATGAGTTTAATCAGTACATCCAAATTCTTGACAGGGCTTGCCCTGTGCGCAGGCGTGCTGGCACCTGGCGCAGTCTTGGCTCAAGAGGTAGACGGCTCCATCGCCAGTTGCCTGAAGGCATGGGGCAAACATCCGTTTGGTCCAAATCCTCAGTACAAAACGCTTGCGACTTCAGTCAAGGTATTCAGCATTGGCCGCGATACGGCCGATACCGAGCCAACCAATGCTCCCGCACTGGTCTTGATCAATCCAGGTGTCAACGTGATGGGTGGGTCAACGATCCAATTACTGAACCCGAAATGGTTGGTATTGCTTTCGAACCAACGTCAACGTCATGGGCGGCATGACTATCAAGGCGCACTGCAAGGCCCACCTGGCAACGACTGCCAGTGACGTGACGGTCATAGGCAAGAATTCAGACGATAAGGCGATCACGGTGATGGGTTCGACCAAGGTTGAACGAGTTGGGTGCGAGTAATATATTGGTAATTTAGATAAAAAAATAGACCAAAAATCGGGAAATTTGTCTATCTTTTAGGCACTTTTGAACAAAAATAGTTTTGCAAGAGGCTCAATTGTCAGCTGAGCGGCCCACTCCGGGTTCATCGATATGGGCAACCTTGAGCAAACATTCTCTGCGCACCGTGCTACCCATCCTTATTTCGCACTTCACCGCGACCAGTTGCCTGGGCCAAGGTCTGCAGCCAACCTTGACCGCGCTGCGCGCGCGCCTGAGCGGACTGAGGCCGTGCAATTTCGACACGGTTTCCCTTGATACATGGGTCGGTTCGGTTGAGGGTGTCGAAGACGAACAGCTGCGCGCTGACCTGATCAACTATGATTGCCGCAACAACCGTCTGGCGCAGCTGGGTTTGCGTCAGGATAATTTCACACAGGCAGTAATGGCTGCCGTTGAGCGGCTCGGGCCGCACCGTGTTGGGGTATTTCTTGGCACCAGCACCTCGGGCATCCTCCAGACCGAGCTGGCCTACCGACAAGCGGACCCCGAGACCGGCACCTTGCCGATGAACTTCGCCTACGAAACCACGCACAACCCGTTTTCAGTTACTGGTTTTGTGCGTCACTACCTGGGTTTGCGCGGACCGGCGGTCTCGATTTCGTCGGCCTGCTCATCCAGCGCCAAGGCATTTGCGTCGGCCCGGCGCATGATGGAGGTGGGTCTGATCGATGCAGCCATCGTAGGTGGCGTTGATTCCTTGTGTCAGACCACGCTTTATGGATTCAACTCACTTGATTTGCTGTCCAATCGTCCTTGTCAGCCATTTGATGTGGGCCGCAAAGGTATTTCGATCGGCGAGGGCGCTGCATTTGTGCTGCTTGAGCGCGCGCCAGACAACCTGGACGCCAATGCCGTGCTGCTCTACGGCGTGGGTGAATCGAGCGATGCACATCACATGTCGTCGCCGCACCCCGAGGGGCTCGGCGCTGCGATGGCCATGCGCCAGGCGCTGCAAACAGCGGGACTCGAAGCATCCGACATCGACTACATCAACCTGCATGGCACCGCCACGCCCTCCAACGATGCGGCCGAGGGCAAGGCGGTGATTGCCGTGTTCGGAGAGAACACCATTCCTTGCAGTTCCACCAAGGGCGCGACCGGCCACACCTTGGGCGCGGCCGGGGGGTTGGAAGCGGTTATTTGCGCACTGGCGCTGCAAAATGGCCTGATGCCAGGCAGCGCTCAGACCGACACGCGTGACCCGACCATCCAGGTCAGCTACCTGCTGGAGAGTCGGGAGCAAGCGGTGCAGCGCGTGTTGAGCAACTCCTTCGGTTTTGGCGGAACCAATTGCAGTTTGATTTTTGGCCGCGCCAATTAGAGGGCAAGGAGATGTCGTTGGGCACTTCAAATTCGGGTCAAACCCTCACTGTATTCGTGAAAGGCATCGGCTTGTTGGGTCCGGGCTTGTCCAATTGGGAGCAAGGGCGCGGGCAACTGGCGGGTGTATTGCCTTACAAAACCGAACCTAGCATCCTGCCCTTGCCAATGACGCTGCCAGCGGCCGAGCGCCGCCGCGCCGGTGCGGTGGTCAAAGTCTCGCTGGCGGTCGGTCAGGCCGCTATCGCGGCTTCCAATTTGCAGGCCAAGGATGTACCGTCTGTTTTTTCATCTTCCAGTGGTGATGGTATCAATTGCCATGAAATTTGCGCCGCGCTGGCCTCCAGTGACAGACTGATTTCACCCACGCGCTTTCACAACTCGGTGCACAACGCCTCGTCGGGCTATTGGAGCATTTCAAGTGGGGCCATGGCCACTTCGTCGGTGCTCTGTGCGCACGACGCGAGTTTCGCGGCGGGCTTGCTCGAAGCGATGACCCAGGTGATGGTCGATCAAACGGCAGTCTTGCTGATCGCGTACGACACCCCCTATCCTGAACCCTTGCACAGCGTGCGCCCGATACTCGACACCTTCGGGGTGGGTTTGCTGCTGACTCCGAAGCGCAGCGAACGCTGTCAAGCTCAATGGTCCCTCGATCCGGACACGTGCTTCACGACTGCGGCAGCAGAGCGCCTGGACGACAGCGCCTTGGAGGAAGTTCGCAGCAGCATTCCTGCCGCGCGCTGCCTGCCGTTGCTGCGCAGTGTCGCGACACGGCATTCGGGCGTGGTCGTATTGGACTACCTCCAGAGTCTTCAGTTGGCGGTCCAGGTCACGCCATGCTGCTGACGCGCCCCAATATTCTTGCGACGTTAGAGCACGAGGATATTGCGCGCCGCATTCCTCATCAGGGGAGCATGTGCCTGCTTGACCGCGTGAGCGCCTGGAATGACGAACAGATCAACTGCGAGGCCAGCAGTCACCGTACGCTCAGCAACCCGTTGCGTGCATTTGGGCGACTGGGAGCCGCGTGCGGTATCGAATACGCGGCACAGGCAATGGCCGTGCATGGTGCGCTTGTCGCCGAAGCCAAAATCAGCACGGGAGCGGTCAAGCCCGCGGCGCAAGTCGGCTATCTGGCCAGTGTCCGCGGCGTTACGCTTTATGTCGAGCGACTCGATGAGCAGCGCGGTGTACTCACTATCCATGCTGCACGAATCAGCGGTGACGCCAGCATCATTCTTTACCGCTTCACGGTCCATGCCCAACAGACCCTGCTGCTTGCGGGTCGGGCCGTGGTCGTACTCAAGCCACCCCATTTCGCTCGGCCGGGCAGCGTCGGCGTCATCCCGGCCTGACGGCCAGAACAACCCTGAGCAAGCTGCCATGAATCAATCCCCAACCCCCAAACGCGCGCTGGTCACGGGCGGCAGTGGTGGCATTGGCTCGGCGATCTGCCGACAACTGGCCGTCGATGGCTTTCACGTCATCGTGCACGCCAACCGCAACCTAGAGGCCGCCCGCCGCCTAGTCAACGAAATCCAGGCGGCGGGCGGCCAGGCGCAGGCGCTGGCCTTCGATGTCACCCATGCCGCCGCCACGGCCACTGCGCTGGAACTCCTGCTTGCGGACGGACCGGTCCAGGTACTGGTCAACAATGCTGGCATTCACGATGATGCCGTGTTTCCCGCTATGCGTGCCGAACAATGGCAGCAAGTGATTGACGTGTCACTGAATGGTTTTTTTCATGTCACCCAGCCTTTGATGATGCCGATGATTCGCACCCGTTGGGGGCGCATCATCAACATCACGTCGGTGGCCGCTGTCACCGGCAACCGAGGCCAGGTGAATTACTCGGCAGCCAAAGGCGCGCTGCATGCGGCCACCAAATCATTGGCACTGGAAGTGGCCAGCCGTGGCATCACCGTCAACGCGGTAGCGCCCGGCATCATCACGACGCCCATGAGCGAGGACGCCTTTGATGCGCCAACCATTGCCAAGCTGGTCCCCATGAAGCGCGCCGGCCGCCCTGAAGAAGTGGCGCATCTCGTCAGCTTTCTGGCCTCGGAGCGCGCCGCCTACATCAGTGGACAGATCATTTCCATCAATGGCGCCATGATCTGATGTGCCATCTCGCTTTTCCGGACAAATAGCCACATGACCACAAGCACCCATATCGCCGCCCATCAAACCGAAGTACTGCTATTTTTCACGCTACTGCAACTTACCGTCATCGTGCTGGCGGCGCGCATCGGCGGCGAGGTCGCCATACGCATTGGGCAATCAGCCGCTGTGGGTGAAATTGTTGTGGGAATTTTGCTTGGACCGTCCTTGTTTGGGCTGCTGGCGCCCGATACATTTCAGTACGTATTCCACTCCACCCCGACCGAGCCAATGCAGATGTTGTCGCAGATTGGGCTGGTGCTATTGATGTTCCAGATTGGCCTGGAATTCGACTTCTCCCACCTCAACTCGCCACGCAACCGCAAGGCCATGTTGTGGGTTGCGGCGGCCAGCCTGCTGGCGCCGTTTGCGCTGGGCTACACCGTGGGCACGATCAGCGCGCCCATCCTCTCGCCCTCTGCGCATCCGCTGGCGTCGGCACTGTTCATCGCCACAGCGTTTTCGATTACCGCCTTGCCGATACTCGGGCGCATCATGATGGAATTCAACATGACGCGCACGCCAATTGGCGTGATCGCCATCAGCGCCGCCGCCATCAATGACGTCATCGGCTGGTCGATGCTGGCATTGGTCACCACGCTCGTGCTGTCCGATTTCAATGGCACCAGTTTTGCCCTGAAAGTGGCCCTGGTGGGTGTGTTCTTTGCAGTCAGTTGGTTTGTCATACGCCCACTCATGAAACGCATCCTGTACCGCTGCGATGCCCATAG
>JBCKNM010000039.1:0-15913 GCA_038902775.1 Polaromonas sp.
CACTTCTACCCAGCCACGATCCTCAAGCTGTTTGAGGATAAGACTGTTGATGGTGACACCCCGAATATCTTCCATATCACCACGGGTTACTGGCTGACGGTAAGCGATGATGGCCAGGGTTTCCAGCGTAGCTCTTGTGTAGCGCGGTGGTTTCTCGGGGTGCAGCCTGTCAAGGTATTCGCGCATCTGGGGACGACTCTGAAAACGCCAACCAGTAGCCACATGCACCAGTTCCACGCCCTTGCCTGACCAGTCGTTTTGCAAGTCCTCAAGCGCAAGCCTGATGCTGTCGGCTGTGAGTTCACCATTGAACAAAACACCCATCTCTCGCAACGGCAAGGGCTGCTGTGCGCATATCAATGCCGTTTCGAGGACGCGCTTCGCATCCGTCGTATTCATGATTTCTTGTTTCCGAAAAAGTCGGTAGGGCACCTGTAGGCGCGACGCACGCTGGAACGCTATGCTAGTGCAGTGTTCACTGTATTGCGCAAGCCTAAAGGGTACTTCTAGAAATTCAAATTTTCGGGATGAAGTGCAAGGCGCACGGAGCGCAGGAACCGGAACGTACTTTAGGTACGTGAGGATTTCGAGCACCGCGCAACGCCGCAATTCGCCCGAAAAATGAATTTATAGAAGTACCCTAAACTTGCTCCGCCTCATTGTATCCCAAACCCAAATCGTTGATGGCCATTTGTATATCAACCGGCAGCGCGGAGTTGAACTCCATATATTGGCCGGTTACGGGATGCTCGAAAGCCAGTTTGCAGGCGTGCAGGGCCTGACGCATCAAACCAGCCACTGGCTGCCCCCCATACAACTGATCAGACACCAGCGGATGACCCAACGCGGCCATGTGAACGCGAATTTGATGGGTACGCCCCGTCCGCAGCCTGCATTGCACCAGGCAGTGGCGGAGCCCGCTTTGCAGGAGGGCAATCTCGGTGGATGCCGTTTTCCCGGAGGACTTGCCCAGATCCACCACCGCCATTCTCAGCCGGTTTCGCGGGTCACGCCCTACTGCCAGTTCAACCTGGCGGACTTTCTGTCCGTGCCATGCACCATGAGCCAGCGCCAGGTACTGCCGGCTCACACTGCGGGCCGCAATCATGCAAACCAGTTGATCCATGACCTGCCGCTGACGCGCCACCACCATCAAGCCGCTGGTGTCCTTGTCGAGGCGATGCACAATGCCCGCGCGCGGCAGTAGACAGGCCCGCGCATCACGCGCCAACAATCCATTGAGCAAAGTGCCGCTCCAGTTGCCAGGTGCAGGGTGCACCACCAGACCGGCCGGTTTGTTGACGATCAACAAAAAATCATCTTCAAAAACCACATCCAGCGCCATGACTTCCGGCTTGAATGCCTGGCTTTGCGGGGTAGGCTTTAACTCGATGCTGATGCTATCCATCGCCTTGACACGGGCGGAGGATTTTGTAAACTTCAAACCGTTAACCTGTACCAGCCCCGCCGCTATCATTTGCTGCAGGTAGCTGCGGGAGAACTCTGGAACAATATCAGCCAGGACACGGTCAAGGCGCACTCCATGGCCTTCCAGCGGCACACGCACTTCGCGCAATTCCACTTCGATATCGGCTGCCCCCTCGAAACTATCGTCCGCAATGTCGGCCAACAACACCTTGGTCGATATAATCTGTTTGTCTTGTTCCGAGTCAGTCATTAGTAGGGGTCAATTGAGATGTTCTCCAGCAAATTATCGGTTGTTCCCAATACGTCGCCGCTTGTCGCAGCTTTTTTAGCGCTTTGCGTTGTACTCGCCGGTTGCTCAAGCAAACCCTTAGACCAAACCAGCAACTGGAGCCCGAACAAACTTTATTCCGAAGCAAAAGACGAAGCCAACTCGGGTGTCTACGATAAGGCCATTCTTCTTTTTGAAAAACTCGAAGGCCGTGCGGCTGGCACATCACTTGCACAGCAGGCTCAACTTGAAAAAGCATATGCCCAATACAAGAACGGGGAGCAGGCTCAGTCTGTTGCAACCCTGAACCGCTTCATGAAGCTGCACCCAGCCAGCCCTGCTTTCGATTACGCCCTGTACCTCAAGGGCATCGTTAACTTTAATGACAATCTTGGCCTGTTTGCGTCGATTTCCCGTCAGGATCTGGCAGAACGCGACCAGAAAGCGGCCAAAGAGTCCTTTGAGTCCTTCAAGGAGCTGGCCACACGCTTTCCGGATTCCAAATACACGCCCGATGCCCGTCTGCGCATGAGCTACACCGTCAACTCGCTGGCCCAGTCTGAAGTCCATGTGGCACGCTACTACTACTCGCGCGGTGCGTATATTGCCGCTATCAACCGGGCACAAACGGCAATTGCTGACTACCGCGATGTGCCAGCGCTCGAAGAGGCAACCTACATTGTCTACAAGTCCTACGATGCCTTGGGCATGACCCAATTGCGTGACGACACGCGGCGAATTCTCGAAAAAAACCTACCCCAAAAGCGAATTCGTGACAAAAGGCTTCAGGTCGGTGGATAACCCGTGGTACAAGTTCTGGTAAGGCTGTCCAGCCGATCCAGCAAAGCCGCTTCAGAGCCCAGTCTTTCCATCGACGGAAGCGCTCTTAGCAGCCGTTTGCCATAGCCCATCGAAACCAGCCGGGTGTCACACACCACCAATACACCCTGATCTGTTTCGCGACGGATTAATCGCCCAGCACCCTGCTTCAAGGCAACGGCGGCTTCCGGTAAAAAGTAGTCATGAAATGGGCTACGCCCTTCGGCCTCCAGCGCCTTTGAGCGTGCCTCTGCCATCGGGTCGTTCGGCGGCGGGAACGGCAACTTGTCAATAACCAGCAGTTGAAGCGCCTCGCCCGGCACGTCAATACCCTCCCAGAACGAAGCCGATGCCACCAGTACGCAGCCACATTGCCCGCCAAAGGCATCTAGCGTATTACCCAGGCGAAAGCGCTCAATCAGCTCTCTTTTCGGCATGGCTCCCTGAACCAGCACCTCCATGTCAGCGGAATTCTCGAATGCCAATCGCAGAGCTTCGCCAATTATCCGCAAGGCCCTGAGCGTGGTGGTCAACACCATGGTGCGGCCACGCAGGTGTTTCGCCCAATGAGCCACCGATTCAGCCACCATCAAGGCATGGGATGGGTCTGAAGGCTTTGGAAAATTTTGCGGAATAAAAATGGCTGACTGGCGGGAATAGTCGAACGGACTACCGACGCGCAAAATCCGGGCTGCCTCCAGGCCGCAGGGCTGTGTAAACCAGCTTAAAGCTTCATCGTCACCCAAGGTTGCCGAAGTAAATATCCAAGATTTGGCCATCTCTCCAGGCGCTCCCAAAAGTCTGGTTTTAACTGCGTCCGCAATGTTCAGGGGCGACTCAACCAGCCGCAGTTGCAGCCCCACATCCAGCCACCTGACACAACCCGCATCACACACGCCCGAAAAGCCGCGCGCCCGTTCGGCCAATTGCCCGGCCCGTTCAAAAAGTCTTGTAAAGTCTGACGCAATTTCACTGACCGTAGCAATCGCATCAGAGGCTCTGGAAAGCGCAATGTGCAGGACCTCCAGCGCCATATTCCACGCAGTCGCATCAATACCCTCTGGCGCAGCACCCGTCCATCGCAACTTGCTGCCCGACTGGTTTTTACCCGCACACAGTCTTAATTCCCTGGTGGCCTTTTCACAGCCAGCGACCACGCTTTGCCAGTCAACCAACCCACGTGCCAGTTGCAAGCCAGCTCCGAGCAAGTCGCGGCAAAAATCAAGCAATTGGCTGGTAGTGAGGTTTTTGCCAAGGAATTGCACACCTGTTTCATTGAGCTGATGCGCCTCATCAAAAATTGCGATGCGCACGCTGGGCAGCAACTCCGCTACACCAGATTCACGAACTGCAAGATCGGCAAAGAAAAGATGATGGTTGATGACCACTACATCCGCTGCCATCGCTTCCCGCCGCGCGCGATAGACGTGGCAATCACGAAACTGCGGGCATTGCGCACCGAGGCAGTTCTCGCGCGTGGAGGTCACCAGCGGGATCAGCGGGGAGCTCTCATCTAGGCCAGGCAGTTCGGCCAGATCGCCGGTACGGCTAAGGGGGGCCCACTCCTCAATTTTGGCCAGCGAGCGCAACTGCGCGCGATCCACCTGGCTGATCTCATGCCGTGCCAGCATCAAACGGTGCATACAGACATAGCTGCTGCGGCCCTTCAAAAGCGCGCTGCGCACGGGCACACCCAAAGCTTCTACAAGGCGCGGCAAATCACGACCAAACAACTGATCCTGCAATGCTTTGGTTGCAGTGGAAACCAGCACGCGCTCACCACTGAGGAGTGCTGGCACAAGATATGAAAACGTTTTGCCAACACCCGTACTGGCTTCCACGACCAGCACCTCGGAGTCTTCAATGGCGCGCGCTACTGCCAGCGCCATTTCGGTCTGGCCGCTGCGGACTACAAAATGGTCGGCGGCACGAGACAGGATGCCGTTAGCAGCAAACGCCTCCTGAACTTCAAGCTCAAGATTCATCAGGCGGGTTCAGGCGTGTCAAGTGAGGATTCCAGTTGCGCGATCTGGTCGCGAAGATGCAATCGCCGTTTTTTAAGACGCCTGAGCAGGAGCTCGTCAATCGGCCGTGCGTGAGCCGTGATATCGACCAACGCATTGAGGTCGGCATGCTCGATTTTGAGTTCGATCAGGTGCCGTTCTGGTGAATGTAGGTTTAATTCCATTTCTAAATCATTCCTATATGTCGTTGCTTCGCCTTGCCGTGGGTTTTTGGGGTCAGAGCCCAAATTCGCCGAGCCTTTGGCTCGCCCGTAGGGTGCAGTGCTTGCACTGCAGCGAAATTGGTGTCTGACCCCAATAACCCGCGCCTAATCTAGAAATGATTTAGAAACGGAATAAGTCCAAGGTATTTTTTCAACATGCGCCGCTTGAACTGATAATACGAGGAATACGCATATAAATCGAGTCTTCGTGACCCAACAATCTGGAAAATGTCAAAAGGCTATCGAATCACCGCATCCACCGGCATCCACAAGGGTGACAGGGACTATCAACAGGATCAGGTCAACCTGATAAGCCATCAACGGGTTTCTGGTTGCATACTGGGCATCGTTGCCGACGGCATGGGTGGTCGCAGCGGTGGGCGCAAGGCCTCGGATCAGGTGATGCTGACGGCCAAGCAGCTTTTTGAACGCTACTCGCCCGACACGGACGATGCGCCCGCCCTGCTCAAACAGATCGTTGAAGAGGCGCACACTGTCATCAAACTGACGGCCGTATCAGCCGAAGAGGAGCCACACAGCACGCTGGCGGCCTTTCTCATCAATCCAGCCGGTAACTGCCACTGGGTACATGCCGGTGACTCGCGTATCTATCACTTTCATGGCAGCAAGCTGGTACATCGCACGGTAGATCACTCCTATGTCCAGACGCTGGTGGACAAAGGCGAAATCACCGATGAGGAAGCCAACCTACACCCCCAGTCAAATATCCTCATGGGCTGCCTGGGAACCGAGGACGCACCGCCCATCACCCATCACTTCATAAAGCAGCTCGTGCCTGAGGACGTACTCATAGCGTGCAGCGACGGTGTCTGGCACTACTTCAGCGCCAGTGAAATGGGCTCGGCTTTATCCATGCTGTCGCCCAGGGAGGCGGCGGAATTTCTGATCCAGAAGGCGCGCTCACGCGCCAGTGGCGGCGGCGACAATTTGTCGCTGGTCATTGTCAAGCTCGAGCCTCTGGGATAAGAAGCTGGCGGCTATTGCGGTTTAGGCAAGGGATTGGCGGGCGGTTTGGTCTGATTCGCCAGATCCCGCGCGTACCGGGCCTGCCGCTCTTTGGCTTTTTCCAAACGCTCATTGAATTTTCGCACTTGCTCCGCAGACGCAGCCTGTTTGCTCTTGCGGCTGTCGGCCTTCTGCTGACTGTTCTTGAGTCGATTGGCTGCGGCATCCGTATTGGATTTTTCGTTTGACTGCATGGTGGCACGATCGGCAACTTTTTGCTTTTCCTGCTCCAGCCTAGCTTCATTGTCCTTCAGTGCAGTAGCCCGTTTGTTTGCAGCCTCCTGCTGCTTTTCAGCAGAAGACTTTTCTTCGGTTTTACGGATCTGCTCTGCGCCCTTTTCTTTCCTTTCCTGCTGATCCAGGGATATCTCCTGCCTGCGAAAATCAGCCATCACCGCATCGCGCCGGACTTTTACTTCAGCAAGACATTTGTTGGTCAGGAATTTTTTATAGCAGGCAATGTATTCTGCCGTAAACCCCGCATCAAGGCGCGCACGTTGAGTATTGATACGGTCTCGTTCGCCATCCCGCACGACCTGCGCTGTGGCACCGGAAGCCGTAGCGACACCCGCCACAGGCTGTGCTAGGAGCCTGTCGGACTTTGGGAGCATCGGCTGCAAAAGCGCCGCAGCGGTCCATTTTTCACCGGCTTTTTGTCCCATAGCCTGGCTATGGGCCTGCAAATCCGGCAAAAACTGTCCGCGCTGGGGCTCTTTTTCGCTATCGATGCCCAAAGCCCGACAGGCTCCTAGTACCAGCAGGCAACCAGTAAGCAATAAAAACAATAGCGTGGTTTTTTTCATGTGAGTGTCGTGTCCACATTCCTGCGCTCCAGGGCCAGGTACTCTGCTGACTGCATTTCATCAAGCCTGGAAATCGTCCGGGGGAACTCGTGGGCCAATGGCCCTTCGGTGTACAACACTGCGGGCAAAACTTCTGCTGACATGATGAGTTTGACACGCCTGTCGTAAAGCACGTCTATCAGCCAGGTAAAGCGCCTGGCTTGCGAGGCCATACGCACCGGCATGGCGGGTACATCACTGAGCAGTACCGTGTGAAACTGCGTGGCTATCTCAAGATAGTCATTTTGCGAGCGTGGCCCGCCACACAGCGTTTTGAAATCAAACCAGACCACACCGCCCGCCCTGCGTCGCGCCTGTATTTGGCGCGATTCAATTTGCAACACCGGATTTTCGTCTTGTGATTCGGCGAGCTTGTTGAAGGACTCGCTCATTTCTGCATCAGCATTGGGGCCAAGCGGGCTGTGGTACAGCGTGAGCTGCTCCAAGGTGCGCCGCCGGTAGTCCGTGCCGTTGTCCACGCTCAATACTTCCAGCTTGTCCTTGAGAAGTTCTATGGCCGGCAACACGCGGGCCCTGTGCATGCCGTCCGGATACAGGTCATCGGGCTTGAAATTCGATGTCGTGATGAAGCCCACGCCATTTTCAAACAGGGCGACCAGTAAGCGGTGCAGGATCATCGCGTCGGTGATGTCTGCAACGTGAAATTCATCAAAACAAATCAGGCGGTAGCGTTTGGCAATGCGTTTACCCAATTCGTCGAGCGGGTTGACGGTGCCCTGCAGGTCACGCAACTCCCGGTGTACCTCGCGCATGAACTCGTGAAAATGCAGGCGCGTCTTGCGCTTGAGCGGAACCGCGTTGTAAAAGCAGTCCATCAAGAAGCTCTTGCCGCGCCCTACCCCGCCGTGCATGTAGACACCGCGCGGTATGTCGGGCCGGTTGATGAGTTTTTTCAGCGGGTTCGAACGCTTTTCCTTGAACGCTGCCCACTCGGTGGCGCAGCGTTCCAGCGCCTCCACCGCCCGCAGCTGGGCCGGGTCACTGGTGTAGCCTCGCGTCTTCATCTGAGACGCGTACTCTGAACGCACAGACATCGCCGGTGATCCGGTGTCAGAAATCAGAAATTCAGCGTCCGCTTGTCGACGGCCAGCGCAGCTTCTTTGGTGGCTTCGCTAAGGGAAGGATGGGCGTGGCAGATGCGTGCAATGTCTTCACTGCTGGCGCGGAACTCCATCGCCACCACGCACTCGGCAATCAACTCGCTTGCCATCGGGCCAACAATGTGCACACCTAAAATTTCGTCCGTTGCGGCATCGGCCAGCATTTTCACCATGCCGGTCGTGTCGCCCAGCGCGCGTGCCCGGCCGTTGGCCAGAAAGGGGAAGGTACCCGCCTTGTAGGCTTTTCCAGCAGCTTTAAGCTGCTCTTCGGTCTGCCCAACCCAGGCGATTTCCGGGCTGGTGTAGATCACCCACGGGATGGTGTTGAAGTTGACATGCCCGTGCTGCCCAGCGATGCGCTCGGCAACCGCAACGCCCTCTTCCTCAGCCTTGTGCGCCAGCATGGGGCCGCGCACTACATCGCCGATGGCCCATACATTGGGCAGACTGGTCTTGCAATCACCATCGACCACAATCGCGCCACGCTCATCGAGCGCAAGGCCAACTGCCTCTGGCGCAAGGCCAATGGTGTTGGCAACGCGACCAATCGAGATGATGAGCTTGTCGACTTCCAGCGTCTGGGCTTCGCCCTTGGCATCGGTGTAAGCCACGCTGACGCCCTTTTTGCGGCTCCTGATCTCGCCAACCTTGACACCCAGTTCAATCTTCAGGCCCTGCTTGACGAAAGCCTTGTGCGCCTCTTTGGCGATCTGCTGGTCAACGGCGTCAAGAAAAGTCGGTAAGCCTTCAAGCACCGTTACTTCCGCCCCCAAACGCCGCCAGACTGAGCCCAACTCCAGCCCAATCACGCCAGAGCCAATCAATCCCAACTTTTTCGGCACAGCAGTCATGCGGAGTGCGCCATCGTTCGATAAAATGGTTTCCTCGTCAAACGGCGTATCCGGCAAAGCCCGCGCGTTCGAGCCGGTGGCCACAATGATGTGCTTGCCGGCAATCACCTCTTCAGTTGCGCCCGCAACCTTGATGTCATAAGCGCCATCTTTGGCCGCAGCAAAAGAGGCGCGACCATGGAAGAAAGTCACTTTGTTCTTTTTAAACAGGTACTGCAGGCCATCGTTGTTTTGCTTAACCACGGTGTCTTTGCGGCCAATCATTTTGGCCATGTCCAGGCTCAAGCCCTTGACCTCAATGCCATGATCGGCAAAGTGATGCCCAGCCTGCTCATAGTGCTCAGACGACTGGAGCAATGCCTTAGACGGTATGCAGCCAACATTGGTACAGGTACCGCCAAGCGCCGGTCCGCCCTTGGCATTTTTCCACTCGTCAACACAGGCCACGTTAAAGCCCAGTTGCGCTGAGCGAATGGCAGCGATATAACCACCAGGGCCAGCGCCGATGACGACGACATCAAATTGTTTGGACATGCGTAGCTTCCTTATATGTCAAACAACAAACGAGCCGGGTCTTCCAGCGCTTCCTTCATGGTCACCAGGCCCAGCACGGCTTCGCGGCCGTCGATGATGCGATGGTCATAGCTCATGGCGAAGTAGTTCATGGGGCGAACAACGACTTGGCCGTTTTCAACCACCGCGCGGTCCTTGGTGGCATGTACGCCGAGGATGGCGCTTTGTGGCGGGTTGATGATGGGAGTAGACATCATGGAGCCAAATGTGCCGCCGTTGCTGATCGAGAAAGTACCGCCAGTCATGTCTTCAATGCTCAGCTTGCCTTCTGCGGCTTTCTTGCCGAATTCAGCAATCTTTTTCTCGATGTCGGCAAAGCTCATCTGGTCAGCGTTGCGCAGGATGGGAACCACCAGGCCGCGTGGTGATCCGACTGCGATACCGATGTCAAAGTAGCCGTGGTAAACCACGTCGTTGCCATCAACCGACGCATTGAGCACCGGGTATTTTTTCAGGGCATGCACAGCCGCCTTGACAAAAAAGCTCATGAAGCCAAGTTTGACGGCGTGCTCTTTTTCAAACTTTTCCTGGAAGCGCTTGCGCATGTCCATGACCGGAGCCATGTTGACTTCATTGAAAGTCGTGAGAATGGCGTTGGTCGATTGCGATTGCAGCAGGCGCTCGGCGATGCGGGCACGCAGGCGGCTCATGGGCACGCGCTGCTGGGGACGATCACCCAGATCAAGCGCTTTAGTTGGACTCGAAACCTGAGGCAGTGAAACGGCTGGCGCACCCGTAGTTATTACGGCGGAAGCTACTGATTTAGGAGCAGCAACAGCGCCAAGAACATCGCCTTTAGTCACACGGCCGTCTTTGCCAGTGCCAGCCACAGAACCGGCGGCCAGATTGTTATCAGCCATCAGCTTGGCAGCAGACGGCATGGCAACGCCAGCCATTGCGCCGTCTGTAGCTTGAACAGGGGCTGGTGCAGATGCAGTAGCAACAGCCAAAGCTGTAGCAGCAGGTGCGGAGGCTGTAGCGCCAGCCTTGCCTTCGGTATCAATTTTTGCAATCAGCTGTTCAGCAATCACGGTATCACCGTCAGCAACCAGCAACTCAGTCAGCACACCGGCTGATGGTGCAGGCACTTCGAGCACGACCTTATCGGTTTCAATTTCAATCAGGATTTCATCAATAGCGACTGCATCGCCAACTTTTTTCTTCCACTGCAGCATGGTGGCTTCCGCCACGGATTCAGACAGCTGGGGGACTTTGACTTCTACGATAGCCATGCTTTTCTTTCAGTATATTTTGTGGGTTTTTGGTTTGCTGGCAGTCTTAGGGAGTTGGCAATTGCAAAAGTACCACCCACTCGTCATTGCGAGCGAAGCGCGGCAATCCATGACTTCCGGGTGCATGGATTGCCGCGCTTCGCTCGCAATGACGGAAAAGGTATATTTGAAAATTCCGACTCCCTTACTTGCTTAGCAAAAATCCTTTGAGCTTGCCAAATGCGCCGTCCACCAGCGCTTTTTGCTGCTCTTGATGCAAATGCGAATAACCCACGGCTGGCGATGCCGAAGCTGCGCGGCCCGAATAGCCAAGCTTCTGGCCATCAAGCATGTTTTCATGGATGTAGTGCTGCACAAAGAACCATGCACCCTGGTTTTGTGGCTCGTCCTGGCACCACACGATGTCGGTCACATTCGGGTACTTTTTCAGCTCGGTTGCAAACGCCTTGTGTGGGAAGGGGTAGAGCTGCTCGACACGCAGGATGACGGTATCCTCAATCCCTTTTTCTTCGCGCTTTCTCACCAGGTCGTAATAGACCTTGCCAGAGCAGGCGACCACACGCTTGACCTTATCCGCCTTCTTAATGACTTCTTCCTTGTTTTCAGGAATCACGGTTTGAAAGCTGCCTTTGGTGAACTCGCTCAGGGGCGAGGCCGCATCCTTGGCGCGCAGCAGCGACTTCGGTGTCATGATGACCAGCGGCTTGCGCAGGTTGCGCACCATCTGGCGGCGCAGCACATGGAAGATCTGGCTGGCGGTGGTCGGTTGCACCACCTGCATGTTGGTATCGGCCGACAACTGCATGAAGCGCTCCAGCCGCGCCGAACTGTGCTCCGGCCCCTGGCCCTCGTAGCCGTGTGGCAGCATCAGCGTGATGCCGTTGACCCGGCCCCACTTCACCTCACCCGAGGCGATGAACTGGTCGATCACGACCTGCGCGCCGTTGGCAAAATCGCCGAACTGGGCTTCCCAGATCACCAGGGTGTTGGGGTCGTTCGACGCATAGCCGTACTCAAAAGCCAGCACTGCCTCTTCCGACAGGATGGAGTCGATGACGACAAACGGAGCCTGGTTCTCGGCGACGTTTTGCAGCGGCACGTAAGTGCCGGTATCCCATTTCTCGCGGCTCTGGTCGTGAATCACGGAGTGGCGGTGGCTAAAGGTGCCGCGTCCGATGTCTTGACCGGACAGGCGCACCGGGTAGCCACTGGCCAGCAGCGAAGCCAGCGCCATGTGCTCGCCCATGCCCCAATCCACCGGGATGTCGCCGTGGCCCATCGCAGCCCGGTCGTCATAGACTTTCTTGACCAGGTTGTGCGGCGTTACCGTTGCGGGAATGGTCGTGATGCTTGAGGCCAGACGCTTCCACTCGGCCATCGGAATAGCGGTGTCGCCCGCATCCGTCCATTTTTTGCCGAGGTACGGTGTCCAATCAACGGCGTACTTGCTTTTGAAGTTAGTCAGCACCGGGTCAAACGTGTTTTTGCCTGCATCAAGCGCAGCGCGTACAGCCTTGACCATGTCGTCGCCCAGCGTCTCGCCCATGCCTTGGGCTGAGAGCTTGTCGGCGTACAGCTTGCGGGTGCCGGGGTGAGTAGCAATCTTTTTGTACATCAGCGGCTGCGTCAGCGCCGGTGTGTCCTGCTCGTTATGGCCCAGCTTGCGGAAGCAAATGATGTCAACCACCACATCCTTCTGGAACGCCATGCGGAAGTCCAGCGCCAGTTGGGTAGCCAGCACCACCGCTTCAGGATCATCGCCGTTGACGTGCAGCACAGGGGCTTCAATCATTTTGACAACATCGGAGCAATACAGTGTCGAGCGGCTGTCGCGTGGGTCACTGGTGGTAAAGCCGATCTGGTTGTTGATGATGATATGTACCGTACCGCCGGTGTGATAACCACGGGTTTCAGCCAGCGCCAGCGTTTCCATGACCACGCCCTGCCCGGCAAAAGCCGCGTCGCCGTGTACCAGCACCGGCAGCACTTGCAGGCCTTTAGGGTCGGCGCGGCGATCCATACGGGCACGCACCGAGCCTTCAACCACCGGGTTGACGATCTCAAGGTGCGACGGGTTAAACGCCAGTGTCAAATGCACCGGGCCGCCGGGTGTCGTCACGTCAGAGCTGAAACCCTGGTGGTACTTCACGTCGCCGCTGGGCAGGTCTTCCGGCGCGGTGTGGTCAAACTCGGCAAACAGGTCAGCCGGCACCTTGCCGAGCGAATTGACCAGCACATTGAGCCGGCCGCGGTGCGCCATGCCGATGATGATTTCCTGCACGCCCTTGATGCCGCCCTGCTGGATCAACTCGTCCATGCTGGCGATGAAGCTTTCACCACCTTCCAGTGAGAAGCGCTTCTGGCCCACATACTTGGTGTGCATGAAACGCTCAAGGCCCTCGGCTGCGCTCAGGCGGTCGAGGATGTGCAGCTTCTTTTCCTTGCTGAAATTGGGCTTGCTGCGAATCGATTCGAGCTTTTGCTGCCACCAGCGCTTCTGGTTCTGGTCGGTGGCATACATGTATTCGGCGCCTATCGTGCCGCAATAGGTTTCGCGCAGCGCGTTCATCAGCTCGCGCAAGCTCATGGTGTCTTTGCCGAAGAAGGTGTTGCTGGTGTTGAACACCGTTTCCTGGTCGGCATCACTGAAGCCGTAAAACGCTGGCTCCAACTCGGGAATCTTGTCGCGTTCGGTGCGTTTGAGGGGGTCCAGATCGGCCCAGCGCTGGCCCACGTTGCGGTAGGCGGCAATAAGCTGCTGCACGGCCACGCGTTTGCGCCCCATCTCCGAATTTGCGCCGGTCGCCATGACCACCCTGGTGCCGCCATGCTTGGCGCGGTCGGCAAAGGCATTGATCACCGGCTGGTGAGCAATGTCCTTGGCGTTGCTGCCGTCAACCGCAGGCACGTTCTGCAGCGCGTCGAAATAATCGCGCCAGCTGCCCAAGACGCTACCGGGGTTGGCGAGGTAGTTTTCGTACATCTCCTCGACATACGGCGCATTGCCGCCGAAGAGATAGGTGTTGCCGTTATAGGCGGCGTAGATTGACGATGCAGACGAAACTGTCTGCGAGCCATTACTCGAAATATTGCTCATATGCGCTGACCTCCGTTTCCCTTGGGGAAACATTAGTGGCCATAACTTCTACGTTATGGCTAATTATTAACCTTCCGCTAGCACGGCTGAACCGATTGGCGGATGCGACTGTGGCAGGAAGAGCCTTCAGAGACAACCCAGATTGTGCCACTGAAGTGTGACAAGACCAAGAAATGATGGCTATGGGATGGTTTACACGGCGTTGTTGAATAAATCGGAATTGAGGCTAAAGCGCCCAATTTCCCTCGGTTTTTCAGACTTTCACTGAGATTGGCATCCCCAGATTTGTTGAACCACTTCTCAGGCCGCTACATCGACAAACTCACGCGCGAAGGGGGCGAAAAGGGCGAGCTTAAATTTGCCGAGCGACTGGTGATTTTTGACAATGACCTGATTCCGAATTCCATCATCAAACCCGTTTAAAAACTACGATGCCACACACTCCCTGATCTGCTGCAAGGCAGCGGGGTCATCCAGCGTCGTCAAATCCCCCGCGTCCCTGCCCTCGCACACCGCCTGAATGGCGCGGCGCAGCAGCTTGCCGCTGCGGGTTTTGGGCAGCAGCGTGACGAAGCGCACGCGGGATGGCCTAGCCACTGCACCCAGGTCGCCATCGACACGCTTCATGATTTCGCCTTCAAGCTTTAGCGCGGCATTAGCATCGCTAATCACCGCCGAATCCTTGGGCACCACAAAAGCCATGGCGACCTGCCCTTTGAGATTGTCGGCAACGCCGACCACTGCCACCTCAGCCACACCCGCATGGCCCGAAATACTTTCTTCAATCTCACGCGTGCCCAGCCTGTGGCCCGCCACGTTGATCACGTCGTCGGTACGGCCCAAAATAAAGTAGTAGCCGTCGGCATCACGAATGCCCCAGTCAAAGGTGCTGTAGACCATCTTGCCGGGTATTGACTTCCAATAGGTGTTGACGAAGCGCGCGTCGTCCTTCCAGATGGTTTGCATAAAGCCGGGCGGCGTTGGGCCTTCAATCACCAGCACGCCTTTTTCGTTGGGCTGCGTCAGCTCTTCGCCAGTGGATTCGTGAAGAATTTTTACCTTGTAGCCATACATGGGTATGCCGGGGCTGCCGAATTTGCTGGCTTTTTTCTCGACCCCATTGGCAATCGTGATGAGCGGCCAGCCTGTTTCAGTCTGCCAGTAGTTGTCGATGATGGGCACGTTAAGGCCCTCGCTGATCCAGCGCGCTGTGGGTACATCGAGCGGCTCGCCGGCCAAAAAGAGCGCACGCAGGCTCGACAGGTCATATTTTTTCAGCAGCGCCGGGTCTTGCCTTTTCAAAACCCGCACCGCCGTTGGTGCGCTGAACATCGCCGTGACCTTGTACTTTTCAACCAGGCTCCACCAGATGCCGCCATTGGGCTGGCCGTCCATGCCCTGCGTGGGCAGGCCTTCGTACATGATGGTCGCCATGCCGGCAATCAGCGGGCCATAGACGATGTAGCTGTGACCCACAACCCAGCCGATGTCGCTGGTGGAGAAATAGGTTTCACCCGCGCGGCCATCAAAAATGTGCTTCATGCTGGCGGCCAGCGCCACGGCATAACCACCGGTGTCGCGCTGCACACCCTTGGGCTTGCCAGTGGTGCCGCTGGTGTAAATGGTGTAGCTGATGTCGGTTGAATCCATCCATTCGCACGGCACACTTGCGTCCATGTTTTGCGCACGCAAGTCGCTCCACAAATGGTCGCGGCCAGGGGTGATGTCCATCGGTGCCAGCTTGCGGTCAACCAGCAGCACAGACTCGGGTTTGTGGTTTGACAAACGCATGGCTTCATCAAGCAGCGGCTTGTACGCCACCACCTTGCCGCCACGCGAGCCTGCATCGGCGCTGACGATGACTTTAGGCGATGCATCATCAATGCGCGATGCCAAAGAGCCACTGGCAAAACCGCCGAACACCACGCAGTGAATCGCCCCAATGCGCGCGCAGGCCAGCATGGCAAAAGCGGCCTCGGCCATCATCGGCATGTAGATCAGCACACGGTCACCCTTGCCTACGCCGAGCGCCTTCAGGCTGGCAGCCATGCGCTGCGTTTCAACATGCAGTTCCTTGAAGCTGTAGATCTTTTCAACACCGGTTTCGCTCGACACATAAATCAGCGCGGCTTGGTCACCACGAGTGGCAACATGCCGGTCTACCGCGTTGTGGCACAGGTTGGTTTTTCCGCCTTCAAACCAGTTGGCAAACGGCGGCTTGTCATAGTTGCAGACGCGATCAAACGGCTTAAACCAGTCAATGAGTTTGGCCTGGCTTGTCCAGAAGGCATCGGGCTGGTCAATCGACTGACGGTAAAAATCTGCGTAGCTGGTCATGAAAGCGGTCTCCGGCTGGTCGTTATGAAACACAAAACTAAATTCATAATTATAAATATTGCGCTTGCAGGACGCTGCCGATGTGCCTATCA